>JAEZXW010000075.1 GCA_023419515.1 Actinomycetes bacterium
CCTCAGGCCAAATGGCTTTAAGCTGCTCGCGCAGGAACGGCGAGCACTCCTGGATCTCATGAGCTTTGGGATTGCGATTGCCTGGCGGTCGGCATTTAACCACATTACAGATATAGATCTCATCGCGCGTGAGCCCCGCTCGCTCAAGCAAGTCGTCGAGCACGGCGCCGGATCTTCCCACAAAAGGCTTACCCTGTTCATCCTCAGTTTTACCGGGAGCCTCTCCGATAATTACAACGCGAGCCTTTGGGCTTCCTGCTCCAAAAACGATGTGGGTGCGCCCTTCGTGAAGCTCACAGCGCTTGCAATCACCCAAATGCTTGCGAATCTGCACGAGGCTCGCCTCAGCCAAAGCCGGCGATCCTACGCCAGCGTGCTGCACATTCAAATCAAGGGCAATACGATTTTTACTTGGCCGTCTGACCCGCGTTTTTTGTGGGTGAGATGAACTCGCGCTAGACATAGATTCGATCGAGGCGACGACCGAAGGTGCAGGCAAGCTCGTGCGTATTGGTCTCAAGCTGCACAGCCATATCCTCAAGGCTGTTTTCTTCGGCGCCATCTTTCCCGACGATCGTCACGGTATCGCCGTAGTGAATCTCCGGAATTGGATGCAAACGCGCGGTGTTCGCGTCAATCTCAACCATGCATTGATCCATGCAGATACGACCCACCTGACGAACCCGATTACCTGCAAAAATAAAGTCATAGTGATTTGAGAGCGAACGACGCAAACCATCGGCATAACCAAGCGGCAGTGTTGCAATTTGTACGTGTTTAGGCACGCGATAGGTCAGCCCGTATGAGACCCCCTCACCAATCGCTGGGCGCTTGACGCAGGTTGCACGGGCACGAATGCTCATCGCGGGATGAAGCTCAACGCGCTGCAGTTCTGGCGGCACCGGCTGCAAGCCATAGAGTGCAATGCCACAGCGCACCATATCAAAATGAGCTTCAGGATAAAGTACGGTTGCTGCTGAGTTTGCTGCGTGTACAATGCCTGGATCAAATCCGGACTCTCGCATGAGATCGATAACCTCGTTAAAGCGTTTAAGTTGCAACCTAAAATCCCAGTCATCAGGCATATCTGCCGTTGCAAAGTGAGTGAAAGTTCCCCAAATCTCAAGGCCGCGGTGAAAATCTATCTGGCGTACAAAGTCCAAGACATCGTGATGATTAACGCCAATGCGATTCATACCGGTATCGACCTTGATGTTGATCCGAGCAATCTTATCGAGTTGAACCGCACGCTCTCCCAGTTCAAGAGCAAAGTCTCGGTTATAGACCGCCGGATAAATATCGTGCTCAAGCACAGCATCAATCGCACTGCGCGGAGGCTCTGCTAGCAGGATAATCGGGCGTTTGATGCCGCCCTCACGAAGCTCGATACCCTCTTTGACTGTCGCAACGCCAAAGCAATCAGCGCCCGCATCACGCGCAGCCTTTGCAACAGGAACCGCACCATGTCCGTAGGCATCTGCCTTGACCACTGCCATAAATTTGGTGTTAACCTTGGTCAGGTTTTTGAGAATGCGAACGTTTTTTCTGATCGCCCCCAAATCAATCTCTGCCCATGACCAACGATCATCAGGATTGAGCGGCATACGTCCCATAACGGCTATTCCTCTCTGCAAAACTCGCAGGTCTCATTCACAAGTTGACTCGTAGCTCACACACGTCTGCAGTTATCTCTCTTGCGAAAGCTCACTCTCACGCTCGACACAACGAGCAATAATATCTTCCTCAAACTGGTCGCAGGCAAGGCCAATCTCCATGAGAAGATCTGAGGCGATAAGCCCACGCCTACCAACACGTGCAACTGCCTGGTGCCCAGCGCGCCCATGGAGCGCAACCGCCGCGGCAACTGAGCGACTCACGTCTTCTGGATAGCCTGCATCCTGTGCCAGAAGCGCACCGATCATGCCACTCAAAACATCTCCGGTACCAGCACTGGCAAGCGCCGATGGTCCTGGCTCAACAATCAATCGCACATCACGCGAAACAACCGCAGTTCTCGACCCCTTGGCCACACAGACAAGATCGCGCTGATCAAATGAGGCCATGAGCTTTGCTGCAGCTTCGACACGCTCTGCGAGGTGCTCTAAGCGAGTTGCCTGCGTTAAAAAGCGCGTAAGCTCGCCAACGTGCGGAGTGAGCACCGTGGGCGCCTCGCGATCAAAAAGGCGCTTAAGGAGAGCAACATCATCATGATAAAGTCCTGCAAGACTCGCCAGCCCTCCCGCATCGATCACGCAGGCAGCGTCTGACTCCAACAGCCTCATCATCAGCACACGGGTATTTGAACCAGGCATCATGCCAGGACCGGCAACGACCGCGTGCGCCTTTTTGAGATGAGGCTCAAGCGTCGCAAATGCTTTGACAGGATCATGCTCATCAAAGCCAACGACTACGATCGTATCGAGCTTGTAGCGACAAAGCTCAGCGATCTCGTGTGGCACGGCCAACACCACATAGCCAGCGCCTGATCGTGCTGCCGCCTTTGCCGCTAAAATCGCAGCTCCAGGATATTGAACAGAACCACCTACCACAAGAACAGTGCCGCGAGAGTACTTGTGCACGTCATCATCAAACTCAGGTAAAGCGCCCAGATAATCGTGGTCTTCCAACGTATACGCGAGGGCATACTCATCGATGAGCTCACTCGCATCAACGAGCGGCGCAAGCGCTAAATCACCCACAACATGCTGGGCAGCACTCGACAACAACCCAGGCTTAAGCGCAATCATCGTCACGGTTTTATCGGCGACAAAACACAGGTCTGCCACCTCACCTGTTTGACCATCAAAGCCAGTTGGCACATCGACCGAAACTGTTTTGACATGCAGGTGGCGATCCACCGCTTCGATCCAGCGGGTATAGGGCTCGCCTACCAGCCCGATAGAGCCAGTGCCAAGCATCGCATCGACCACGATAACAGCATCTGTCAGAATTTGATCAAGAGTATAATCATCGGGATCGATCGTAATCGCAAGGCCAAGCTCAACAACCTTGAGCGCCGCCTCGCGAGCAATGTCGCTTTTGATCTTGTCGGGTAAAATAGCCGAGACAACATGAACCTCATACCCGTGAGCGGCCAAAACATCGGCGGCTACCCAACCATCACCCCCGTTGTTGCCAGGACCAGCAAGTATGACGATAGTGCCTTCAGAGCCAGGAAGCTCGGCCATGAGATGAGCAGCTGCATGGGCAACCTCGGTACCCGCCAGCCGCATGAGCTCAGCAAGAGACACGCCTTCGCGCGCGATACCGTCTTCGAGTAGGGGCATCTGAGTAACGCTCACAACTGGCTGCATTGGTTGACATCCCTTCTTGCTCACGGTCACTACCCACGCTCATGTTGACATCAGACCGACGTCGCATAGCTACATCGGCCAGCGAAGCGCCCCGTCGCACGAGCTGCTGTGCGGTCTTAACACCTTTTGGTGTTGATGCTTTACCCTATTGATCCATCACCAAGTGGCGAACTTCCTTGAACGATTTTTCAAGCTCATGTGCAGCGCTCACCACATCTTTTTTGGGACGCGCGCAATCGGGAGTGAGAGCCACCACGTTGGCAACAGCATGGGTCTGAGTATAAGACAACGACACCGCCAGTGTGGTCACCGACTGTTCATCGGCAAGATGCTGGAGCTGTTGATCGAGGGTAATAAAAAAACCGCCTTTGTCTTGCGCCTCAACGCTAATGGCATGAAACTCAACGCGCTTATCAGGCACACCAAGCGCCTTGAGTACCGCCTGCTTTGCCGCAAAACAACCGGCATAATATGCCTGCGGTCGAGGACAGCGCGAGCACCAATACTGCTCGGCTGAGGTCAAAAGCTTGTCGACAATGGCGGGTCTGCGCTCGATCGCACGGGCAAACCGACTGAGCTCAACCATGTTGACACCCACGCCAACGATGCGCCCGCTCTTATCGGGCTTGCTGGCGTTGAGTGAATCGGTTGCCACCGGCAAATCAGTTGCCTCGATCTTATCGGCCTGATCAGACACGATGATTCCTACTCAACTGTCACGCATTTTGCGAGGTTGCGCGGCTGATCGACATCACAGCCACGGGCTCGAGCGATTGCACGAGCATAAAATTGCAGCGGCACAATGGCCAAAAGCGGCGTCAGGTAGTCAGGCGCAGGTTCGATAGCAAGCACGCTTTTTGCGAACGCTTTGATCTCCTCATCACCTTTAGTAGCAACGCAGATCACGTTAGCACCGCGAGCGACAATTTCTTGGACATTTGAAAACGTCTTGCTGTACAGGTGATCCTGAGGCAGGATCACGACGACAGGATAATCCTGCTCAATAAGGGCAATCGAACCGTGTTTGAGCTCACCTGCCGGATACGCCTCAGCATGCAGATAGCTGATCTCCTTGAGCTTAAGCGCACCCTCTTGAGCGGTTGGATAGTTGCACGAACGGCCAATAAAGAGTGTTGATTTTGCATGCTCACTGTAGACCGCAGCTGCCTCTGCCTCTTCGCGCAGCGTCAGCGCTTGAGCAAGAAGCTCAGGCGTGCGCTTGAACTCGCCAAAGATCTCATTGATCTCTTCGCTCGTTAAGGTCTCATGCTCTTGCGCCAAGAAAAGCGCGAGAAACATCAGGGCTAGCACCTGTGCGGTAAACGACTTGGTTGCCGCCACTGAAACTTCTGGGCCTGCCTTCATATAGATGACGCCATCGCTCTCGCGGGCGGCAGTTGATCCTAAGACGTTGGTGCAAGCAAAAACTTTGGCTCCCATTTTGCGCAGCTTAGCTGCAGCATTGAGGGTATCTGCCGTCTCACCCGACTGCGTGACAACCACACAGAGCGTGCTTTCGCCCACATAAACATCGCGGTAGTTAAACTCACTGGCAACCTCAACCTCAACAGGCACATGCACCCATTTTTCGATGAGATATTTGCTCACGAGTGCCGCATGATAGCTTGTGCCGCAAGCGATCATATACACGCGATCAATTGCCTTGATCTGCTCACTCGTCAAATTGACTCCATCGAGCACGATTTTGCCATCCATCATGCGATCCTTGAGTAGGCGCTCTGCGACCTCGGGCTGCTCCATGATCTCCTTGAGCATGAAGTCCTCATACCCCTCAGCGTTGGTCGCGGTGACCTCCCAGTCGATCTGGAGAGTGCTTGGCTCACAGGAATTACCCTGTTCATCAAAGACTTTAATCGCGCCATCCTCAAACAGAGTGGCAAACTGGCCATTTTCGAGGGTGTAGACCTCTCGTGTGACCTCAAGCAGAGCAGTCAAATCGCTTGCGACATAAGCACCGTTTGGCGTACTCGCCAGCACAATAGGTGAGCCATTGCGAGCAACGGCAAGACGATCGGGCTGATCCTGATGCATTACGACAATGCCGTAGGTACCCTCAACGCGAGCAATCGCCTCCATGAGCGCCGTGCTGATGTCGCCGGTCTTTTTGAATGCGCGAGAAACAAGGTGGGCAACCACTTCTGAATCAGTCTCAGAAGCAAAGACCACCCCGTCTGCTTCGAGCTCCTCTTTAAGCTCGAGATGATTTTCGATAATACCGTTGTGCACGAGCGCGAGCGTACCCTCGCTGTTTGCATGTGGATGGGCGTTGTTTTGCGTAGGCGCGCCATGGGTTGCCCAGCGCGTGTGTGCGATACCGCGCGTGCCTTCGATCTGCGTTTGACTGCAGAGAGAAACGAGTTCAGCAACCTTGCCAGCCTGCTTCTTGATCGTGATCGCCTGCTGATCGGGCGCCATCACAGCGATGCCTGCTGAGTCATACCCGCGATACTCAAGGCGCTTTAAGCCCTCAAGCAAAAACGGAGTGACCTGCTGATTGCCAATATAACCAACGATACCGCACATAGTTTTCCTTTCGCACACAGGGCTCAAGGCACAAGCACTCTTGCGCCATACCCTCACTGAGCTCCTGTCACGAGCTTATCTCGCGTTTATACGCCAATCTCATCCTCAATCACCCGCGCAAGCTCCTCGGCAATTCCCTGAGCCTTGTCTTGGGTAGAGGCTTCGACCATCACACGAACGAGCGGCTCTGTTCCGCTTGCTCGTACCAAAATTCTTCCGTCTTCACCAAGCGCCGCCTCTTGCTGAGCGACTGCTGTCCAAATGGCGGTGTGCCCATCAAGCGCCGTGCGATCACTCACCGGCACATTAACGAGACATTGCGGATAGCGCTGCATGACCTGACTGAGCTCACGCAGGCTCTTGCCCGTACGCCTCATGACACTGAGCACCAAAAGCGCACTCAGCAAACCATCGCCCGTTGAATTACCAGGCGTATAGATGATATGACCCGACTGTTCACCGCCGAGCACCGCGCCCGTCTCGTTCATCGCCTCTTTAACAAAACGATCGCCTACCTTTGCCTGAATAACCTCGATGCCATGCTCTCGCATTGCCTTGGAAAAGCCGAGGTTACACATGACGGTTGATACCACAGTGTC
>JAEZXW010000084.1 GCA_023419515.1 Actinomycetes bacterium
GCGAAGCGTAGTCGCTCGTTAGGCCGCTTTGTCCGGGATTTTTCTAGTTGTATGGTATGCCCACAGTGATCTAACGAATATGATCGCTTGTTTATTCACTAGCAGTGCCTACGCAAAGTGATTGTCGATAAAATGAAGCAGCTCTATCGAGTGCAACGGATTTTTCTAGCTGGCTCGTTGCTTTGAATGCCTCTTATCAAGTATCGGCAATCCTGAGTAACGAATACTCGATCACCCAGAGTAGCGTGTATGGCATGCACTCACACGCTATGCAATATCCGTAACTTCTGGCTTAGCTCCGCCGTTAATAAAGTAGACGTCGTACCACACTAAGAACGTAAACACCGTCCAGATCTTACGGCGCGCGTTGTTCTTACCAGCAAAGTTTTCATCAAGCATGGTGAGCAGCGCCTCTTGGTCAAAGAACTGCTTCACGTAATCACGCTCAAAAATCTCACGCACCAGAAAGTAGAACTTCTCATCACGCAGCCAATCGGCAACAGGGACAGGAAAGCCAAGTTTTTCTCGGTCATACCACTCGCGTGGAATATGACGAGCCGCCGCCTGCCTAAAGGCAAACTTGGTGTTCTCATCGCTGATCAAGTATTTGGTCGGCACTTCTTGCGCCACCGCCATGAGCTCCTTATCCAAAAGTGGCACGCGCAGCTCAAGCGAGTGCGCCATCGTCATCTTGTCGGCTTTGAGCAAAATGTCGCCGGGCATCCACTGGTGCATGTCGACATACTGGCGCTTCTTAAGCTCGCTTATCGGCTTATTACGCAGCTTTTTATACCAACGCCCAACGAGGTTTTTGACGCTTATACCATCACGTAGTGCGGGCTGCAAGATTGCATCAGCCTCTTCAGGCGTAAAGATATGAGCGTGGCCGATAAAAAAGTCCTCACTCCGTGCGAGGTTGGCATACATGTGCCAAGCGCCGGGGAAGTGCTTGTCGCGGGCAAAGCGCGCAATCGCCAGGCGCATGGGCTCAGGCAGAGTTTGCAGCATGCGGACAAAGACCTTGATTGCCTTGGTTTTGGTGTGTACGCCGTAGCCGAGGTAACCAGCGAAAAGCTCATCAGCGCCTTCGCCGCTTAAAACCACGCGCACGTCTCGAGCTGCAAGTCGCGCCAAAAAGTAGAGCGGCACGACCGATGGGTTGGCGTCCGGCTCATCCAAATGCCATTGAATGCGGGAAAAGTGAGCGAACGCTTCCTCACCATCGAGCGATTCTGCAGTGTTGTTGAGCCCGATGACCTCGGCAAGTTCGCCCGCTTGCTGCGATTCGTTGTACTGGCCGGTGCCAAAGCCGATGGAGTAGGTTTTGTCGGGGCGCGCAACAGCTGCGACATAACTCGAGTCGACGCCAGATGACAAGAACGAGCCCACCTCAACATCAGCGATTTGATGGGCAGCAACCGACTCACAGACGGTTTGATCGATGCGATCTACGAGTGTCGCAAGGTCGGTGTTTGTCTCAACAAATTCCTCATCGTAATACTGCTCGATCTCGAGCGTTTGGGTGGCTCGGTGATAGATAAAGCAGTGACCCTCAGGCAGCTTAAAGACTCCCTTAAAGAATGTCTCCTCGCTACCGGAATACTGCAACGTGAGATATGACTTGAGCATGTCGACATTGAGTTTTTGCTCAAATGAGGGGTGATGTAGCATGCTCTTGATCTCAGAGCTGTACAAAAATGTCTCACCAAATTGACCATAATAAAGTGGCTTGATGCCAAAGTGATCGCGCGCGCCAAAGAGGACTTGTTCCTGCTTGTCCCAGATCACAAATGCAAACATGCCGCGCAGACGTTGCAGTAGTACCTGCCCTCCCCAGTGTTGGTACCCGTGCAGAATGACCTCGGTGTCGCCGTTGGTTGCAAACTCAATGCCCGCCTCGATAAGCTCAGCGCGCAGATCTAAAAAGTTATAGATCTCACCGTTGTAGGTCAGAATAAAACGCCCGTCAGCACTAACCATCGGCTGAACTGAGTTTGCAAGGTCGATGATGCTGAGGCGACGATGCCCCAAGGCTGCAATCTCGTCGACATAATGACCTGAGTCGTTGGGGCCGCGATGAGTGATGGTATCGGTCATCGCCGTGAGTACGGTGTGACGATACTGCTGATCGGTTAGACCGTCTGGCTGCGCGAGGCTATGTGAGGGTGATCCTGCAGAGGATTGTTGTGCAGGGCAGGGGCCGATAAAACCAGTAATGCCACACATAAGATGTCCTTGTTCTCGAGTGTTTGAGTATATAGGTGCCAGGTGGGCTGGCTTGGGTGTTTGCTGGTTTGGCAGCGTTGCGGGCTGTGCTTGGGCGAAGTACGCTCGATTGGAGCTGACTGACGCGTACGGTCACCTTCGCGAGCTGCTCAAAATAGGGCAATTGTAGCAAGTTTGAGATGGGTGAGGGCGTCTCGCGCGGGTAATGCGATGTTTTGTTCAGATAGCCTGCACAGGAAGGCGGCAGAATGCATGCTGGATGGAGGGGAGCACGGCATCGAACGCTGCGCGTGCCTGGCGGTTCGCTGATGTTGTCGATGCGATCTTTGAGATGGCAGGTGTTTTTCGGATAATGAAAAGTGGATTTTGATGCACAAGACATGAGGTCAGTCGATAGAGGATTTTGATAAGAAGTTGTTTGCAGGCAAATAAAAACACCGCCTGACAGTGTCCTGGTGTACCTAGACAGGCGATGCTGATAACAATATGCCTGCATGAGACAAATTAATCAACCCTTGAGGGGTTAAGAACGGTGATCTCGCTCTGACAGTTTGCGACTACGTTCAAGCTGTGGGCAACCGATAAGCGCAACAACAAAGCAATCCACAGAGGTGACATAAAAATGAAGTTGATTTTCCTACTCCTTACTATCTAACAAACGAAGAGCGGTACGTGGAAGATGAGGGTCTAGAAGGTTACCCATATGGGCTCACCAGCAAAGCCCCTCAAGAGGCAATTGATTCTTACAATGAACATAAAGAGATTTGGACTGATCCAGAAAAACGCGATAAGTTTTTTAAGGACAATCGGAAACAAGCTCTTCAAGAGCTTGGAGAGGCGCAGAAACGAGGCGATATCCCCGAGGGGGAGCCGCTCAGAAACCCAGGGCATAAAAAAGGCCGCCTCCGCGGTGCCAACTTTGGGCCCCGCCGGGCGGCTGCTAATGAGAAATATACCCACTTTCTAAAAATTAATCATCCCACGAGCTGTTTGTCTTGATCTTAGGTTTGTCCCATTTTGCCCTCACGGAAATAACCAACCATCGATTACCTGCGGTTTTAATCGGTCATCATATCCCTCAACCAAGGTTATCAGGCAACAAAAAACCGCCTTTTTCCAGCGGCTTTAGTGAGAAAAATGATGGTGGAGATGAAGGGGGTCGAACCCTCGGCCTCAGCATTGCGAACGCTGCGCTCTCCCAACTGAGCTACATCCCCACGCCACGAGTTTTTTAGATCTTGCGACTTTCTCAAATCGCTGTCAAGTCTGCCTGCGCCCATCTCACGTATACTAGATAGTTAGCGCATCAATGTTTGATATGCATTGCGCCTGAATTACATCGCGCTGGACACCAGTATTATGCCGAGCCATATATCTAGTCAGAGGAGAAAGCCCATGCTCAAGACCGTTGAGTTCGACAAAACCCTGGCCAAGGCAGATTATAAAGAGCAGCAAAAAGAGCTGATCGCTCGCCTGGTTGTCCTTCAGCAACAGGCAAAACAAGCCGGGCTTCCCATCGTTATGCTGGTTGAGGGTTGGGGCTCAGCAGGCAAGGGTTCGCGTATTTCTGATCTCGTTGTTAACCTTGATCCGCGTCTGTTCTCGGTACACACGACCGAAGATCCCGTCGGTTATGAAAACCGCTTGCCATTTATGGCGCGATTTTGGTCACGACTGGGCGCTCATGGCCACATGACCATTTTTGACCAGGCCTATTACGATGCCATGGCGCGCAAAGTGGTTGATATGCTCGAAAAAACCGTGAGCCCACTGCAAAAGCGCGCAACCAAAGAGCAGCTTGAAGCTTTGATCACCAAGGAGATCGGCCCTTACGAGCAGTCGGCTCAATCTTTTGAAAATCAGCTCATCAATGATGGCTATCTCATCGTTAAATTCTTTATCCACATTAGCCAGGAAGAGCAGCGCAGGCGATTTGTTGATCTGCTGCTCGACCCCGATACCTCGTGGCGTGTTGACCAAGAGGATCTTCGTCAGTTCCAGCGCTACGAAGATTACTACCATGTTTATGATCACCTGTTAAGCCGTATGCAGAACGAGCGCGCTCCGTGGGTTTTGGTGCCTGGGCATGATAGGCAGGTTGCAAATCTTTTGATTCTTCGGACGCTCGTCGAAAAGATTGATGTAGCACTCGCAAAGAAGGCAGAGCTTGCCGCTCAGCGCGCTCATCAGGCAGAGCTCGATAAGGCCGAGCTTAACATCGCTCGACTGGAACTTAATGAGGTGCTGCGCAAAAACGGCTTACCAGATCTTGACCATCCGCTCGAGTATGCTCGTCTCACACACTCCGGCGGTTGCGGAGCAGAGCGCTTCAAGGATAAAGAGCTCGTCCGTGCACAAAAGCAGTTTTCGGCGTGTCGCATTGGCTCAGTCAAAGATCTTGCCTCAAAGCATAAGCTTGTGAAGGTCAAGTCGCTTGATGATGTCACCCACGATAAGGTAATGGGGGATTCCTACAAAAAGGAGCTCAAGCGTGAGAAAAATCGCCTCCGCGCCCTGCAGCAAACCATCTATCGTCAGCGCATTCCGCTCGTTATGGTTTACGAGGGCTGGGATGCGGCAGGTAAGGGAGGTAACATCAAGCGTGTCGCCTCCGCGCTCGATGCTCGCAGCTACATGGTGCATCCCGTTGGCTCGCCAACTCCCGATGAACTTGCTCACCCATTCTTGTGGCGCTTTTGGACCAAGCTGCCCCGTACGGGACACATCGCAATCTTTGATCGTTCGTGGTATGGCCGCGTGATGGTTGAGCGCATCGAGGGATTTGCGCGTCCAGATGAGTGGCAGCGCGCCTTTGATGAGATTAACGACTTTGAAGCAGACCTTGTGAAAGCGGGTGCTCTACTCGTCAAATTTTGGGTCGATGTCTCAGACCGAGAGCAGCTCAGGCGCTTTGATGATCGCGCAAACACCCCTGAAAAGCAGTGGAAGCTGACTGATGAGGACTGGCGCAATCGCTCCAAAAACCGTCTTTATCGTGAGTGTGTCAATGACATGTTGCGGCTCACCTCAACCAAGCACGCTCCGTGGCACATTATCGAGTCTGATGACAAGCAATATGCTCGCGTTAAGGCATTGCGGATTTTGAATGAAACGCTGGAAGCTCGCTTAAATGAGTAGCCATTCATAACAGATGTGGTATGATTCATCGGCTAGCCTTGGACGGAAACCAAGGTCATCGGAAGTACCTAGAGGAGTAGATCTATGAAAAAGGGTATTCACCCAGAGTACATGGAGTGCACGGTTCGCTGCTCATGCGGCAATACGTTTGTGACTCGTGCAACCGTGCCAGAAATTCGTGTAGAGCTGTGCAATGCTTGTCATCCATTCTACACTGGTCAGCAGAAGTTCGTCGACACCGGTGGTCGCGTACAGCGTTTTGCTGATAAATTCGGTTCCGCTGCAAAGGCTGCGCTTGAGCGTGAGCAGGCAGCAAAGGCCGCTCGTGCAAGCAAGGCTGAGGAGCTCGAGGCTGCCAAGAAGGCTGAGCGCGAGGCAAAGGCTGCACAGAAGGCAGAGCGTTCTAAGAAGTACGAGGAGAAGGTTGCCAAGGAGGCCGAGAAGATCGCTCGTGAGCAGGCTGAGGCTGCATCTGCTGAGGAAGCACCTGCAGTCGAGACTCCTGTTGAGGAGGCTCCAGCCGCAGAGGCAGCTCCTGAGGAGCAGGCAGAGTAACCATTGGCTTGTTACAGATGCTAAAAGCAGGCGTGCATCGGATTTTCGATGCACGCCTTTTTGATTAGAGGGGTGCAAGTTTGAGAGAGACCAGTTCAAAGGAAAAGTACGATCACTTTAATAACCCCCATGAGCTTTTTAAGACGCATATTGGCGGAGCTGCGCTGGTTGAGGGCGTCATGATGCGCGGTAAGTACAACTGGGCGCTTGCAGTTCGCACGCCAACGGGAGAGATCTACACCGAAGAGCATGAGCTTGAGCCCAAGGATCCCTCGTCAATCAAGGCAAAGCCGTTTATTCGCGGCTGGTTTGCTCTGATCGATGCCATTAAGCTCAACAATAAAGCGATGAACATCGCGATTGAGCATGCATATCCTGAGGAGGATGTGTCGGTGGCAGATGACGCGGCAGATACCGAGACAGTTACCAAGCCTCAGGATCTCAAGTCACGTATCGGCACCATCGTAGGAACCGTACTTGCAGCGCTTGTCGCCATCGTTGTCTTTAACGTGCTGCCGTCAATGGTCGCTAATCTTATTTGTGGTGACTACTCTGAGCATCCCTTTTGGTGGAACACCGTTCAAAACATTCTGCAGATTGCGCTTTTTGCGCTCTACGTCTGGCTGATTTCGATGCACCCCGACATGCATCGTCTCTTTGGCTATCACGGTGCTGAGCATCAGACCATCCACTGCTACGAGCACGGGCTTGAACTTAACCCTCAAAACGCGGGGAGCTTTACGCGCCTGCATGTACGCTGTGGTACGGCGTTTATCGTCATGACGGCAGTGCTTTCGATTATTATCTTTACGGTGTTGCCACTCGATCGCTTGCTCGATGCAACGGGGCTTGTGAATGAACATGTGCGACTGGCACTCATCATCATGATCCGCTTGCTGCTGATCCCCGTTGTGACTGGTATTACCTACGAGGTGACAGTTGTCTGGGCAGGCAAGCACAGTACAAACTGGCTGGTTAAAGCCTTGCTCTGGCCAGGACTGATGATGCAGTACCTCACAACCAAGCAAGCCAGTCCTGAGATGCTCGAGTGTGCGATTGCGGCGATGAATCTCGTGATCGATCGAGAAAAGCGCGGGCAACGCGGGCGTGAGCATGAGGCTGTCAGCGCTTAAGGGAGGCTTGAGTATTTGTTGGTACTTGAAAGCTGAGGGCTCAGGGTACCTGAGGGACGCTTGAGGGTGCTAGATGGTGTCTGCGGATTAGGAGATGCGACAGTGGCATTTCAGAGCACGCGAAGGTTGGTGCGTCAGGATTAAACCCTTTACGCAAATACCAGCCCCAAGCTCACCAGCACGCCAATGACAAAGGTAAAGATGCCGAGTGGTTTCATGAGCTGATCAAAGTCTGCATCATCGGTAATTTTCCAGGTTTTGATAACAACCATGAGATACGCTAGTCCTGGAATCAAAAAGAGGTAGGAATACCAGGTCATCACCCCGGCCAGCACAAAAGCAACGACAAAGAGTACGAGCGATCCAATCAGCAAGATGCTTTGGTAGACGCGCATACCAATGTTGCCGAGCGAATTGGCAACCGTAATCTTTCCCTTCGCACGATCGTTCTGCGCATCACGCATGTTATTGGTGTTGATGACAGCGATCACTGGCAGTCCAAAAGCAACGGCAATAAGCGCAGTTATGAGGTCAATGCTCGTGGTGTAAAGATAGGTGCCGCCCATCACGCCAACGATACCAAAGAAAAAGAAGCTCATGATGT
>JAEZXW010000021.1 GCA_023419515.1 Actinomycetes bacterium
GGCATGCTCAAATCACTTGTCGATGCGACGAACGGCATCACCGGGCTCCAAGCTGGCCTCCTCGTTTCCATTGCCGGGGTGGCGGGATATGGAATATACGCCCTTTGCGACCTGATCAAATCCGGACACCCCGTCGAGTTCACCTCTGGAGGAGTGCGCTTCGCGGCGAATAAGGCAGCGCTCGGCGAGGTGAGCAGCCTCTCATCGGCGGACAAGAGAATCGATGCAGATGAATGAGATGCCCTCAATCGGGACCACGCTGACATACGGCGAGGCAATTGAAGCATACGACCACTTCGAGCGGACGATGCTCGAGAAGGCGTACGGGGCCGAGCTTCTGCCCGCGGTGGGGCTGTACGATCTGCTCTAGCAGCCTGAGTCGCTCGCGCAGAAATTCGGAATCGAGAGCAAGGGGGCCTTCTCGAGGCTCAAGAGGGAGATCCGGTCGTTCTCGAGCGAGAGGGCCGCTCTGGCGAACGGGGTGAACGGCGAGAGGTTCTACCTGCAGCAGGATGAATCGGCGCTCAGACAGCATGATGAGACGCATTTTTTCAAAGTCGGAATCGACGGGACAAGCTCGCCGGCGACCTCGACGAGGTCCTCGAGCTGCTTTCAAGAGAGGCCTCAAAAAGCGACGAGTACGGCGATACGTATTCGCGCGACTGGATGGAGCGAGCTTCCGACAAGCAAGAAAAAGACTCTTTCTTGAAATGGACCGGAATCGGATTTTGCGTGATGATGCTCTGCTTCGGAATCTCGATGCTCGTGTATTCGGTGTTCCAGATTGGCTTCTGCTCCAAGTGGTTTCTCTGATACAGGGGGCCGTTGAACGAGCAGGCTTTCATGCAATTCGCCAACTCATGGGCAAGCAACCTGAGGCTATTCACTTTTCCCTCCGAGGGCGAAGTCCTGCGATCTGGGGGTTTTTCGACTGGCGCGCAAACCACCCGCGCTGATTCACTTACGATTGCAGCTGGCGGCTAGCAGGCAAAAGGGTGCTTGAGTTTCAAAACGGGCGTTTTCGGCACTATCGAGCCTCTAAAGATTGTCCGTTGTGCTCTTTGGGACAAAAACAAAAACTCAAAGCCCTGAGTTTGAAAAAAGTTTTTGAAGTTGTCCCAACTTTTGTCCCCGAAGCCGATGAAACACGACATAGCGTTACCTGACGGCACTCGGCTCGAGACGACACCAAAAACTGGGCGCAACTGGAACGACGGGACGGCAGAACTGAAGCCATCGAGTAGGAATAGCAACAGTTGTTCTATTTAACCTAGTACTATCACTAAAGCAAAGCCGTGGCAATCCCGCGGCTTTGCTTTTCTTGCGAGTGCAAGTTTTATTGAGTGGCGTTCGACGGCATGATTTATGGAACCAACCTGGGTTGGTCAGATGCTGATGGGTTTTCCTATCAATATGCTCAAGCGCATCATGAGGAGCTTGGCTTAAAGATCGTTGAAAACATCTATCTGTCGTAGTTATTACCTGTCGTTTAGCTACGCGTGAGGGTGGCTCTTCCGTTCGTAGATCGCCGTCCACCCCTCATCTCAACCCATCTCACCCCGTGAGTGTGCTGGCTGTGCCAAATGACTTACGGGGTTTTTCTGCCTAAATTCTGTTGCTTTGTTGTTGATGCGCGCCTGCTGCTCAAAAGTCCCAAAGTAATATATATTGCATAGGCGAAAAACTTACATACAATATCTAGTGGCTTGAGGGAGTTCGAGTCTCCAAGCAGCCCGATCCCTCAACCCTTAGCTCAAGCACAGAAAGGCAAGCATGGACATCATCAAGCGCAGCGGTCAAAAAGAATCCTACGATCCGCAAAAAATCATTACGGCGATCTCAAAGGCGTTTGCAGCGGTGGGCGATAAGCTCGATACCTCTCACGCGCAGCACTTGCTCGCCCGCGTCGAGCAAGATACCAGCGAAAGCAGTCAGCTCACGGTCGAGACTATCCAAGACGCCGTCGAGCGCGTGCTCATGCAAGAGGGGCACTATCAAGCCGCCAAAAACTACATCCTCTACCGCGAGATTCGTCGTCAAAAGCGCTCGGTGCGCCAGGAGCTTGCCGCCTATTTCCCCGAGCTTGACGATCTGCCTGCCGTGCTGTTGCATATCGAGCAAGACTTTAGCGAGGAGCACTACAACCTCATCCAGCTCCTCCATAAGTTTCAGAGCTTCTACAAGCAAGATTGCAGCCTCGATGAGCGCCTGAGCCTCCTCGTCAAAGCCGCCATTGAGCTCACCGATAAGGATGCGACGCGCTGGGAGTTTATTGCTGGCCGCTTGTTGTCGCTTCAGTTTCATGTGCGCCTTGATCGCGCTGAGGCAGAAGTCGGGATCAAAAACTTTGTCGATAAGCTGCAGTATCTCACCGCAGAAGGCCTTTATTGCACCGAGGTTTTGCAGGAGTACACCCGCGAAGAGCTTGAGCGTGCTTCGAGCTTTATGGTGCCTGAGCGCGACAACCTCCTCAACTACTCCGGCTTTGATCTGCTGTCGCGCCGCTACGTAATCACCAACCATCAGCACGTGGTGCTGGAGTCGATCCAGGAGATGTTCCTCGGCATTGCGCTATTTTTGGCCATCCCTGAACAAGATGATCGCCTGGAGTGGGTCAAGCGCTTTTACGACATGCTCTCAGAGCTTAAGGTCACGATGGCAACCCCGACGCTCTCTAACGCGCGTAAGCCCTTTCACCAGCTCTCTTCGTGCTTTATCGACACCGTGCCCGACGATCTCGAAGGCATTTATCGCTCGATTTCAAACTTTGCCAACGTCTCAAAATTTGGTGGCGGCATGGGGCTTTACTTTGGCAAGGTTCGCGCTCAGGGCTCGGATATTCGCGGCTTTGAAGGCGCAGCAGGCGGCATCATCAGATGGATTCGTCTGGCAAATGACACGGCAGTTGCGGTCGATCAGCTGGGTATGCGCCAGGGCGCCGTTGCCTGCTATCTCGATGTGTGGCACCGCGATATTCCAGAGTTTTTGCAGCTTCGCACCAACAACGGCGACGACCGCATGAAGGCGCACGACGTTTTTCCAGCGGTTTGCTACCCCGATTATTTTTGGCAGCAGGTGCGCGATAACATCAACGGCGAGTGGGCGCTCTTTTCGCCCAACGAGATCGAGCGCGTCAAGGGCTATGCGCTCGAGGATTGCTACGGCGATGAGTGGGTCGAAAAGTACCTCGATTGCGTACAAGATCCTCGCATTAAAAAGCGCATGATTCCGATCAAGGATCTCATTCGCCTCATCATTAAGTCTGCGGTTGAGACGGGCACACCGTTTGCCTTTAACCGCGATGCAGTTAACCGCGCTAACCCCAACAAGCACAAGGGCATCATTTATTGCTCGAATCTCTGCACCGAGATTGCCCAGAACATGGCAGGTGTTGAGTCAGTTGATCAGACGATCACCACAGTTGATGGTGAGACGGTTGTGGTGACCACAACCAAGCCAGGCGACTACGTCGTCTGCAACTTGGCTTCGCTTAACCTCGGCGCTTTGGACGTGACCGACGATCAGGAGCTCGGCGAGGTCACCACGTCGGTCGTGCGCGCGCTCGATAACGTGATTGAGCTCAATTACTTCCCGGTGCCGTATGCCGAGATCAACAATAAGCTCTATCGACCAATTGGCCTTGGTATCAGCGGTTATCATCACATGCTGGTCAAACAGCAGGTGGCATGGGAGTCTGAGGAACACCTGAGCTTTGTCGATGAGGTTTTTGAGCGCATCAACTACCACGCGATCAAGGCTTCGTGCGAAAACGCCCAGGCGAAGGGTAGGTATGCGTACTTTGATGGGTCCGATTGGGAGACGGGTGCCTATTTTGAGCTGCGAAATTACAATTCACCCAAGTGGCAAGAGTTGGCGGCACAGGTTAAAGAGCATGGCTTGAGGAACGGATACCTCCTCGCCATTGCGCCCACATCGTCAACCTCGATCGTCGCAGGCACGACAGCTGGTGTTGACCCCATCATGGATCGCTTCTTCTACGACGAGAAAAAGCACGGGCTCATCCCGCGCGTGGCGCCCGATCTATCGCCTGAGGCCTACTGGTATTACAAAAATGCCCACCTCATCGATCAAACGTGGTCGATTCGTGCGAGCGGTGTTCGCCAGCGCCACGTTGATCAGGCGCAGTCGATGAACATCTACATCACCAACGACTATTCGTTTAGGCAGATTTTGGATTTGTATCTCTTAGCGTGGGAGCAGGGCGTTAAAACGCTGTACTACATCCGCTCCAAGTCGCTTGAGGTGGAGGAGTGCGAGAGCTGCTCGTCGTAGAAGCAGGGCTCGAGTGCCAGTGAGCTGCGCCGCAGCACCAGGAGAGCGCTCATCATAGGGACGCCGTCCGTACAGGACGGCGTCTCAGCGCCTCCACCACACCCTCACGCCACCGCCACTATCGACCGCTCTCGACCGATACTGCCATTCTCGACCGACACCCCATCATCAGCCCCGCCAGACGAAAGGAAAAACACATGGCAGAGCTCAAGAAAAAGGCCCTCTTTAACCCCGATGGTGACATCGAGGTTTCAAAGCGCCAGATGATCAACGGCAATACCACCAACCTCAACGACTTCAACAACATGAAGTATCAGTGGGTTTCTGGTTGGTATCGCCAGGCGATGAATAACTTTTGGATTCCTGAAGAGATCAATCTCGCTGAGGATAAAAAACAATACCCTGAGCTCCCTGCACCTGAGCGCCGGGCATACGACAAGATCCTCTCATTCTTGATCTTCTTAGACTCAATCCAGACGGCAAACCTCCCTAACGTTGGTGAGTACGTGACAGCAAACGAGGTCAACCTGTGTTTGTGTATCCAGACCTTCCAAGAGGCAATTCACTCACAGAGTTACTCATATATGCTCGATTCCATTTGTGAGCCGCATGAGCGCGATGAGATTTTGTTCCAGTGGAAAGACGACGAGCATCTGCTCAAGCGCAATACGTTCATCGGCAATATTTACAACTTGTTCCAGGAGGAGAAGTCGGCTGAGAACTTTATGCGCGTGTGCATGGGCAACTACATTCTTGAGGGTGTTTATTTCTACTCCGGCTTTATGTTCTTCTACAATCTTGCGCGCAGCAACAGGATGTCAGGCTCGGCGCAGCAGATTCGCTATATCAACCGCGATGAGAATACGCATCTATGGCTTTTTAGAAACATCATCCGTGAGTTACAAAAAGAGGAGCCACAGCTCTTTACGCCAGAGCTTTTGGCCGAGTATCGTGAGATGATTCACGAGGGTGCCGAGCAGGAGATGGCATGGGGTCGCTATGTCATTGGCGAAGAGGTTGAAGGCTTGACCGGCGATATGGTCGAGGATTACATCAAGTACCTCGCGAACCTGCGTGCGACCGATATTGGTCTTGAGCCGATTTATGAGGGTCACGATAAGGAGCCTGAGACCATGAAGTGGGTCTCGCAGTACTCCAACGCCAATATGATCAAGACTGACTTTTTCGAGGCGCGTTCAACAGCGTATGCTAAATCTTCGGCGCTGGTTGATGATCTGTAAGATATGCTCACGAAGCAATAAATCTTTGTAGTAACCTCTTAAATCTGATAATTACGGGGGTATTCATTGCTCAATCTGCAATAAACACCCCCGTAACTTAAGAATTTGTATACTCGGCTTGCATGAATTGAATCAAGGAGTTGAGTGTCTCTACCGATAGAGAAGTTGTCGGGCTGAATAAAATCTGAATAAAATCTTTGAGCAAAAAGATTGCGAGCATTGAAGGATGCTGGTTTAGGTGTCCATGCGCTGCGCTTGAGTCTTGCGGGTTATCACGAACAGGATAGGATGAAAAACACTCCGCTCTACGCAATTGTTAATACAAAATTATGGGGAAGCTAATGAGTTTTAAGTCGATGAAGTTCAATGATCTACTTGCCAATATGCCGCTCGTTGTAGGCGAGTGCATGGCATACACCCCCGCAAATGAAAGTGCTCGTGAGCTGGTGGCGCAAAACCCTGAGGTTATCACCATTACCAATGACTCGCGCAAGGCGGGCAAAGGCAGCATTTTTGTCGCGATCAAGGGCTTTGATGTTGACGCTCACGACTATCTTGCCGATGTTGCTGTACAAGGAGCAGTTGCCGCTTTTGTGCTTACGCCCAACGAGAACCTCATCAGCCTTCCGCAGTTTGTGGTTGACGACACGCGCCTTGCTTATGCCTTGCTCCACGCAAGTCTAAACGGCAACCCCTCAAGAAACCTACACGTCACAGGTATCACCGGTTCAAACGGCAAGACCGGTACCTCGATGATGCTGCGCCAGATCTACCTTGAGGCTGGGCGCAACCCCGGGCTTTTGGGTACGGTGGTCTACAGCAGCAATCGCCACGAGATCATCTCAAAGCTCACCACTCCAGACGCGGGTATGCTGCAGGAGCTTTTGCGCGAGATGCACGAGGATGGTCAACGCTACATCGTGATGGAGTCATCGAGCATCGGTCAAGAGCAGCGTCGTGATGCGGGCGTGGTGTATAACACCGTGGCGTGCATCAACGTCAGCCGCGAGCATATTGACCATCATGGCAGCTTTGAGGCATACGTTGAGGCGAAATCACAGCTCATCCGCCATGCAAGCAGTGACACGTTTTGTGTTCTCAACGCCGATGACCCTGAATGCTGCAAGATGCAAGCTCAAACGGGGGCGCAAGTCTTTTTCTTTGGCATCGACAGTGATGCCGATTTGCAGGCGCACAACCTCGACTTAAGCACAGCATATGGCGAATTTGAATTGAAGTTCAGCGATCGTTTGCGCGAGTTTTTGGGGCTTGCACCTGCAGAGGTTGAGGGTTGTAAAATCAAGCTTGCCGTGCCTGGCCGCCACACCGTTGCAAACGCGCTGGCAGCAGGGCTTATGGCGCTGCTTTCTGGTGTCGACATCAAAACGGTGATCGCGGGCTTGCAAAAATATCACGGGGTCGAGCGCCGTTTTCAAGAGATCTATGCCGGCCAGTATTCTGAGCTCCCGTTCAAGGTGTTCGATGATCACTTTGCCAATGCCGGTAATATCGAAGTTACGCTCAAAAGCCTTGTCGCTATCACCTATAACAATTTGCACATCGTCTATGCGCTGCGCGGTAAGCGCGGCGTGACCATCACCCAAGAGAGCTTGGAAACTTTTTTCAATTGGCATGATCAGCTTAAAGTCGCATCATTTTCTGCGACCTTAAGCGAGGATGTTGTCGATTATTACAACGAGGTTTCTGTTGATGAGCGGGCATGTTTTGAGCAGATGATGAGCGAGCAAGGCATCTCATACACGCTTGATTCGCGCCTTGCCGATGCCGCCGCGCGCGTGTTTGATCTGGCACAGCCGGGTGATTTGGTGCTACTGGCAGGCTGTCAGGGAATGGATGCCGGTGCCCGAATCTTTTTGGAGCAGATGTGTCAGCGTTATCCTGAGCTCGATCCCGAGAGCGTCATGAAGGCTGTCGCTGATCGCGTTTGTGGTCGCCCGTAGGCCCGCAACCCCCGAATACCTTGAGCTTCCAAGCGCGCTGGCTCGTCGTTTGCGCCTGTACCTGTGGTCGTTCGGAGGGGTTTGTGGCTGATTTGCTGGCGTCCGCGCGTACTCCCATGCCTCGTTCACATGAGATCCATTCTCACATTGCTTTGTAGTTTTTGTTTATCTGTCTACCCGCAGGTACCTCATGATATTTGCGGGTAATTCCTTTAGTCACAACTGATAATTTTTGAGTCTTGAAGCAATGAAAAAAGTGCCATGTGTTGATGCTGGCGCATCCATATATGAGTGCTGCAATAGATGCGCATGCACAAGAGGGGAGATGGTAATGGCACACGAGGGAAAAGGACGCAAGACCGCTGTTTTGCTCGCGGGACTTGCACTCAGTAACACGCTATTGGTTGGTCTGCCGCTCGAGAACAAGGCATTTGCAGATACGACTGAAGCAGGCTCTGCCGCCAGTCAATCAATTGGCGTAGAGACTACCCCAGCCGCATCTGCCGCTCCATTTGAACTTGATGGCCAACAGTATGCCACGATCTATGATGCGCTAGCGGCTGCTGGCCAAAAGAACGTGGTGCTCATAGTCGAGGCTGGCACGTACGAGCTCAACAAGGAGCACGTATTCACGAGTGGCCAGCACGTCACGCTTATCTCAAGAGGCCCTGTCACCTTTAAGCGGGCAGCTGGCTATCGTGGCGCAATCTTTACGGTCAAAGGTGGCGCAACGTTCAACATCGAGCAGGCCGTCCCTGCTCGCCAGATGACGTTTGTGAGCGACAATCAGAGCGACAATGCATGGCCGCTTATTTTGGTTCAGCGCAACGGCAATGTCACTATCCGCGGTTCAGTGTCGTTTGGTAATACCAACGGTTCTACCTACGATAGCGCTATCCTGCACAATTCTGGCCGCACCATCATTCAGGGCGTAAACTTCACTAATAACTCCTCTCGCTTTGGCGGTGCTCTCTACAATGCAGCAAGCGGCGTCTTGCAGATTAGTGACTCTCAGTTTGTGAACAATAGTGCAGATCGTTCGGGTGGCGCTATCCAAAACCACGGCAACTTGACGGTGAGCAACTCGCGGTTTACTGGTGGTCGCGCGGGCGATACTGGTGGTGCGATTAACATCGAAAGCTCAGGTGTGGCAACCCTGTCCCATGTGACTTTTGGCGATGGTATTGCCGATCGCAATGGTTCGTTTCCGGTAGCGCTTGCGTCAGAAAATGCCCGCCTCATCCTCAGCGGTCCGGTTGATTTTGCGGATAATCAAGAGGTCGCACTTGTTCAAAATGGTCAGATCGTGCTCAAGGACACCACGAGCTACTCAGACGCCAATCCGTTTAAGGTGAATGTTTTTAAGCAGGTGGCAGGCCGTACGGTGCTTTCGTACGAGCCCAACAATGTAGACGATCCGAGCAACGCCAAAATCAGCGAAATCCTCCCAAAGCTCAGCATCACGGGCGCCGAGATCAAGGTGTCGGCCGATAGCTCCAATAAGATCGTGACGATCGATGAGTCTGAGCGCACCAATCTCAACAAAATTCTTTCGCCTTATGCCGATTCACTGGGCTTGACTTTGCATGATGATTTCTCGACCGAAGAAAAGCGCAGAGCGCTCGCCCAAAAGATCGAGGAGCTCTATGC
>JAEZXW010000093.1 GCA_023419515.1 Actinomycetes bacterium
GCTCAGCAGCGCGCAAACGACATCATGGACGAGGCTCGCGAGATGGAGCGTGAGACCCGCTTTGGTGCTGAGGACTATGCCGATCAGGTTTTTACGCATCTCGAGGATAACTTGAAGAAGCTTACTGACTCAGTGGTTCGTTGCCGCGAGCGTCTAAATAACGCTGCTCAGACTGGTTCAAACGTCGTAGATTGGTAATCGACTGAACGCTATGGCTACCCCTTACGATCAGCATTACGAATCACTCCACGAGGTGCACGGCATCACGATCGCCATCGCTCAAAACTTACAGGCTCCTGGTGATACCCTTGAGCGTACGGGGCATTTGGATGTGGCAACGTACTGGATGGGCGATAAATGCTTTGAGTTGAAAAACGGTATCAACTTTGATGTGGCGCTTACGCACGCAGGTGAAGGCATCCTAGCCACGGGTATTGTCCGCGCCGAGGCAGTTACCTCTTGCGATCGCTGTCTTGACGAGGCGCATGTAACAATCGATGCTGAGCTTCAGGAGTATTATCTGTTTGAGGCTCCGCCTGAGGCTCATACCGATGAGGCTCCTGAAGATGATGAGCTCGAATACGACTTTGTCGTTAATGGAGAGATTGATCTTGCCCCAGCTATCGAGGCTGCCATCCTGCTTGATACTGAGTTTGTCACTTTATGTTCTCCTGATTGTCAGGGCCTGTGCCCGCATTGTGGCTGCAATAAGAACCACGAGAGCTGCACCTGCGAAGCTGATAACGAGATCAGTCCGACACACCCGTTTGCTGCACTCAAAGACTTGAGTGTGAAAAAATAGCGAGTAATAAAAATTAAATGCGATCTTCTTTTGAAGATTGCATTTGTTTGCTAAAATGTGCAGTCGCGCTTGCTCATGGAGTAGGTGCATATTATTTTTTCTTATAATCCTCGATCCGTGTTTGCGATCCGAGATATTGATTGAAAGAGGAAGGTTGTTATGGCAGTACCTAAGCGTAAACAAGGTCGGCATTCGACGCATTCGCGTCGTTCGGCAAACATGAAGCTTGCTGCACCAAGCCGTTCTGTCTGCCCACGCTGTGGTGCCGTTAAGCGTCCTCACTGCGTGTGCTCTAACTGCGGTTACTACCGCGATCGCGAAGTCATTGTCGTCGAGTAGCACTCATTAAGACCATCTGGTCTTTGTCTGTCTACAAATCTTAAACCAGCTTTTGTCCATTAAGATAGAGGCTGGTTTTTTATTGCTGCGAACCTCGAGGAGGAGCAATGCCGCAAAACCTGATGACCATCTGCGTTGATGTGATGGGTGGAGATGAGAAGCCCGAGGTTATTCTCGAAGGAATGAGTCAGGCACTCGCAGAATGTGATGACATCAAGCTCGTTGCGGTTGGCCCGCAAGAGATTGTTGATTCGTTTGTTGCTTGTCATGGTGATCGTGCTGAAGCGCTCTACAGTCAGTCTGTCATCGAGATGGACGAGCACCCCGCTGAGGCGGTGCGCAAAAAGCGTGACTCCTCAATTGTTTTGGCTTGTAAGGCGCTCAAAGAAGGCAAGGCAGATGCTTTTTTCTCGGCCGGTTCAACCGGAGCGGTCTTGGCGGCAGCCACACTTTACACGGGTCGCTCACGCGGGGTAATTCGTCCTGCAATCGGCTACATGTTGCCAACAACTCCACCGCTTTTGGGGCTTGACTTGGGTGCTAACGCCGATGTTCGTCCTGACATGCTTGTGCAGTTTGGCCAGATGGGCGCCGCTTACATGCGCACGGTTTGTGGCGTTGAGCAGCCCCGTGTTGGCCTATTGAACATTGGTGCTGAGAAAACCAAGGGCAGTGAATTTGCTCAAGAGGTACATGAACTTATGGAGCAAAAGCTTCCTGAGTTTACGGGCAACTGCGAGGGTACCGATCTTTTTGGCGGTAAGTTTGATGTCGTGGTTTGCGATGGATTCACTGGAAACATCATGCTTAAAACCATCGAGGGGACGGCAAAGTTCTTGCTTACCACAATGAAGCAGTCGTTTCTTTCGTCATTGCGCTCAAAGATTGGCGCGCTATTGCTTAAGCCTGCACTCAGCGAGATCAAGGATTTGCTCAACGCTGATGCTGCAGGTGGCGCCCCACTTTTGGGTATCAGATCGGTTGTGGTGATTGGTCATGGAAAGACCTCATCACGCGCTGTGCTCAATGGTATTAAGGCATGCCGCAGGGCTGTTGAGCAAGACCTCGTGGGTCAAATCGCCCAAAGTGTTGCGCAGTACGATTAAATTTTGGTATATCTTTTGTGCACGAATTATCGTGTTTTCGCATTGCACCCGCGAGAACCTCAAATTCACCTACCATACTCGTGCGGATAAGCATTTGAAAGGATATGGACATCAATGGATCGCTTGGAAATTCTTGAGTTGTTGCGCGAGAACGCGAGTGACATGCTCGATGTTGTTGCTGAAGACATTGACGAGGATACCTCGTTTGATGATCTTGGACTCGACTCTCTGGATCGTGTGCAAATTGCTGTCATGGTCGAGGAAGAATTTGGTATCGAGCTTCCTGATGCAGAGAGTGCTGATGAAATTCAGTCAATTGGCGAGCTTATCGACTATATCGAGGATTCTCGCGAGGAGTAGAATACATCGAGGCATCTGCATTGAAACCAGAAGAGCGCCTGCAAAAAGCGCAGGATATTATTGGATACACATTTAAGAATAGTTTGCTGCTTGAAACAGCGTTGATGCACCCGAGCGCCATTGAGGGCAATCGGGTGCAGCAATCTTATGAGCGACTTGAGTTTTTGGGCGACTCTATCATGGGTGCCATCATGTCGTATAAGTTGTATCTGGCTTATCCCGATGCAGACGAGGGTCGCCTGACGAGGCTAAAAGCCGCAGTTGTCTCGGGCGCCTCGTTGACCCGCGTTGCCAAAGAGGCGGGATTGGCTCCACTCATCATCTTTGGTGGCTCAGAGATCGGCTCTGATTCTCGCGGACTTAACTCCGCGCTCGAAGATGTCTTTGAAGCAATTACGGGCGCGCTTTATCTCGATGGCGGTTATGACGCAGCTTACGGGTGGGTTATGAAGCACCTCGAGCCCATCCTCGCGCAAGGTATTACTGAGGTTCCCGAAAACCCGAAATCGATTTTGCAAGAATACGCTCAGCGTACACGCAAGGTCACCCCACGCTACGAGCTCATTGGCTCGAGTGGTCCTGCACATCTGCCATCGTTTACCTGCGCGGTCTACCTCGACGATATGTGTTGTGGCACGGGAGAGGGTAGGTCAAAAAAGCTAGCCGAAGCGGTGGCCGCCAAGCAGGCACTCGAGCGCTTGAATGTCAAGGATGCCCAAGAAGCAGGTCAGCATGTATCTTAAATCGCTGCAGCTTAAAGGCTTTAAATCGTTTGCTGATAACGTCGAGCTCGTCTTTGAAGAAGGCCTCACGGCTATTGTGGGCTCCAACGGCTCGGGTAAGTCAAATATCTCTGACGCTATTTTGTGGGTTTTGGGCGAACAAAGCGCGAGATCGCTGCGCGGTCAATCCATGGAAGACATCATCTTTGCAGGATCAAGCGCACGCAAGGCGGTAAGCGTTGCTGAGGTGACCCTTGTGCTCGATAACCGCGACCACACACTTGCGGTTGACTTTGGTGAGGTAGCGATTACCCGTCGCATGTATCGCAGTGGTGAGAGCGAATATCTCATCAATGGCGTACCAGCGCGTCTTATGGACATCCAGGACATCTTGCACGATTCAGGACTTGGTAAGGATACCCACTCAATTATTAGCCAGGGTAAGCTCGATGAGATCCTGTCGAATCGTCCCGAGGATCGTCGCGCCCTGATTGAAGAGGCAGCTGGTATTTCAAAGCACAAAAAGCGCAAAGAGCGATCGCTCAAAAAGATTACTCAACTCGATGCTTCACTCGGGCGAGCTCGTGATATTGAACGACAGCTCAAACGCAGACTTGGTCCGCTTGAAAAGCAGGTGAACCGTGCTGCTCAGTACGAGGCACTCACGAGTGAGCTACACGAGCTTGAGATCGATCTTGCGGTTGATGAACTTAAGCTTTTGAAGGGCAAGTGGGACAGCATCACGCATCGCGAAAAAGAGTGTGCTGCCGAGCTCGATGTTGCCCAGTTTGAACAGCGTCAAAAGGCTGATGAGCTTGAGCGTCTCCAGGTAATGCTCGAAGAAAAGGGCTTGTTCGTGGGTGACTTGGCGCAGCAGCGTCGCCGAATGCAGTCGGTGATGGAGCGTCTTGAGGCTCACATGCGTCTGCTCGAAGAAAAAGGCCGTAACATGGTCGACAAGCTCTCGCAGGCTCGGGCGACTTTGCATCGCTCTGAACAGGATTTGCGTCAGGCAACCGAAGCCCACCATGAGGCGCTTGAGGGGAAGGCTCAGGCACAGGGTAGGCTGGATGAACTTGCAGGAGAGCTCGCATCGCAAGAGCAGGTTCACCAAGCGCTCATGCAAAAGCGCGCCGATCGCGATCAGACACTCACTGCTCAGCAAAGCAAGATCACAAGCCTTCGCCGTGATGTTGATAAGGATCGTATCGAGCTTTCGCATCTGTTGATGAACCTACAGGATCTTGAGGCGCATGAGCGTATGACAAGCGAGCGTCTTGCTAGCTTGAGTGAGCAAGTCGATCAGGCAAAGACCAACAAAGAGCTATTGGCAGCACGTCTCAAAGATCTTGAAGTGTCGTGCAAACAAGCAACTAAAGATCATCAACAATCGGAAAAAGCCCTCGAAGTGGCTGGTCATAAGCTTGCTGAGGCGCAAAAGTTTGCTGATGACACGCAGACTGCGCTCACCCGTGCGCTCGCTCGCAAGGACGCTCTTGATCAGATGGCTGATGAGCTGCGTCAAGAAAATGAGGCGCTGGCACTCTGGCACGCCAGCCAGGATGAGGCTGCTCGCCGAGCTCAGCAGGTAACCTTCTTGAGTGGGGTTTCGCTGCTGCAGGAGTTTGAGCCGCTGGCAGAAAGTCTGCTCGGAGAGCGCCTGCAAGACTACATTGCCGCTCAGGATCTAACGGTGCATGAGTTACTTAAGGCGCTTATGCAGGTTGCCGATAAACCTGGCAGCGTCGGCGTTTGGAGTCAGGCATGCTTTGCCCTCGATGAGAGTGAGCTCAATCGCGTGTGTGAGGATGCCCGTGTGATTGAAGCAGCAGGTTATGGTAAGACGTTGCTTGGTACCATGAGCTTTGAGGGTAAGGCACAAGCACAAGTCAAGCTTGTTGCTCAAGCGCTTCTTGGCGATGTGGTGGTTGTTCATGATCCCGCAGCACTCAGTGAGATCATTGCCCTTGCCAAGCAGCAAAAACTCAAACCTCTGCGCCTTGCGCTCGATGATGGCGCTATTGTTTCAACCACAGGGTATGTGACGGTTGGCAAGACCCAGCAGTCACAACGTTCAAGCGGCGCACTGGCTCGTCATCGTGAACGCGGCGAGGTTGAATCTCAGATCATGACACTCAAGGCACAGCTCGCGCAGGCCTTACAGGCTAAGCAGGCGGCTCAAGATGACCAAGACGAGCTGCGCCGTGCCCGCGATGAGTTAAGCCGCGTCATTCATGATCTCGAATATCGCATCAAGGCTACCCATCGCGAAAGCGGCGAGATTGATGCCACGCTCTCGCGTTTGACGAGTGAGCATGAGACTGTCCATCGTGATCAGCAGGATCGAACCCAAAAGGCGCTCGAGATGCGTCCTCGCGCTGATGCGTTGCGCGCTACCATCGATGAAAAGTCTGCCGTGCTTGTCCAGTTAGAAGACGAGCTTGCAACTGCCTCGCGCGAGCGCGATGAGGCGCTTGAGCTTGAGCGAGCGCAGTCAAACTCTCTCGTGTCGCTTCGTGTTGAGGTGGCGGCCCTCAAAGAGCAGATCAAGCACCTCGATCAGCGTGCGGCTCAGCATGGGGCGAGTGTGGCTAAGGCGCAGGATGCTATCGAGCATGCTGGTGTCTTGAGCAAACGTCTTGAGGTGGCAACCTTGCGTGTGCAACCGCTGCACGAAATGCTTAAATCATTCTATGACTACGCTGAGGTTTGGGCGGTTAAGCTGCGCGATCAGGCGTCACTTGAGCAAACTGGATCTGAATCACTCAAGGCATCGGTCGAAGCAGCTCGTCAAGCTCTCGATCAAGCTCGTCGCAAGACTGGTCAGGCGCGCGAGGCACTCAATGAAATCAAGGTCGATAAGGGCAGGCTTGATGTTCAGGTCGACCAGGCGATCAAAGCGATTGCAGCCACGGGTGCCGTGCTTGAACAGGCATTGGAACGCCCAGCGCTTGAAGATCGCATCAAAGCACAGACCCGTAAAGATAAGCTTGTTCGTGATATTCAAAACTTAGGGCCCGTTAATATGGTGGCGCTTGAAGAGTATCACGAGGTCAAGCGAGAGCATGAGCACATCGCATCACAGGTTGCAGATCTTGAGCAGGCGCGTAAAACGATCACCAAGATCATCGCGGCGATTGATCGCAAGATGAAAGATCGCTTCTTGCAGACCTTTGAGATTGTCAACGAGCATTATCAAGAGGTTTTTGCCTCGCTGTTTCCGGGTGGTGTTGCTCGTCTCGAGATGACCGATCCGGACGACCCGGCAGAAACCGGCATTGAGGTTATCGCTCAGCCAAAGGGCAAGCGCCTATCTAAGATGACGCTCATGAGTGGTGGCGAAAAAAGCCTGACGGCACTCGCTCTGCTCTTTGCTGTCTATCGCACACGCACGGTTCCGTTCTACGTGCTCGATGAGGTCGAAGCAGCCCTCGATGACGCCAATCTCAACCGTCTCTTGCATGCAGTTGATGTGTTGCGCGAAAAAACGCAGCTCATCATCATTACGCACCAGCGCAGAACCATGGAGCAGGCTGATGTGTTGTATGGTGTATCAATGCAGGCAGATGGTGTTTCCAAGGTGGTTTCGCAGCGCTTGAACCACGATGTGATACCTCAAGGATAAGGGTGGTTAACCGTGAGTTTTTTTGATCGGCTAAAAGATGGACTTTCCAAAAGTCGCGAGCGAATCAATGAGTCATTCAACGTTCTGTTTGACATGGGAGCAAGCCTTGAGCCTGAGTTTTGGGACGAGCTGGAAGAAACCCTCGTCCTTGCTGACATGGGTCGCGCATCGATGGACATTGTTGAGCGGCTTAAAAGCCTCTCGACGAGAAAGGCGCTCCAGACTCAAGAAGAGGTTAAAGATGCCCTCATTCACGAGCTCGCAGATGTCTTTGTGCCCCTCAGCCATGATCCGTTTAGCGGTGATCCTTCCTGCGTACTTTTTGTTGGTATCAACGGGGCAGGCAAGACCACTACGGTGGGTAAGCTTGCCTTCGAGGCAAACGAGCTTGGCGATCAGGTGCTGATTGGTTCGGCCGATACATTTCGTGCGGCTGCTATTGAGCAGCTTGAGGTCTGGGCAAACCGCGCCAACGTTCCTGTCGTTCAGCGTGAGCGGGGGAGTGATCCGGCATCAGTTTGCTACGATGTTTTGGATCGAGCTGAGCAAAGCGGAGCAAATCGAGTGCTTATTGACACCGCTGGTAGGCTGCATACCTCGGCAGACCTGATGCGTGAGCTTGCCAAGGTGGTGCAGGTTACCCGCAAGCGTGCCCAGGATGCTTATCAAGTGTATGTGGTGCTCGTGCTGGATGCGACGACTGGTCAAAACGGGCTCGTACAGGCGCAGCAGTTTAATGAGGCACTTGATCTTGACGGCATTATCGTCACCAAGCTTGACGGCACAGCAAAGGGCGGCATCACGGTTGCGATCTCGCACGATTTACAGCTGCCGATCTATCGCTTGGGAGTAGGCGAAAAGATTGAGGATTTAAAGCCATTCGAGCCCATTGATTTTGCCCGCGCTCTGATTGGCTAGCACAGGTGACGCCAGAAGCGATACACGATTGCATCGCACTCAATTCACTCATTGCCGACGATAAGCACGCTCGCTACTCATGAGACTGTAAGAAAGAGTTGGGACATGTTTGAAAGTCTTTCCGATAAATTACAAGGTGTTTTTGAAGGTCTTAAATCAAAGGGTCGCTTGACCTCAGAAGATATCGACAAGGCGATGAAAGAAGTGCGTATGGCGCTTCTTGAGGCTGACGTTAACTTTAAGGTCGTGAAAGACTTTACGGCTCGTGCGAAGCTCCGCTGCCTTGATGCGTCGGTGCTTGAGTCGCTGACGCCGGCGCAAAACGTCGTTCGCATCGTCCTCGATGAGCTCACCAAGCTCTTGGGTAGCACCGAGAGCAAGCTTGTGCTCTCGAGTCGCATTCCTAACGTCATCATGCTCGTTGGTTTGCAGGGATCGGGTAAGACAACCGCAGCAACCAAACTTGCTTACCTGCTGCAAAAACAGGGGAAGCGCCCTATTATGGCAGCTTGTGACGTCTATCGCCCGGCTGCTGCCGATCAGCTTGAAACTCTCGGTCGTGAGATCGACGAGCCAGTCTATCGCGGAAACGGACAAGATCCAATCGCGATTGCCCGCGAGGCAGTTCAAGAGGCAGTCGATACCATGCGTGACGTGGTCATCGTCGACACCGCCGGTCGACTTCATGTTGACCAGGAGATGATGGATGAGGCGCGCAATATCAAGGCAACTGTCAAGCCTGATCAAGTGCTCATGGTGGTTGATGCGATGACAGGTCAGGACATCGTCAATGTGGTGACCGCCTTTGCTGAACAGGTCGAATTTGACGGTGTGATCCTTTCAAAGCTCGACGGTGACGCTCGAGGCGGTGGCGCGCTTTCGGTCAAAGAGGTGACCGGCAAGCCTATCAAGTTTGTCTCCCTGGGTGAGAAGCCCGATTCACTCGAGGTGTTTCACCCCGATCGTATGGCAAAGCGCATCCTCGGCATGGGAGACGTGGTCTCCATCATCGAGAAAGCGCAGGATGCCTTTGATGATCAGCAGGCGCAAGATGCCGAGCGCATGCTCAGAGAAGGTTTTACCCTTAACGATTTCTTGAGTCAGATCAAACAGATTCGCAAGATGGGCGGCATTAAGTCGCTGGTCTCCTCACTGCCGGGCGGTGATAAGATGCTCAGCCAAGGCCAGGTCAATGAGGATGCGCTCGGCAAGACTGAAGCAATTATTTTCTCGATGACTAAAGAAGAGCGGTTAAAACCCAAGATTATCAATGGCTCGCGCCGTCAGCGCATTGCCCGAGGCGCCGGTGTTGAGGTCTTTGAGGTTAATCAGCTGCTCAAGCAGTTTGGCGAGATGCAAAAGATGATGAACAAGATGCGCACCACGATGGATGGGCGCGGCTCAAAATCAAAGGGTCGCAAGCGCTTTAAGCGTAATCAGGTTGGGCAGATGAATGAGCTTAAGGATCTCATGAATCGCCTGGGGATGTAGACTTAAGCTAATCCTAAGTGTGATTTGCTCATGTAGAGCGGCCTGTCACGGTGGCTAGCTTGATATTTTGCTGTTGGGTCGTTATGATGAACGACGCCCATATTGCGGGTGTGCCATTTGCTGGCGCAATTACTCACTAGTTTGACTACATACCATTGTAAGGACATTGTAAGGAGTTCTCTTGGCTGTAAAGATTCGTCTTGCGCGTCACGGCGCAAAGAAGCACCCATACTACCGCGTTGTTGTGGCAGACGCTCGCGCACCACGTGATGGCCGTCTGATTGAGGAGGTTGGCCGTTACAACCCACTCATGAACCCTGCATTGATTCAGCTCGATCTTGAGAAAGTTGATCAGTGGATCGCTCGCGGTGCTCAGCCAACCGATACCGTCAAGCGCTTGATCAAGGTTGCTAAGGAAGGCCCAGTTGAGACCGCTCCTGCCGCTCCAAAGCTTTCCAAGAAGGCTCGTGCTAAGGCTGAGGCTGCTGCACAGGCTGAGGCAGAGGCTGCTGCAGCTGCTGAGGCTGAAGCTGAGGCAGACGGCGCAGAGAACGAATAATTTATGCTAGAACTCCAAGCGTCAGATCGCATTGCCGATTTGGTCGAGTATGTCGTGACCTCGCTGGTCGATAATCCTGACGATGTATTTTTAGACATCGTTGATTCAGACGAGGGTACGTTGATTGAGATCAATGTTGCTCAAGAAGACATGGGCAAGGTCATTGGTCGCAACGGTCGTGTGATTAAAGCGCTGCGCACGGTTGCTCGTGCTGCAGCTGCTCATGAGCATGCTCGTGTTGAGGTCGAGGTAATCGACAAACATGCATAAGCCTGTCACCGCCTACATCACCTGTGGGCAGATAGGTAAAACGTACGGAAAACAAGGGGAGGTTATCGTGCGCATGCGCGATAATCTTCCTTTTTGTTTATACCGAGGCCTGCACGTTTGTCTCACGCCGCCTGAGCTTGCTTCTGATCCATGGACGCATGTGATTAAGGTACGTAAACACGGGACAGACACGCTCGTGGTATTTGAGGGCAAAGAGTCACTGCAGGCAGCTCGAGAGCTCGAAGGCAAGCTTATCCTCGCGGCTCGCGAGGATGTGCCCGAGCTTATAGCAGCGCTCGCTGAGCGTGAGCGCGTGGATGCGGCGTATGCTGCTATCAAGGGCATTCAGATCGTGGATAGTGCTGGGATGCTCATCGGAATCGTGCGCGATGTTGAGGTCTATCCAGGCAGTGAACTCTTGGTGGTTGAGCACGAGGCTGAGCCTGGACTCGAGTGCGAGCGTGAGAGTGTGCGTGATGGTTGCGCGGATGCCGACAAACGCCAGTCGGCACAGGTTCGCGTTCCCGTGGTGCCTGAGTTTTGGCTAGGAGCTTCGTCAGTTGTTGAACTTGTCGCTCTGCAAGATGATGGGTGCCTGGTTGCTGAGATTCCGGAGGGGTTGCTCGATGTGTAATCAAAAGTCAGCATACCCTGCTTGTGGCTCGCTGCACCAGAATGACTCGCATCGCATCGATGTGGTGAGCATCTTCCCTGAGGTGGTGATCTCCTACATGGATGCCTCGATGATGGGGCGCGCTCAGGCAAGGGGTTTCCTGCAATTTGCCGCTCATGACCTGCGCCGTTGGACGCATGACCTACATCGCACGGTTGATGATGAGCCCTACGGCGGGGGGCACGGAATGCTTATGAAGTGTCAGCCGGTGTTTGAAGCGCTCGACGAGATCATCGGCGCTGATGAGGTTGCCCGACGTCTCGCGCAAGCGAAGGAGCCATCCACCGCCAACTGCACCGATTGCAAGCCTCATGATAGTGTTAGCCCCCAGACTCATCCACATGTCATTTTCTTTTCACCCTGCGGCAAACCCTTCACCCAAAAAATCGCCCGAGAGCTGGCGCAACACGAGCATCTCGTCATGGTTTGTGGGCGTTATGAGGGTATCGACGAACGAGCTTACGTTTTAGCCGATGAGGTCATTAGCTTGGGAGATTATGTACTGACTGGCGGAGAGCTTGCCGCGCTTGTTGTGAGCGATGCGGTGGTTCGCCTGTATGATGGTGTTTTGGGCGATGATCAGAGCGCTTGTGACGAGTCATTTTCTGATGAAGGTCTGCTCGAATACGCGCAGTACACGAGGCCTGCCACCTACCGAGGGCTCGCGGTGCCGCCCGTACTTCTCAGCGGCAATCACGCCCTGATCAGCCAGTTTAAGCGTGACTCAAGCCTTGAGCGCACGCATCGTTGGCGACCCGATTTATTAAGCTCACGCGAGACAACTAACATGCCAGACAACCAACCAAATCAAGGCGGTGATGATGAATGATCAAATCTGAGGACAGATGTGAGGAGGGTCAGTCGCCCTACGATCGCAAACGACCTTGGTATCTCGAAGCATTAACCTACCTCGTTATCATTGCTGCGGTCATGGTAGTCTCGCTTGTGATCCGTCAGTTTGTGATCAGCCCGTATCAGATCCCCACGGCCTCGATGGAGCCGACGATTGAGATCGGCGACTGCGTCTTTGCCGAGAAGGTGAGCCTGACTCTGCTTGATCGCATGCCTAAGCGCGGGGAGATTGTGACATTCGTTGATGAGCGCGAACCGGACATTACACTCATCAAGCGCGTGATTGGTACGCCCGGTGATGTGATCGATTTTCAAGAGGGAAAACTACTGGTCAACGGCAAAATTATGTATGAGGATTACACCCACGGCAAGGATAACATTCCGCTTGATCCTGCCGCTGGAGTTGAGATTAAATACCCATACACTGTTCCCGCAGATTCTCTGTGGGTCATGGGTGATAATAGAACCAATTCGGCTGACTCGCGCTATTTTGGTCCGGTGGCAATCAAGGACGTGAACGGTGTTGCTGTGATGCGTTATTGGCCATTGGATCGCTTTGGCGCGATCAAATAGCGATAAGCGGCGCATCGATCACGTTGATTGTGCGATGTGCGGCTCATGGGTATGCTGCCGCTCAGTTGCGGGATACAGCAAGCGCAACGACAAACGCAAGACATCGAGATGATGGGTGACAGGCAAGGTATGAGTAACAAGGTGCTTTCGTTTCAAGAGATGATTCTCACGCTCCAGTCGTACTGGGCGAGCAAGGGCTGCGTGGTCTTGCAGCCGTATGACACGCAGGTTGGCGCCGGAACTTTCCACACCGCAACTACCCTGCGCGCTCTTGATCCAGGCATCTGGAATGCCTGCTACGTGCAGCCGTCTCGTCGTCCAACCGATGGTCGTTACGGCAAAAATCCCAATCGCCTACAGCACTATTATCAGTTCCAGGTTATCATGAAGCCCTCGCCGCAAAACTCCCAGGAGCTCTACCTAGGTAGCTTGCAAGCGCTCGGCATCGATTATAAACAGCACGATATTCGCTTTGTTGAGGATGACTGGGAATCCCCAACTCTCGGTGCTTGGGGTCTTGGCTGGGAAGTCTGGCTCAACGGCATGGAAGTCACCCAATTTACCTATTTCCAACAGGTTGGTGGCCTTGAATGTGATCCGGTGGCACTTGAGATCACTTACGGACTTGAGCGCCTTGCCATGTATATTCAAGGTGTTGATTCAGTCTATGACCTCGTGTGGAACCAGACAGATGACGGCGAGAACATCCACGTCATGACCTACGGCGACGTCTTCTTGAAAAACGAAGAGCAAAGCTCGACCTACAACTTTGAGGTTGCTGACGTCGACATGATGCTCGACGTCTTTAATCGCAATGAGGCCGAGTGTCATCGGGCGCTTGAGCGTGGTTTGACTATTCCTGCGTATGAATGCGTGTTGGCATGCTCGCATTCGTTTAACATGCTCGATGCTCGCGGTGCTATCTCGGCTCAGGAACGCATGGCCTACATTCTGCGTGTTCGCACGCTTGCCAAGGCATGTTGCGAGTCCTATGTCCACGAGTTCGATGGTCAAGAGCCACCAGTGCTGCCTGAATTAAAGCCGTTCGATATGAGCGTCTTTGCGCCGAGCGAGACGCTGACGCTGACCCATGAGGATACACGCGATTTGTTGTTTGAAATTGGCTGCGAGGAGTTGCCTGCACACGACATTTATCGTGCGCTCGATCAGATCAAAAAGGAGCTTCCTCAGGCTCTCAAAGAGGCTGGTCTTAGCTTTGAATCGGTGACGGTCAAAGCAAGCCCTCGTCGTTTGGCGTGCCATGTCGTTGGCTTGGCTGGCGCGACCAAAGCAGTGCAAAAGACGATGCGCGGTCCAGCCTATTCGCTTGCCTTTGATGATGAGGGTAATCCAACTCCTGCTGCGATGGGCTTTGCTCGCGGCAAGGGTGTTGAAGTAAGTGATCTCGTTGTGCGGGATGAAAACGGCATTGATTACGTCTTTGCCGAGATCAATGAGGCGGCAGAGCAAACAGCAACCTTGCTTACGGGCATTCTCGAGGGGCTCATCAAGTCGATTGCCTGGCCACGCTCTCAGCGCTGGGGTGTGTTCAAGCAGACCTTTGCCCGTCCAATCCGCTGGATTGTTGCACTCTTTGGCGACACGTTAATCCCCGTGAGCTTTGCCGATGTGATTTCTGGCCGTATCTCGTACGGTAACCGTCTGCTTGCCCCTGGCGCCTTTGAGCTTATCGACGCAAGCTGGGATGCCTATGAGGCGGCTTGCCGAGAGCATTTCGTCATGGTGGATGAGGCTGAGCGCAAGGCCGAGATCCTCAAGGCGATCAATGATTATGAGCAATCATCTAACTTGAAGGCCAAAGTGCCGCACAAGACGCTTGCCGAGGTCGTGAATCTGGTTGAATGGCCAACTGTGTTTGTCGGTCATTTTGACGAGGCATTTTTGCAGATTCCACAAGAGATCATTACCGACGCTATGCTCGAGCATCAGCGTTATTTCCCGCTGTATGATCAAGCGGGCGAACTCACCCATGGCTTTATCCTCGTGAGTAACGGTAATCCCGAAAACGAAGCGACCATCGTTGATGGTAATGAGCGCGTAGTGCGTGCTCGTCTTGCCGACGCACGTTTCTTCTTTGAGGAAGACTGCAAGCAACCGCTGGAGTCTTACACCGCCCAGCTTGAGCGCGTCGTCTTCCAGCAGGATTTGGGTTCGGTGGCCGATAAAACCAAGCGCATTCATTCCCTCGTTGAGCGCATGACGGGTGACCTTGATCTTGTTGGATCATCTCGTACCGATGCCATCCGCGCAGCTGAGCTTTGCAAGTGTGACCTTGTGACCCAGGCGGTTGTTGAATTCACGGGCTTGCAGGGCGTGATGGGTCGCTATTACGCACTTGCTTCAGGTGAGCATGCGGCGGTTGCTCAGGCGATCGAGGAGCACTACAAGCCTCGTTCTCAAAAAGACAGCCTGCCCAGCACAGTTGAGGCAACCCTCGTTGCGCTTGGCGATAAGATCGATACTATCTCAGGTATTTTTGCCCTCGGTCAGGCGCCCACCGGTTCTTCGGATCCGTATGCTATTCGTCGCCAAACCCTCGGTGTCATCAAGATGATGCAGGCGCTGTTTGATCAAGGTTATACGGGCGTGAGCTTGAGTGAGGTGATCATTGCCGCGCTTGAGCAGTATCGTTCGGTTGTGTCCTTTGATTTTGATGCGGTCCTCGAGGAGATCAAGGCGTTTTTTGTCCAGCGTATGGCTGTCATAGCTCGTGATGAGGGATATGAGCACGATCTCATTGAGGCGCTCGTTGGTCTTAAGACCGTTGAGCCGCAGGAGTTCTTTGCGCGTATGGAGGCGCTGCGTCAGGCACGCGTTCAAGACCCTGCGCTCTACGAGGCACTGGCTGGTGCTTATACCCGCGCTTATAACTTGCTTGCGAAGTCTGATGCAGCGATAGTTGAGGTTGACACGAACCTCTTTGCCGATCCTGCCGAAGCGAGTTTGTTTGAGGCAACGCAAACAGCAAATCATCAGGTAGAGACTGCCCTTGCTGAACATAGTTACGCATCTGCTCTTGAGGCATTGAGCGCGCTTAAGCAGCCGATCGACCGCTTCTTTGAGGATGTCTTGGTGCTCGATAAGGACGAGCGCCTCGCGCAAAACCGCCTGGCTTTGCTTCGAACCTTTGTTGAGGTCTTTGCCCATGTCGCCGACATCGGTAAGCTCACAAAGGTCAAGTAGTCAAAATGCTTCAACTCAAGACCCATCGATGTAAGGCATCGGTGGGTCTCATACTATCGATCAGTCTCGGTCAGACCGGCGTACCAGCCGCACCGACCACCCAGGGAGGCAGTATCCATGCAAAACGTGAGTCACTCGATCTATGAGCTTGCGCGCCATGACGAGAGCGCGCCAACTGTCCACGTAATTTCGGACTCCCTCGGTGACACGGCGGCAGACGTCGCGCTGGCGGCAGCAAGCCAGTTCAAAGAAGGTGCGATTCACATCGAACGTCTCCCAAAGGCACAAAGTGTGGACCAGGTGAAGCGCTTTTTGGATCAATCAGCGGCGCGTGATTCACTTTTGCAGTCACAAGAGCGCGATCTGCTTGTCTTTCACACGATTGCTGATCCTGTCCTTCGTGCTGAGGTGGTTTGGGAGCTTGAGCGTCGTGGTGCGGTCATTATCGACTTGCTCGGCCCAGCAATTGACGCGATTTCTCACATCACTAATCTCACGCCTTCAGGCAAGTCTGGCGTGATCCGTCGAACTGATTCGCGCTACTTTAGGCGTATTGAGGCGATGGAGTTTTCGGTCAATCATGACGATGGGCGCAATCCAGAAGGCCTCACCGAGGCAGACATCGTGCTCATTGGGGTTTCGCGCACGTCCAAAACTCCGCTTTCGATGTATCTCGCATTTCAGGGGATCAAGGTGGCTAAAATTCCGCTGGCGTCAGGCGTGAACCCACCTGATGAACTCTTTCAGTGTGAGTCGTGGCGCGTCTTTGGTTTGCTTTCGACCACCGAGGTCTTGCGTGATATTCGCACCAGGCGACTCGGCAGTGGTCAGGCGCTTTCTGTCGCCGGAAGCTATGCGACTCCTGATCATATTGATGCAGAGCTGGCCGAAGCTCGCGCGCTCATGAAAAGGCTTGGGTGTATCGTTATTCACACCAATAATCGAGCGGTCGAAGAAACAGCGCAAGAGATCCTACGTTATTTTGAAATGGCCGAAGAAGCTCGCCTTTGTCGCCTCTAAAAACCGCTATAGTTACGTTTAAAGTCAGCAACATAATCTCGCACATGACTGGCGCTTTTTATGGTCTTTATGGGCGAGATCTATGTCTAATTTTGCTCGAGTCTAGTGCCTCGTGATCCGCTCGCGCTTTCACGCTGTGGCGGCTTGTCATGTTGTGTCAGGCTCGACGTCTGTGAAGGAGAGATTGTGTCTGACGTCAAGCGAGTGTATGCATTTGGTCAGGATGCTACTGGCGCTAATGCCACCGAGGGCGACGCCTCGATGAAGTACATCCTCGGTGGTAAGGGTGCCAATCTTGCTGAGATGGCAAAGATCGGGCTTCCGGTTCCTCCGGGATTTACGATCACCTGCCAGACCTGTGTCGAGTATGCTAGTGCAGGAAACACTTGGCCAGAAGGGGCGCTCGACCAGATCGACGAATACCGCGCTGATCTTGAGCGGCGCATGGGCAAACGCATCGGTGATGAGAAGGATCCACTGCTTGTTTCCGTTCGATCAGGCGCACCATTTTCAATGCCCGGTATGATGGATACCGTCCTGAACCTCGGTCTTAATGATGTTTCGATCCAGGGTTTGATCGATCAGACCGAAAACCCACGCTTTGCCTGGGATTCTTATCGCCGCTTTATTCAGATGTTCTCCAACGTTGTCATGGGTGTTGACGGTGATTTGTTTGAAAACGCAATCACGGTTAAGCGTATGCAAAATGCCGTTAAAAATGATAGTGAGCTTTCGGCCGAGGCTTTGCAGGAGCTTGTCCAGGAGTTCAAGACGATCTTTTCTGAGAATGTTTGTGCGGCAGATTATCCAGATCTTGAGTTTGATGGTGATAGACCCGTCTTTCCTCAGGATCCAAGCTTGCAGCTCAAGCTTGCGATCGAGGCGGTTTTTGGCAGCTGGATGAACGAGCGCGCCATTATCTATCGTCGTCAAAACAAGATTCCAGATGACCTTGGTACGGCTGTTAACGTTCAGACCATGGTCTTTGGTAACAAGGGCGATTCATCTGCGACGGGTGTTGCATTTACGCGCAACCCCGCAAACGGTACCAAGGAGTTCTACGGTGACTTTTTGGTTAACGCCCAAGGTGAGGATGTTGTTGCTGGTATTCGCAACACCCAGCCCATCGTTGACCTCAAAAAGATTGAAGCACTTGAGGAGGCGGGAGAGGAGCTCGAGCGCTTCTTTACCGTGCTCGAGAACCACTATCGCGACATGTGTGATATCGAGTTTACGATCGAGCAAGGCAAGCTCTACATGCTGCAGACCCGTGCCGGCAAGCGCACGGCAGCCGCTGCTTTGAAGATCGCCATTGATATGGAACGCGAGGGTTTGATTTCGCGCGATGAGGCGCTGTTGCGCATTGATCCTGCCCAGCTTGATCAGCTCATGCATCCACAGTTTGACTTGGATGCCAAATATGACGTCATCGCCAAGGGTCTCAATGCAAGCCCGGGCGCTGCCGTTGGTGAAGTGGTCTTTACCTCGGATGATGCAGTGCGTCTGACCGAGGAAGGTCACGACGTTATTCTGGTTCGCTGGGAGACCAATCCCGATGACCTTGCCGGCATGATTGCCGCAAAAGGCATTTTGACGAGCCACGGTGGTAAGACGAGTCACGCTGCGGTTATTGCTCGTGGCATGGGCGCCCCGTGCGTATGCGGTGCTGAGGCACTCAAGATTGATGCTGCTCAAAAGCAAGTCGTCATCAGCGGTACGGACGTCGTGCTTCACGAGGGTGATGTGATTTCGATCGATGGCACCACCGGTAACATCGTGCTCGGTGCTGTTGCCTTGAAGAGCCCCGAGCTTTCTGGTGACTTGAAGACCATCCTCGAGTGGTCTGATGAGATCCGTGACCTCGGTGTTCATGCCAATGCTGATAATCCTGAGGACGCTCGCTTGGCTCGTGAGTTTGGTGCGAGGGGCATCGGTCTTTGCCGCACCGAGCACATGTTCTTGGGTGAGCGCAAAAATATGGTGCAGACCTTCATCCTCACTGATGATCCGCGCGAGAAGGAAGAGGCGCTCAAGCAACTACTCGAGGCTCAAACCTCAGATTTCCTCGGCATCTTTAAGGAGATGGATGGCCTGCCAGTCACGGTGCGTCTCATCGATCCTCCACTGCACGAGTTCTTGGATAACCCACGTCACCTGGCGCTCGCGATTAAGGATATGGAGCACAGCGGTGCTTCTGAGGCAGAGATTGCTGCGCAGAAGAAGCTCTTGAGCCGCATTGATTCGCTGTCTGAAGCAAACCCGATGCTTGGTCTTCGTGGTTGTCGTTTGGCATTTATGTATCCTGAACTGCCGCTTATGCAGGTTCGTGCAATTGCAACGGCAAAGGCTCGCCTCATTAAGGAAGGCCTCGATCCTCGACCAGAGATTATGGTTCCGCTGGTTTCGCTTGAGGCTGAGCTTGCTGCTCAGCGCGCAATTGCTAAGGGTGTGATTGCTGAGGTAGCGCGCGACGAGGGTGTTGAGTTTGATATCCCAGTTGGCACGATGATCGAGCTGCCTCGAGCGGCATTGAGCGCTCGTGAGCTTGCGAAGCACGCTGATTTCTACAGCTTTGGTACTAACGATCTGACGCAGACGACCTTTGGTTTCTCGCGTGACGACGTTGAGGCATCGTTTATCCCAGCCTACTTGCATCAAAAGCTGTTAAAGCGCAATCCGTTTGAGACGGTTGACGAGAAGGTCGCTGAGCTGGTGGCCATGGGTTGCAAGGGTGGTCGCGAGGGTAACCCCAACATTCACCTGGGCGTTTGCGGTGAGCACGGCGGTGACCCTGAGAGCATTGAGACCTTCTACAAGATTGGCCTTGATTATGTGAGCTGTTCGCCGTATCGTGTGCCAGTTGCCAGGCTCGCTGCTGCTCAGGCAAGGCTTCGTAGTCAGCAGTAAAGCAGCAAGTTATAAGTTGCCTTGAGCAAACCTCTGTAGCCCTCTCATTGCGAGGGTTTGGGCAACCAAGATAACCACGTGCCCGAGCAGGCTCGCAAACGAGTTTTGCTCGGGCATTATTTTAATGTCCGACCCTCTTGCTAGGATGGGTGCAAACAAATTGCACTGATGAGAGATTCACGATGAGAGGATGGTAGATGAGCATGTTGACCCCCGTAACGCGCGAAGTACTTGAAGAGCGCGAGCGCCAAACCTTAAGCTCTCTTGCATGCCTGTCAAGCGAGAGCGAGGGTAGGGCACACCTCGATACACCCGATCCGTATCGCACCGCTTTTCAACGCGATCGTGACCGCATCCTGCACTGCAAGAGCTTTCGACGGCTCTCGCATAAGACCCAAGTGTTCCTGGCTCCTGAGGGTGACCATTATCGCACGCGGTTGACACACACGCTTGAGGTCACCCAGATTGCCTGCTCGATTGCACGATCACTTGGGCTTAATGAGGATTTGACCTGCGCGATTGGTCTTGGCCACGACCTTGGTCATACGCCCTTTGGTCACACGGGAGAGGCGGCACTCTGCGAAAGCATTGCGCGCTACCGCGGAATTTCACTCGATGACCCAAGTGTACACGGGCTGTATCGCCATAACCTGCAGTCGGTTCGCATTGTGGATGTGCTTGAGCGCGAGGGAAAAGGTCTCAACCTTTCTCGCGAGGTGGTTGATGGTATCAAGCATCATACGGGCAAAGAGCGCGCCAAGACCCTCGAGGGCAAGATTGTGGCAACCGCCGATCGTATTGCATATGTCAACCATGATATAGATGATGCTATCCGTGCGGGGCTTTTAACTGAAGCTGATTTGCCTGCTCATACCCATGAGGTTTTAGGAACGAGCGCTTCTGAGCGCATCACGACCATGACCCAGGACATGATCGTTAATTCAGCTCGTGTGGGCGACATCTTTATGAGTGACGAGATTTGGGAAGCCCTGCTTGAGCTTCGCGCCTTTTTGTTCGAGAACGTCTACATGGCGTCAGACGCAAAACGTGAGGAACCAAAGGCTCGCCATGTGGTATCGTCGCTCTTTGAGTATTACATCGATCGTATTGATGAAGTGCCTCAAGAGTATCGACGCCAGAGCACTGATGATCAAGTGACGCAGGTGGTTGACTACATCTCAGGCATGACTGATCGATTTGCAATTAGGACGTACGAGGAGATCAAGATCCCTCGTTCTTGGAGGTTATAAAGGCTTTGTCGCTGCGGGTTTGGCGTGCTTTTCGCATTGCGGTTCCAATTATGACGGGCTACCTGTTTTTAGGTATCCCGTGCGGCATCCTGTCCGCAGCAGCTGGGTTTAACTGGCAGCAGGTTGCCTTGCTCTCAATCCTGCTGTATTCCGGAACTGGTCAATACATGCTTGCAAATATGATGCTTGCAGGTATCAGCATACCGGCGATGGTAATCTCGATTATCCTGGTTTCCACCCGCCATATCCTCTATTCCGTGGGCGTGGTTAAGGTGTTGCGTCATGAATCGCTGCCCTGGCAGTTTTTAGCAGCTTGCAATATTACCGATGAGTCATTTGGCATCAATATTGGTAAGTATCAGACCGATGAGAGCTGGCGTGCACAGGATAGCTTCTGCGTGAATATGTGGTGTCACGCGGCGTGGGCTGGCTCGTGC
>JAEZXW010000023.1 GCA_023419515.1 Actinomycetes bacterium
GCTCAGAGTCGCTCGTTACTGCGGCGCGGCGTGCAGAGCCTATGGGTGTAGGGCGATCGCGCCTGAAGCTAAATCGCTCGTGATTTCACCAATGCGGTAGGGGAGCGAACCGGTCTTCTCAGCAAAAGCTTGCTCAAAGTCATGCGCTCGGTCAGGGTGCACTGCAGCCAGGATTCCTCCTGAGGTCTGTGGGTCACAGACCACGCTCAGCCAAGTTTCTACGTCGCGCTTTGCGAGCGCGTCTGTCTCGAGTACATCAGCCAAATCCCTGATAATGCATTTTGTTTTGCCTGGGCGTTTTTTGGCTGCGGCAAGCTCAACAACGCGGTCAAATACCGGTAGAGCGCTGCAATCAAGTCGCGCCGAGACCCCGCTTGCTTTGAGCATCTCGTGCAAATGCCCTGCTAGTCCAAAGCCCGTGATGTCAGTTGCAGCATGGGCGCTCACTGTTCTGAGCGCATGGGCGCCCGCATCGTTGAGCGTCATCATGCTCTGGATTGCAGGCTCAAAATCCGCGTTCGTCGCAACCCCCGATGAGTGAGCTGAGCTTAAGATTCCCGTTCCGATCGGCTTAGTTAGATAAAGCAAATCGCCCGTCTGAGCCCCTTGATTTTTGATGAGCTCATGAGGGTTTACCGTGCCAAACACGCTCAGACCATACTTTGGTTCAAGATCATCAATGGTGTGGCCACCGCAGATAAAGGCACCAGCTTGCGCCACGGCATCGGCGCCACCCTGCATGATTGCGGTCGCAATCGCAGGGTCGAGTTTGCAGTCGAGCGCAAGCAGGTTCAAGGCAACATGAGGGGTCGCCCCCATGGCAAAGATATCCGAGAGAGCATTCGCTGCAGCAATGCGCCCAAATTCATAGGGATCATCAACAATCGGCGTAAAAAAGTCGACGGTGAGCACTGCGGCAAGATCATCGCGGATGAGCCACACGGCTGCATCATCGCTCGTGTCATACCCCAAGATGAGGCGATCAGCCTGATAATTGGCGAGTCCAAATGTGCTTGGCTTGATCTGATCAAGAATTTGTTGGAGGTCACCCGGACCCCACTTAGCAGCTCAACCACCCTTTGAGGTCAACTTGGTAAGCCGAACCTTTTGATTGTGCTGCTGTTCGTGCTGTAGCGATTGGTTTTTCTGCTCCTGCTGATCTGCGCTCATTCACGTCACCTCGCTTTGCGCTTTGCCGCCTGTGTGCTGGTTTGTCTCAGAGCTTTGCCCTGAGAACTTTTGACTCGAGAAGTTTGCTTTTATTGTATCCATTTCTTGCTTATGAAAGCCGCTCGGTGAGAGCTTTACGCCTGCGACCATATTGTTTGTGCGCCCATCGTAGGGCAGCTGATCTTTGGCAGGTATAAACAAATTTGCGCAGCAAAATGACACCACAAAACGACATATCAGTTCACACTGCAACATAACGCAGGTACCAACAGCAATTCAATATCACAGCACGGCACATCGATTCGATATTCATCTATAAGCTGACAAGGGGCTGATTATTGTGCTTACTCCTCCAGAGATTTACGAGAAAACCTGCGTTCTTTCGCAAAGTAAAGTGTCGTATCGACCCCTGCCCCTCTTTTTGCTCTCATGTCTTGCAGGCATGTTCATCGCCTTTGGTGCGCTGCTCTATATCTTGGTGGCGAGTGATCCGACGCTTGGATTTGCCCCGCAAAAACTCTTGGGTGGGCTTGCCTTTACCACCGGTCTTTATCTCGTGATCACCGCAGGGTCTGAGCTTTTCACCGGAAACTGCATGGCAATACTTGGGGTATTTACGGGGCGCATCCATGCAAGTAGGCTCATCGAGATGCTCGTCATGGTCTGGTTTGGCAACTTCATCGGCTCTCTTGCTGTGGTTGTGCTGGTGCATTTATCTGGCGTAGCAAACGCCGGCCTTATTGGTAGCACAGCGGTGGCGCTTGCGACAATCAAGGTAAATCTCACACCTATGCAGCTATTGGCGCGCTCGATTCTTTGTAATATCTTGGTGTGCCTGGCGGTCTGGTGCTCTTACAGTGCCACGACGGTATCGGGCAAGCTCTTAAGCATTGTGCTTCCCATTACCGCATTCGTTGCGCTCGGCTTTGAGCACTCAGTTGCCAATATGTTCTTCCTGCCTTTTGGTTTGGTGTGTCAGGCGAGTGGATTTGATCTGACCTTGGCGCCACTTGCAACGACCGTACCCGTACTGACAATTGGCAAGGTCTTTTTTAACATCGCGATCGTGACTCTCGGTAACACGATCGCGGCATTCGTGTTTGTAGCGGGCGTGTATCACCTGATCTATCGCCAGCAATCACAGTCGTAAGTTGAGGCTTGTGCAGAGCCTGTGTATTCTTCCAGTTTCATCCTCCCTCTCAGCAAAAAGCTTGCACGTCAGCTGCGAAAAGCGTAGTGTAGGCAAGCCTGTGTAAATCACAGTTGTAGTTGTATGCCTCCAACTGAGTATGGATACTCCCGGGGGCGTGGTAGTCCGGCGTCATGCATGAGCAGTGAGTTTGCTGCATTTCCCATGCGTGCATGGCAATCGGGCGAGAGGAGTTTTAATGGGAATCAAGCAGTACAAACCTACTTCTCCTGGCCGCCGTTTTCAGACGGTTTCCGATTTTGCAGAGATCACTCGCAATAAGCCAGAGAAGTCGTTGCTCGAGCCACTGCCAAAGAAGGCTGGCCGCAACAACAACGGTCGAATCACGACCCGTCACCAGGGCGGTGGCCACAAGCGCCAATATCGTCGTATCGACTTTAAGCGCAACAAGGATGGTATTCCTGCAAAGGTAGCCACCATCGAGTACGATCCAAACCGTTCTGCTCGCATTGCGCTTTTGCACTATGCTGACGGCGAGAAGCGCTACATCCTGCACCCTAAGGGTCTCAAGGTGGGTGACATCGTCGAGAGCGGTCAGGGCTCAGACATCAAGCCTGGTAATGCCATGGAGCTTGGTGACATTCCAGTTGGTACCGTTGTTCACGCTATTGAGTTTCAGCCCGGTAAGGGTGCCGCTATCGCACGTAGCGCTGGCACCTCGGTTCAGCTCATGGGTAAAGAAGGCAAGTACGCAATCCTTCGTATGCCTTCTTCAGAGATGCGCCGCGTGCTGTTGACCTGCCGTGCAACCATTGGTGAGGTTGGCAATGCTGAGCATTCCAACATCTCCATCGGTAAAGCTGGTCGTAGCCGCTGGAAGGGCATCCGCCCAACGGTTCGTGGTACGGTCATGAACCCAGTTGATCACCCACACGGTGGTGGTGAAGGTAAGAACAAGACCGCAGGTCGTCATCCAGTTACGCCTTGGGGTGTTCCTACCAAGGGTTACCGCACCCGCAACAAGAAGAAGGCTTCAAGCCGCCTGATTATCCGCCGCCGCAAGAAGTAATGCGGATTGCTTAGAGGAATTTTGAAAGCGAGAGTTTAGTTATGAGCAGAAGCTTAAAGAAAGGGCCTTTTGTTGAGACCCGCCTCCTCTCCCGCATCGCTGCAATGAACGAGGCAGGCGAGAAGAAGGTCGTTAAGACGTGGTCACGCTCTTCAACCATCTTCCCTGAGATGGTTGGTCACACGATTGCAGTGCACGATGGTCGCAAGCACGTGCCGGTCTATGTGACTGAGTCAATGGTTGGACATAAGCTCGGTGAGTTTGCTCCAACTCGTTATTTCCGCGGTCACAAGAAGAACTAAGTTAGAAAGGCTGCACATCGATGGAAGCTAGAGCAGTTGCCCGTTTTGTTCGGGTGTCGCCTTACAAAGCTCGACTCGTGATCGATCAGATCCGCGGTAAGTCGGTTCGTGAGGCACAAGAGATTTTGATTTTCTCAGAGCGTGCAATTAGCGAGACCGTTGAAAAGGTTCTCATGAGCGCAGTTGCTAACGCAGAGAATAACCACGGTATGAATGCTGACAGCCTTGCTGTTAAGGCGGCCTTCGTTGACGAGGGCCCAACCCTGAAGCGCATTCGTCCACGTGCAAAGGGCTCAGCATCGCGCATTAACAAGCGCACGAGCCACATCACCGTTGTCGTCGCTCCTGCTGGAAAGGAGGCGTAAGAGCGCATGGGACAAAAAGTTAACCCAACTGGTTTTCGTATCGGCACGACTGAGGAATGGCGTTCACGCTGGTTTGCCGATAAGGACTACAAGAACACCCTGAAGGGGGATCTCGAGATTCGTCGTTTTCTCGAGAAGCGCTTGGCAAAGGCAGCGCTTTCACGCATCGGCATTGAGCGCGCTGGCGACAAGGTAAAGGTCATCATCTACACTGGCCGCCCTGGTATCGTCATTGGTAAGAAGGGTGCCGAGATCGACGTCATCCGCAAAGAGCTCGAGAAGCTCGTTGGCGCTAAGGTCGCTGTGGATGTTGTCGAGGTTAAGCGTCCTGAGCTCGATGCTGCGCTCGTTGCACAGAGTATTGCAGATCAGCTCGAGGGTCGCGTTGCATTCCGTCGCGCTATGCGCAAGGCAGTTCAGTCTGCTCGCAAGTCTGGCGCTCAGGGTATTCGTATCCAGTGCGCAGGTCGTCTCGGTGGTGCTGAGATGAGCCGTCGCGAGTGGTATCACGAGGGTCGCGTGCCACTGCACACCCTCCGCGCAAAGATTGATTATGGTCGTGCTGTTGCCGCAACCACCATGGGTTCTTGCGGCATTAAGGTATGGATCTACCATGGCGAAAAGCTCCCTGGTCAGGCATCACCTAACCCAGCACTCGAAGGCCCAAGTCGCCCCGCTCGTCGCGGTGGCAACCGTCGTGGCGAAGGAAGGAGATAGCAGATGCTTGCTCCTAAGAGAGTAAAATTCCGCAAGGTGCAGCGTGGTTCGATGGCCGGCAAGGCCAAGGGTGGCACCAAGGTAAACTTCGGTGAGTATGGCCTGCAGGCACTTGAGGCTCACTGGATTACCAACCGTCAGATCGAGTCTGCACGTATTGCAATGACGCGCCACATGCGTCGTGGTGGTAAGGTTTGGATCAACATCTTCCCAGACAAGCCTATTACCAAGAAGCCCGCAGAGACCCGCATGGGTTCTGGTAAGGGTTCACCAGAAGAGTGGGTAGCTGTTGTTAAGCCTGGCCGCGTAATGTTCGAGATTTCGGGTGTTGCTGAGCCAGTTGCTCGCGAGGCACTGCGTTTGGCTTCGCACAAGCTGCCTGTTAAGTGCAAGTTTGTCACTCGTGAGCCACAGGATGGTGATCAGGCATAATGAAGGCAAAAGAAATCCGTGAGCTCACCGACGAGGAGCTTCAGACCAAGCTTAAGGATGGTCGTGCAGAGCTTTTCAACCTGCGCTTCCAGATGGCTACCAGCCAGCTTGATAACACTGCTCGAGTTAAGCAGGTTAAGAAGGATATTGCTCGCGTCCAGACTGAGATTCGCGCTCGCGAACTCAAGCAGCTGTAGTGACGCTTTGGTCAAGAAAAGGATGTGAGTAGAGTAATGGAAGAAACCAAGAGCCAAGAGCGCAATCTGCGCAAGGTTCGTCGAGGCGTTGTTGTTTCTGTCGCTAACGACAAGACCTGCGTTGTCGAGATTCGTCAGCGCAAGCGTCACCCCAAGTACGGAAAGATGATGTCTCGCACCAAGAAGCTTTATGCACATGACGAGAACAACGAGTGCGGCGTCGGCGATACCGTTCGCGTTATGGAGACTCGTCCTCTGTCAAAGCTTAAGCGCTGGCGTCTAGTCGAGATTGTCGAAAAGGCCAAGTAATTCTGGTCTTTGCTTCGTGGAGGATAGGAAATGATTCAACAGGAAACCATGCTCACCGTGGCAGACAACTCGGGTGCACGCAAGGTTAAGTGCATCAAGGTGCTGGGCGGTTCAAAGCGTCGTTACGCGAGCATCGGCGATGTCATCATTTGCTCTGTGCGTGAGGCTGCACCAAACGCTGGAGTCAAGAAGGGTGACGTTGTGCGTTGCGTCGTAGTGCGCACCAAGAAGGAGATTCGCCGTAAGGATGGCAGCTACATCCGCTTCGACCAGAACTCAGCTGTTCTGATTGATAATAACGGCAACCCTAAGGGTACGCGTATCTTTGGTCCAGTCGCCCGTGAGCTTCGTGAGAAGAAGTACATGCGTATCGTCTCTCTTGCGCCAGAGACGCTGTAAGTAGACGTCTGACGGTATACGCAAGAGCCTGAAACGAACGATAAAGGAGTGGCGAAATGGCAAAGATGAAGATCCGCCAGGGTGACCGCGTTCGCGTCATCAGCGGTAAGGATAAGGGCAAAGAGGGTGTTGTCCTCAAGGCAATGCCACGCGAGGGCCGCGTTGTTGTTGAGAAGGTTGCTGTCGTCAAAAAGGCAGTTCGCCCAACGACTGCAAATCCTAAAGGCGGCATCGTTGAGCGCGAGGCTTCGATTGACGTTTCAAATGTCATGTTAATCGATCCAAAGACTGGTGAGCCTACCCGCGTTGGTATTAAGCGCAAGGATGGCAAGGCTATCCGCGTTTCTAAGAAGACCGGCGAGGAGATTTAGCCTCACCAGATAGTTCAAAGCTATCAGTAATTCATCGAATTGGTGATGGTCATGAGCCCCTTGGTTTACCACTGGTAAATCGAGGGGCTTTTTTGTACGAGGCATCCCCGTAGTATTAGGTAATTTTGTGATGGGTGCTTGATCCAATTTGTGCTGCTCATTACAATAAATCAGTTCACCAACAGAGCCCCGTGAAATCTCTGTATTGGACAAACCGTTTTATTGGAGGAACTACGTGAAAACGTACTACGCAAAGCCAGGTGAGGTGGCACGCGAGTGGGTTATCGTTGACGCCGCTGGCAAGACCCTCGGTAGGCTCGCAACGCAGGTTGCTCATATCCTGCGTGGCAAGCACAAGCCGCAATACACCCCTCACGTTGATGTAGGTGACTTCGTTGTTGTCATCAATGCCGATAAGGTCCAGCTTACCGGTAACAAGGCATTCAAGAAGACCTACTATCATCACTCTGGCTATCCAGGTGGTCTGAAGGAAACTCCATTTTTGGTAGCGCTCGAGAAGCACCCTGAGCGTGTTGTCGAGCACGCTGTTAAGGGCATGCTCCCCAAGACCCGCCTTGGCCGTCAGCAGTTCAAGAAGCTCAAGGTCTACGCTGGCGAGAACCACCCTCATCAGGCACAAAACCCACGTTCAATTGATTTGGAGGCGTAAATAGCCCATGGCAACTACCAATGAAGCTCTTTATATCGGGCTTGGACGCCGTAAAAACGCAGTCGCACGTGTGCGTTTGGTGCCCGGCACCGGTAAGGTAATGGTTAACAAGCGTGACGCCAAAGAGTACTTTGGCCGTGAGCAGACCCTCGAGATGGCACTTGCTCCTTTCAAGGTCACCGATACCCTCGGTCACTTTGACGTAGTAGCTCGTTGCAACGGCGGCGGTCTTTCCGGTCAGGCTGGCGCTCTTCGTCTGGGCATCGCTCGCGCGCTGCTCGAGGCTGGTGAGTATCGTGATGATCTCAAGAAGGCAGGCTTCTTGACCCGTGATGCTCGTTCGGTTGAGCGCAAGAAGTACGGTCTCAAAAAGGCTCGCAAGCGTCCTCAGTTCTCCAAGCGCTAATCTTTGGTTGCTGCGATTTGGCAGCTTCACATTCATCCGCTTGGACGGCATTGAAGATGTGACACAAAAGGTCTTCCTCTTTAGAATGAGGGGAAGGCCTTTTACACATTAAGGAAGAATTTATGGCAAACACGCTTTTCGGGACCGATGGTGTCCGAGGAGTTGCAAATACAGAGCTGACCTGTGAGCTAGCGTTTGCACTGGGTGCTGCTGCTGCTCGTGTATTGGGGCCGCGCATTATGATCGGCCGTGATACCCGCACCTCAGGTCACATGCTCGAATCCAGCTTACTTGCTGGCATTATGAGCGAGGGTGGCACCCCGTATTGCGCGGGTATCATCCCAACACCAGCCGTGGCATTGCTCACCCGCGAACTTGAGCTGGACGGTGGCTGCGTGATCAGCGCCAGCCATAATCCGCCGCAGTACAACGGTATTAAGTTTTTCTCGCCACAAGGCACTAAGCTTTCTGATGAGCTGGAGGATGCCTTAGCGCGTGAGGCAAGCCAGGAGCGCAAGAGTAACCCAGAAGATCGCGTGACAGGCAGCAAGGTCGGCATGATCCATAAGGTCAAAAATGCTCGTCATCGCTATGTCGATCACAGCATTGCGCAGCTTGCTGATCAAGGACTTGACCTCTCGGGCTTAACGATTGCCCTTGATTGTGCTCATGGTGCAGCGATCAAAACGACGCCTGAGGCGCTCGAGCGTCTAGGTGCTCAAGTCATTGCGATTAACACGAGCTACACCGGGGACGATATCAACGTAAATTGCGGTTCAACTCATTTGGACGAGGTTAAGCGCCTGGTTGCTGAGCACCAAGCCGATGTAGGTATTGCTCACGATGGTGATGCTGATCGCGTTCTTATGGTTGATCACACGCAGGCTGAAATTGACGGTGACGCCATGATCGCGATCGTTGCACTCGATCTTAAGGA
>JAEZXW010000034.1 GCA_023419515.1 Actinomycetes bacterium
GGGCAAGCTCGCGCTTATCGGCGATAAAGCAAACCAAGTCGCCTGGCTCAACATTGATCTGATCTTTAAGTGCCTGCATCTCAGCATCTGAAAAGAACTTGATGATCGGGCTTTTTGCCTCGCCTGCCGAGGTAAAGGCGATCCATGCCATGCCCTTAGCACCCAGATCGGTAGCGCGTGCAGCGAGCTTGTCGATGTCGCCACGGCTCCAGTCACCAGCACCCTTAGCGTTGATACAGAGCACAGCACCATCTTGCGCCTGGGCTTGTGAAGCAAAGACCTTAAACCCTGATGCAGCAAAGATCTCGGTCACATCATTCAAGAACAGCTCAAAACGCGTGTCAGGTCGATCTGAACCGTAAGTCGCCATGGCGTCTGCGTAAGAAATGCGACGCAGTGGTGCCTCAAAGCCCTCAACACCAGCGGCCTTGAACACACGACCCAAGACATCCTCCATCAAGCCGAGGACATCCTCTTGAGTTACGAAGCTCATCTCGATGTCAATCTGCGTAAACTCAGGCTGACGATCAGCGCGCAAATCCTCATCACGAAAACACTTAGCAATCTGGAAGTAACGCTCAACGCCTCCGACCATCAAAAGCTGCTTAAAGAGCTGCGGGCTTTGTGGCAGCGCATAGAACGAACCAGGGTTCAAACGCGCAGGAACAATAAAGTCGCGAGCACCCTCAGGGGTTGACTTGGTAAGAATCGGAGTCTCTACCTCGACAAATCCATGATCAACGAGGGCTGCACGAAACGCCTGAGCCACGTCACTTCTGAGCTTGAGTGAGCGATACATGTCGGGGCGACGAATATCGAGGTATCGATAGCGAAGACGCAGATCCTCATTGGTATCGGTGTCGCTCTCAATCGAAAACGGCGGCGTCTGGCTCATGTTCAGCACCTTGATGCCGCTTACCAACACCTCAATCTCACCGGTTGCCATCTCGGCATTCGCGGTATCAAAGGGGCGCTCTCGAACCACACCCTCAACCTGAATAACCCACTCAGGACGAATGCGTTCAGCAAACTCAAAAACTGCCGCCTCAGTATCTTGCGGATCAAAAACGCACTGCGTAATACCATGCCTGTCACGCAGATCAACAAAAATCAGCCCGCCGTGGTCACGGCGACGATGCACCCAACCTGCTAGGGTAACCGTAGTCCCGCAGTCTGACTTGCGCAGCTCACCTGCGGTATGGCTATACATTGAAAAGCGTGTTGACATGAGTGTATTCCTAACGTTTCTTGTCAAAAGTCGGAGAATGAAAAATTGTTGTTATTGTAGCTGTTCTTCTCAAGAATTACTCGGGCTTTGAGGTGGTTTGCCTGCAAAGATGCACCTTTTATTCATCGTCTGAAAGCAGCCAATCAAGACCAAAAGCAGCCGAATAGATCTCACCCGAAACAACGCCGGGCAAATCCTCAAAAGTAACGAGGGTCTCTTCCTTGGTTTGCATGTTGCGCACGAGCACCGATCCTTGCGCTAACTCATCCTCACCAAGGATCACCACAAGGCGCGTGTTGAGCCTATCGGCGAGCTTAAACTGCGACTTGAGCGAACGCTCCTGCAAGTCAAGCTGGCAACTTATGCCATCGTTGCGCAAACACTCAGCAAGCTCGAGTGCCTTTGATGAGTACTGATGATCAGTGAGCGCAAAGAAGACATCGAGCGATGGAGCAAAAAGTTCATCGGTAAAAACACCCTGGTCTTGCAGGGCAAGCACGATGCGCTCAAGACCCAGAGCAAAGCCGAGTGCGGGGGTGTCTTTGCCACCCGCAACCTTCATGAGGCCATCGTAACGACCGCCACCACCGATGGCGTTTTGTGAGCCCAAGCCCTCCTTGATCTGCACCTCAAACACCGTGTGCGTATAGTAATCGAGGCCTCGCACCAGGCGCGGTTCTTCAACATACGCAACACCCGCCTCATCAAGATAGGTTTTAACCTGATCATAATGCGCCCTACTCTGTTCGCTCAGAAAATCGGTGATCTTGGGTGCCGCCGCCAAAACCGCCTGGCATTGCTCGTTCTTACAATCAAGAGCACGCAAGGGATTTGTGGTCGCGCGGTTGACGCACTCAGCACAAAGCTCGTCTTGATGTGCGAGGATGTAGTTGGCAAGCTCCGATTGATACGGAACACGACAGTCTGTGTCGCCCATCGAGTTGATGAGTAGCGTCATGCTCTCAGGGTCAAGGCCAATCTCGACAAGGTAGCGCATCATCATGATGATAAGCTCGGCATCAGCAAGTGGGTCACTCGTACCAAAGACCTCAGCGCCGAGCTGAGTAAACTGGCGATACCTACCCTTTTGGGCACGCTCAGCGCGAAACATCGGGCCGATATACCAAAGCTTGACAGGAGGAGCGCCTAGGGGCAACAGGCCATTTTCGATCACGGCACGCACTGCTCCTGCCGTTCCTTCAGGACGCAAGACGAGACGCTGATCATGCTTGAGTGGCTCACCATTTTGCAGCTTTGAGGCTGCATCAGGCGAGAGCACCGAAAACATCTCCTTTGAGACAACATCGGTCTCGGTGCCAAGCCCGTGGACAAACAGGTCGCGATGCTCAAAGAGCGGGGTTTCAATCTCGTCAAAACCATAGAGCTGAAAGATCTGGCTTGCACGCTCAAGCTGGCGATACATGAGCTGGCTGATGCGAGTGCGATCCTGCGTGCCGCGAGGGCGACGTGCTTTCATAGTGTTTCTCTCCTGTAAAACTGCTGGTAAAACGTTGTTTTGAAATCCCTTATCGCCTGTTGTGCAGCACGTGCAACACAAAGGGATTGGACTTCTTCTCGCGGCCAATCGTGGTAACAGGCCCGTGTCCGCTATAGACGGCGGTGGTATCAGGGAGCTTCACGAGCTTTTCGATCGACTTCATGATCGACTCGGTATTGCCGCCCGTAAAGTCAGTACGACCAATGGAGCCCGCAAAAAGCGTGTCGCCCGAGAACAGCACTTTTTTATTAGCAGACAAAAGACCGATGCCACCGGGGGTATGTCCTGGCAGATCGATGACCTCAAGCGTGGTCTCGCCTACCTCAACCACATCTCCCTCGCTTAAAACCCGATCGGGTACGAGTCCCTTGTACTTCTCATCCCCAGGGCCTGGGGTGTAGCCAACATGAGCTGGTGAATCCAGGTAGCGCGCATCAGTCTTGCCGATCAAAAATGGAGCACCCGTTGCAGCTATCACTGCCTTAATCGCGCCCACGTGATCGTTATGGTAATGCGTGGCAACCACCGCATCAACGGTCAAACCATCAATGAGCGAAAGTACGTATTCTGCCTCGTCACCTGGATCAATCACGACAGTGTGGTTGGCATTACTCACGATGTAGCAGTTTGCCTGAATGCGGCCAAGCGGATGAGTCTTTATCTTTAAGTCATGGCTCATGGGAAACTCCTCTCTCCTTAATGCAAATCTATTAGCTGCAGACATACCTATCTCAGCGCCAAAACATCTCATCGCTTTACAAACTGGCTGAGGACTCCCAAGATCAAACTTACTTACGCTTGTTTGACCTGCCGCCCTCTCCTGGCTTTAAGCGCCGAGCGTCGATTACTCCCTCAATACCCTTTGCGCGGCGCAACACATTATCGAGGTGGCTGATCTCACTGAGCTCAAGCAAAAACCTCATCTGTGTGGTGCCGTCACGGTTTGACTGCGTGTTGGACGAAAGAATGTTTGCGCCAGAATCGCTAAAGCAAATCGTCACATCACCGAGCAAGCGCATGCGATCGATTGCCTCGATCACCACCTCAACCTGGAAAAGCGAGGCAACCGCCGTATCCCAACGCACATCGATCATGCGCTCGGGCGTGCGGGTCAAATCCGCGCAGTTGGGGCAGTCACGGCGATGTACCGAAACCCCTCGACCACGAGTGACAAAGCCTACGATATCATCGCCCACCACGGGGTTACAACAGCGCGACAGATGCACGAGCATGTCGACTTCGCCATCTTGAACGATGATGCCCTTTTGAGATGCTGCCTGCTTTTTCTTCTCGGTCAAGCGAGCAGAGCGCGGGGCTGTCATCGGTGTCTTAAGCGAAAGCAAAGCACGCTTTTCTGCCTCGACACTCGGATCATTTGCCTTCTCAAGCAGAGCGCTGATCTTATTAGTGATCTGGCGAGCAGTCAGCTTATTAGTGCCAATCGCAGCAAAGAGGTCACCCTCTTTGGGGTAGCCCAGCGTGCGCGCCACTTCTTTAATCGCGCGAACGCTGCGAGCAGTCGAGATGCCATAGCCATGTTTGCGCATTTCTTTAGCAAGCATGTCTCTGCCCGATGCCTCATCATCAGAGCGCGTGATCTTGCTAAAGTAACTACGAATTTTTGAACGGGCAGAAGGGGTTTTAACGATGTTCAGCCAGTCGCGCGAAGGGCTTGCGTTTTTTTGCGTCAAAATCTCAACGCGATCGCCCATCGAAAGCTCATGCGAAAGCGGCACCACCATGCCATCGACCTTAGCACCAATGCAATGGTTGCCAACCTCAGTATGAATGGCGTAAGCAAAGTCAATCGGGGTAGCGCCCGCCTTGAGCGACATCACCTCGCCCTTGGGCGTAAAGACAAAGACCTCATCGTCGAACAAGTCAATCTTGAGCGCATTGATATATTCCTGCGGGTCAAGCCCCTCGGCATCCTGCCACTCAAGGGTACGCTTAAGCCACGCGAGCTGCGCATCAAGGGAGTTTTCACCTTGGTTTTTCGCCTGACTGCCGCCGCTTTCCTTATAGAGCCAGTGCGCGGCGATGCCATATTCTGCCTGCTGGTGCATGGCAATTGAACGAATCTGAATCTCGAGCGGACGTCCAGCAGGGCCAATCACCGTCGTGTGCAGCGACTTATACATGTTGAACTTGGGCATCGCGAT
>JAEZXW010000053.1 GCA_023419515.1 Actinomycetes bacterium
AGCATGATCAGATGCAAGCGCAATCTGCATTGACATTACTCCTCACCGAGTGCAGTTTTCATGATCTCTTCGACCGCAATCGCAGAGTCACGCCACACGAGCGGGCGCGGACCAATTGCAGAAATCACGGTTGATGACTTGTGGAAGCGAGTTGGACCGCCATCGAGCACAACGTCTGCCGCGGCGATGATACGCTCCTCGATCTCACTAAACTCAAACGGAGCTGGCAGCGTATGGGTGTTTGCACTTGAGGTCACGAGTGGGCTTCCCGTTGCGATAATAAGCTCACGAACCAGTGGATTATCAGGGGCACGCAGGGCAATCGTGCCATCAGCTGCGCGGAAATCCTCAGGTACTTCATCAGAAGCTGGCACCACGATGGTGAGAGCGCCTGGCCAGTACTTTTCGGCTAGCTTAAAGGCGTAATCAGGCACATCACGGCCGTAACGCGTGAGCGCACTTGCGTCCTCGACCAACCATGGAATTGCCTTGCGACGATCGCGCAGCTTGATTTCAAAGAGCTCTTGGGCGCCGTTGCAATCTTGAGCAGCCATCGCACCAATACCATAGACCGTCTCGGTCGGAAAGACCACGACGCCACCACTTCTTAGAACGTGAGCTGCGGCATTGACTACTTCTGCATTTGGATTTTCCTGATCAACCTGATAGATCCTACCCATGGTGCCCTCCTTAGTGAGTGCAACGGCTCGCTACAGATGCGCAATCACAAAGCGCTCGCGCCCGGTCAAATCGCAGCTGAGCGAAGAATTTTTGTATGCATTCAACTCTACACATTCGCGCCCTACCTGGCTAGCGTTAAGTTCATGCAATTCGAGGGCTAGCACCCCACCTGACGTAAGCCACAAGGCAGCGTCTTTGATCAGCCTCGAAGCGATCACGAGCCCACCCGCTCCGCCATCGAGCGCGCGATGCGATTCATAGTCTTTGACCTCAGCTGGTAGGTCTGGCATGAGGTCTGATGGAATGTAAGGCGGATTGCTGATGATCAGATCGATGCTACCGAGATAATCGGGTGACACCGCCGCAAAAAGATCGGAGCAAAGGATGCAAAGCTGACCTGGCTTAGTAAAGATCACCTCTTGAGATACGAGCTTTGACTCGCACTGCTCGGCATTTTTGTTCGCCAGACTCACGGCTGCTTCATCCAGATCCAAGGCGAGCACACTGAGTTTATCAGCATGCTCATCGAGCAGTGAGAGCGCAATGCAGCCCGTCCCCGTCCCTACATCCAAGATGCGCAAAGGCATCTTGCTCAAATCACGATTAGGCTGACGGGCAACCAGCGCTTCAATCTCCTGATTTACGAGCTCAACGAGGTATTCAGTTTCTGGTCGAGGGATTAAAATAGGCGCCTTGCAAAGCAGTGTAAGGCTTCTGAATGCGGTCGCACCCTCAATATATTGCAAAGGCTCTCCCTGAGCCCTGCGCTTGACCGCCTCGCGCATCACGACAAGCTCTGCCTGATCAAAAGGGCGATCATAATTGGTGTAGATCTCAATCCGCTCAAGCTTGGTCGCATGACAAATGAGCCGCTCGGCAGAAAGGCGCGGGTGCTCGTCTTGAGCGCGTGAAAGATACTCCACGCACCAGTCAAGCATACGCTTAATTGTCCAGAGTTCTGTTGTCTGACGCGGAGATCTCTCCTGAGATTCTGGCATCTAGACAGCCTCTTCAAGACGTTGAGCACGATCGGCCGCCGCCAGCGCATCAATGATGTCTTGGAGCTTATCGCCGTTGAGCACCGTGTCGTAGGTAGAATTAAAACCGATGCGGTGATCGGTCACACGATCCTGAGGCTGGTTGTACGTGCGAATCTTTTCTGAACGGTCACCGCGACCAATCTGAGACAAGCGCGCCGCACCAAGCTCATCTTGCTGCTCTTGGAGCATCTTGTCATAAAGACGGGCGCGCAAAACCTGCATCGCTGCCTCACGGTTTTGGATCTGACTTTTTTGATCCTGAGACTGCACCACCAAACCTGTTGGCAGGTGGGTAATACGCACAGCAGAATCCGTCGTGTTGACCGACTGACCACCTGGGCCACCCGAACGGTAGACATCAATACGCAGGTCTTCTTGCTTGATTTCAACCTCAATTTCATCTGCCTCTGGCAATACAGCAACCGTCGCTGTTGAGGTGTGAATGCGGCCTTGACTTTCGGTCTTGGGAACTCGCTGCACGCGATGAACACCGCTTTCGTACTTAAGGATCGAGTAGACCTTGTCACCCGAGACCTTAAAGCTCACCTCTTTGTAACCGCCAGCTTCTGACGATGAAACATCAATGACCTCAATCTTCCAACGATGCGACTCAGCAAAACGCTGATACATCTTAAAGAGGTCACCCGCAAAAATACCTGCCTCATCTCCGCCGACACCTGCTCGAATCTCAACAATCGTGTTCTTATCGTCGTTTGGATCTCCAGGCAAGAGCAGGATCTTGATCGTCTCCTCAAGCTCGGGAATACCCGCCTCAAGCTCATCAACAACCTCAAGCAGAGCCTTTTTCTCAGTAGGATCACTCTCTTCAAAGGCAAGCTCTTTTGCGGCAGCAATGTCGTCTAAGGTGCTCAGATAACGCGTTGCCTCGGCAACAATTTCTGCCTGATTGGCATGCTCCTTTGACAGGCGAATGTATTCTTTTTGGTTTGAAACAACATCCGGATCGCTCAGCTTTTGCTCAAGCTCGCGATAGGCGCTGATGAGTTTTTGTAGTTTCTCTTGCATGAAAAATCTCTCACTGATTAGAATTTCTAAAACGCATTTACGATACACGACAGACAAAAGCTCGTGCAAGAATACCGCCACTTTGAGAGAAATCCTACCTAACCCACACAGTAAATATTGGGGTTTAACTGGAGCTTAATGATAGCTTACTGGCGCCCTACCAACGCCTGAGCGCTCTCACAAAGCGGGGTTGTTTACGTGATGTATGAAAGGCTCTTCAACGCTACGGGCACACAGCTTGCACGCAAAACTCGCCCGCCAGAAAGGAAACGGTTATCTCATGAGCGCACAACCCATCAACATCAAGTCTTCCGCTCTTGTTTGGGTTGAGGCGTTAAGGATCAGGACACTTCCGCTCGCGAGCACCTCTGCCATCCTCTCGGCAGGTATCGCCGCTCACGCAGATGCGTTTAAGCTGCCGGTGTTTATCCTCTCACTCATAACGGCAATCCTTTTACAAGTCATGGCGAATTTTGCCGATGAATACGGTGACCTTGAAAAAGGCGTTGACGATGAGGGC
>JAEZXW010000065.1 GCA_023419515.1 Actinomycetes bacterium
CCACTGACCAGGATAATCCTCACCAGGAGCGCCGAGCCCTCTCGCCCTCAGCCCGATCTTATCTGCGATAAAAAGCGCACGCGGCAAATGGTATGGCTGTGACACCAACAAAATGCGCTTGGCACCAAAGTCATCCCGGGCATTCACGCAAGTTGCAAACGTGTTGTAGCCATGTTCATCTACCAGGATTCTCTCACTAGGCATACCCTGATCGATCAGCCAATTGCGCATGGCAGTCGTTTCATCGTTGTGATCAGGGCGATGATCTCCACTCACGATTATCTGTGGGGCAAGCCCTGCCTGATACGCCCTAAAGCCAGTGTTCATGCGATCCTTAAGCATATCGCTCAAGCTGCCATCAGGACGCACACCCGCACCAAGCACGACGATGTAGTCAAAGTCGACCTCAGCGAGCCTTGCATCGTCAACCTAGATTGCGACTTGATCCTTGTAGTGACTCACCATGATAGCGCTCAACCCGAACACCATAAAAAGAGCGACGACAACAAGGCCGAGGCCAAAGCCAAGCAGGCGATCCTTAAGCGACGCCTTCTTGATGTGAGCTGTGCCCCGTGAACTGCCTTGCGTCATCGCTCATCAATGCCTCTCAGTTACTGAAGAGACTCATAGACTGTTTATGATACCGCAGGGTTGTATGGCTCCTTATCGTAGAAGTTTGGTACGCCGTCGTGATCATCATCAGCAAGCGCTTCAGCCTCAACCTGCTTGTAGTGATTATTGCGTAGGGTCAGAATGACAGCTGCCAAGAGTGCCGCACAGACGCTTGCAATCATGACCGCTGCCTTAGTGGCATCCTGCAGCTCGGGATGGGTTGGGAACGAAAGCTCAGAAACCAGCAGCGACACCGTAAAGCCGATGCCCGCCAGGATTGAAACACCTAAAAGATCGATCCAACGAACCGACTCGTCCAAATCCGCCTTGGTGAACTTCGTAGTCAAAAAGACCGCGAGCAAAATTCCGATTGGCTTGCCAAGAATAAGGCCAGCCAAAACACCGAGTGCCGCCGTGGTGCCTGCGATTGCCATCAAGCCCTCTGCACCACCGAGGTATACGCCAGCAGAGAAAAATGCAAAAATCGGCACAGCAACGCCTGAAGACAGTGGACGGAAACGATGCTCAAAGTCCAGACAGAGACTCTCTGCCCCCTTTTTGTGAGCAACCGCAGGAACCGAAAGACCAAGGATGACACCGGCAATCGTTGCATGGATACCGGAATGGTGCATCAACACCCAGGTCACAACACCGATTGGCAGCAAGATGACCCAACCAGCCCAGGGTTTTTCGGCAAAAAATGCTTTGAATTTATTGGCCAAAAACGCATAGAGCGCAATGGGGATAATGGCGGCTGCCAGATACGCAAACGAAAGATCGGTACTGTAAAAGACCGCAATGATGACGATTGCAATAAGGTCATCGACCACAGCAAGGGTCAGCAAGAAGATCCTCAGTGATCCAGGCAGATGCGAGCCGATGATACCGAGTACTGCCACGGCAAACGCGATATCGGTTGCCGTTGGGATTGCCCAGCCGCGCAGAGCATCAGGGTTGGTGAAGTTAAGTGCGGCATAGATGAGGGCGGGTACCACAACGCCGCCAGCCGCCGCGATCACGGGCACAATGGCGGTTTTAATGTTGCGTAGATCTCCCGCAACAAACTCATGCTTAAGCTCAAGACCTACCATGAAGAAGAAGACGGCGAGCAGACCATCGGCCGCCCAGTGCCCGACAGACAAATCGAGCCCTAAAAGCGGAATGGCAAGATGGGTATCGCGCATACCAAAATAAATATCTTGAAGCGGCGTGTTAGCAAGAATTACACCGATGAGTGCGGCGACCACGAGGATCATGCCGCCCCAGGTCTCCTCACGCAGAAAATCGGTGATACGCATAAATTCAGAATAGGATCCCGACCCAGGGCCAAAAACCTTCTGCGGTGCCGACTGCTCGTGATTCTTGAGCGCGGCATCGTGCTGCTGCTCGGGGGCAGGAGTGGTCATATTGTTCATCCTTTCGCAAAAAACGTCCTCTTATGATTACCAGATTTATGACATTTCAACCAGAAAAGCTCAAAATCGCGACCAAGAATCGAGATAAACGGATAAACGGGTAGTATCTAAAGCTATGGATATCAAAACTGCAACAACAATGGCACCTCAAACAAGGTGTGAGACTGAAGGCGCGCCGAGCGCACAGGCGATACATGCAAAGACAGCGGTGCTCCTCATTAACACAGGCTCGCCCGATAAGCCACAAGCTGATGCGATTAGGGAATATCTGGCGCAGTTTTTATCTGATCGAGCCATCGTTGACCTGCCGCGATTAATCTGGCTTCCCATCTTGCACGGCATTGTACTCAGGACAAGGCCACCCAAAACACAGGGGCACTATCAAGCAATTTGGACGCCAGAAGGCTCTCCCCTCATGGTGATCTCACGCAAACAACAATCGGCGCTTATGGCAAAGCTCAAACACCGCGGACACAACGTTGAGGTGTTTCTCGCTATGCGCTACGGAAACCCCTCGATCTTATCAGCGCTTACTGCTATCGCAAACGCCCAGATCAAGCGGGTGATTGTTGTGCCGCTCTATGCACAAGAAGCCCGCGTGACCACCGGCACCGTGATCGATGAGGTAAATCACCTTGCTCAAAGCTTTACCTCAGACACCTTTGAGTCGATCGAGTTTATCCGCTCGCATGTTAAGGCACCAGGGTATATCGAAGCACTCGCCCAGCAGGTGCACGCCACGTGGAAGCAAGCCACAAGCACGGGTGTTGACCCGCTCGATGCAAACTCGCGCGTCCTGATTTCGTTTCACTCGACACTGGTCAAGGACATCGAGACGGGAGATCCCTACCAGCACCACGCTCTGCAAACCGCACACGGACTTGCCGATGTCTTACAGCTTGCCAAGGCATCCTGGCAGGTGAGCTGGCAAAGCCGCTTTGATTCACGCCGCTGGCTCAAACCCGCTACCAAAGACGTACTCGCTGCTTGGGCTCGCGAAGGTATCTCGACCGTCACCCTCGTTTCTCCCTCGTTTGCAGCTGACTGCCTTGAGACGCTCTATGAGTGCGACATCGAGCTTCGCGAGGAATACGTCACAGCATTTAAGCAGGCTCACCCAGACGCCCCCGAGCCTTTGTTTTTCTATGTGCCCTGCGTCAATGATAATCCGCACTATATTGATGCACTGGCTTGGTGTGTTGAACGAGTGCTCAGTGTCTCGAATGGGTGCGTAGGCAAGTAGCTGAGCACATAATTTGTCGCTCATTATCTACAGCACCTGTGCCTACTGATGTAGTATTCTGCACCCTACAACGCGTCAGCACCGTATGTGCAGAACTCCCGCTTTGACCGCTCAGGCTGTAATTCAAGCCACTTTAGCTTAATAAAGTAGTCCTTCTTTAAGACTTGCGCTTTGCATTTGCTACCATCATCGATTCAAGCACAGCGCGTCGATTGGACGAGAGTGGCACAAACCAGTTGCTCGCTGGGTTTTGTACCGAGTGCTTGAGTGGTTATTCGTACACGGAATGCGGGGTGCATTATGAGCAACTTTAAGGAAAACAAGTTGCTAAAGAGCCTATTGTTTTGGGTGATTTTAGCAATTATCGCAGGTATTGGCCTAGGCTACGTGATGCCTGTCGGCTTTATCTCGATCTTTGTCACCTTTAGCGAGGTCTTTAGTTCTTTCTTAGGCTTTGCCGTACCACTGATCATCTTGGGTCTGATCACCCCTGCGATTGCAGGGCTGGGCAAGACAGCAGGAAAATGGGTGCTTATCACCGTTGGTATTGCATATGCCTCAACCTTAGTTGCTGGTTTTGGAACCTTTGCTGTTGGCCAAGCATTACTGCCAACCCTCTTAGCAAACGAAGCAATCCAGAGTCTGGTTGAGCCGCAGAACACAGTTCCATCACTGTTGGGTGGCGCGCTGAGCATTCCAGCTCCATTTGGCGTGATTACGGCTCTTGTTATGTCGTTTGTTTTGGGCATCGGTATGGCGTTTCTTAAGACGCCGGTGCTCAATGATGCGTTCTTGGAGTTCAAGAAGGTCATCATGCTGCTCATCCGTCGCGTGATCGTGCCGCTTTTGCCGGTGCACATCCTCTCGATCTTCATGAACATGACAAAATCGGGTGAGATTGCAGTGGTCATCGCTGCAATGGCTAAAGTCGTCATCCTTTCGATCATCCTGACGATCGTCATGATTCTGCTGCAATACCTCATCGCAGCAATCATTACGCAGAAGAATCCGTTTGTCGCGCTGAAGAACATGCTCCCCGCTTACTTCACTGCTCTTGGAACTGCATCCAGTGCAGCCACAATCCCAGTTACTTTGGCTTGCACTGAGAAGAACGGCGTCTCCCAGGAAGTTGCCGGCTTTGCCGTGCCGCTGTGTGCAACCATCCACCTTGCTGGATCTACCACGAAGATCGTTGCCTTTGCAATGTCCGTTATGTTCATGAGTGGCATCTCGATCGACTTCGTCACCTTTGCAGGCTTTATCTGCATGCTTGGCGTCACGATGATCGCCGCTCCTGGTGTTCCTGGTGGTGCTATCACCGCTGCTCAAGGCGTGCTTGAGGGTATGCTCGGCTTTACGAATCCCATGTACGGCCTGATGGTTGCCCTCTACGTTGCAATCGATAGCTTTGGTACGGCCTGCAACGTCACGGGTGACGGCGCAATCGCACTCGTTGTTAACAAGCTGGCAAAGGGTCAGATCGGCGAGCGTTTGCACCAGCCAGACGAGAGTGAGTTTGAGATCGCTTAAATCGTAAGGATTGCTTGCGAGCACATCTAATAAATCATATACACAAAGGCCTGACCTCAATTGATTCGAGGTCAGGCCTTTTAATTAATGGGCCTTTTTTAGGCCAGCTGAGGATCCAATCAAGTGAAATCCCCTCTATCACGCACAACACAAAGCACGATGCAATTGACTACTGCATTGCTTGGACTTTTGTGATTGGGCTTAAATGCTTTACATCGTCCTTGTGAGATTAGTTATTACGAGCGCCCTTGCGAGAGCCAACCAACGCACCAAGACCAAGGGCACCAAACACCATAGCCAAAAGACCCGTGCTCTGGTCAGCAGTCTGAGGCAGAGCGGTTTTCTTCTGATCCTTCTTCTTAGTGCTATCAGCCTTATCTGTGGTTTGGGTAACGAGTTGATCTTGACTTGCCTCTGGAACAAGCGGTGGCAGGATTACGACATCGGTCTCATCCTCTGGAGTGACCTCGCCGCTCTCAGGATTGGTCGTTGCATCGCCGCCGTCTGCGCCAGGAACGATCTCTTCACCGTTACCCTCGTCGGGGCTTACTGCACCAGGATTGCCACCCTCACTACCGTCAGGTGCAATCTCGGTGCCACCAGGAACAGGCTGCTTACCGGTATCGGCGCCACCACCATTATCGGTCTCACCGCCGGTCTCAGAGCTTGGAGCAGGCGCCGCAGCACCGCCATCCTCACCAGCGCTACCGGTGCCAGGCTCAGCAACCTCTTCCTCACCGTTACCATCGGTACCAGATGCTGGCTCAGTTGGACCGTTTTCTTCGGTGTCGGTCTCGCCCGTTGGAGAAACAACCTCTGTCTCAGGAGCTGCTGACTTCTCGACTGCAGCAATACGAGCCTCAGCCTGCTGCAAGAGCTCCTTTGTGCGACGCAGCGCCGCCTGAATCTTCTCACCATCCCTACCCGTGCCTTCAGCACCTGGGGTAATCGTGGTGTCAATCTTCTTCAACTCATCAACGATCTCACCAGTGATCTGCTTGAGCTTCTCAAGATCAGCTTCAGCGTAGTGCTGTTGAGTCTTGTCGTTGTTAGCAACGATCTCGTCGTACTTTGCTGCAACCTTGACAGCAGCGTCGTCGCGTTCAAACTCAGCCAAGCGGTTCCAAATACCCTGAGACATGTGCTGCGTCTCAGTCCACTGCTCGCTCCAAGTTGGCAGGGCAATGATGCGCTCGGTTTCAGTCGCACCAAACTCAGCGAGACGACTCTTAACATCATCATTTGTTGCACTCTCTTGCGCAATCTCGACATAGCGATTAACGAGGAACTTTGAGCGCTCGGTCATGTCGTGCTTTTGCTGCTGAAAGTTCTGCTCGGCAGCAGCCACGGCCTTTTCGTAGGCAGCTTGCGCCTCTGTAGCGGTAGTCTTTTGAGCATCATTGTACTCACCCTGAATCTCGTTCAGCTTTTGCAAGAACGGTGAGTAATAACTATCGTCTTCACCATCAAAGACGATCGCTGCCTGCTGGCGATACTCGGCAAGCTTGTTCCTTAACTGCTTGTTGATCTCGTTGATCTGCTGTTCCTCGGTCATCGTAGCACCATCGCCACCGTCCTCGGCAGTTACGAGACGAGGAGCAGCCAGCGGGGTTACCTCAGCATCTGATGCCTCAGCAGGCTGCTGAGCAAGCACCAGTGGAGCGGTGCCCAAGCCAAGTGCGACCGTCGCGCAGAGCAAACCTGTCTTGTAAACCTGTGCACTGTTTTTCTTAGTCACGAATGTCCTCCTAGTATCAGGGCTCGACGCAATGGCCTTTAAGCCCAAGCGGGGGAAATGAGAATTAAACACTCCATTTATGGCTGCAATCACACTGCCGCAAAAGAGTATCGACTCAACTTTATAAGTGAATACCTCAACCTTGTGCCCAAATAGATCACAAATTTTTTCACACACGAATAATGCAAAAAGCCCATATTACGCAAAAAAAAGACAGCTCATGCCAAAGCACGAGCTGTCATGTAGCTAGCAATCATGAAGCGGAAGGAATCAATCGGCTGTCAATCCACCGTCACCAACTATTGATCCCCTCTCCATCAATCGCTTAGATGCTGATGAAGCCAAAGGTCTGAGCTGTGTAAGCAACCAAGATCAACGCGATCAGCACTGGTGCGATGAACTTGATCATGACTGTCCAAGCATTCTTGAACTTAAAGGCACCTGAGCTTTCAACCTCTTCGATCAGGCTCTTAGGAGTAATAACCCATGCTGCAAAGACACAGGTCAAGATTGCAGCGATCGGCATCAGAATCGTGTTCGAGATGAAGTCGAACAGGTCAAGCAGACTGCTTCCTGGACCCAAAGGCTCGATGAACGACAAGCGCGAGTAGCCAAGATCAACAAAGACACCCATTACCAAGATGAACACAAACGAGATGATCATCGAGTGCAGACGCTTGAGCTTCATACCGTCGCACAGGATCGAAACGCAGGTTTCGGTCAGTGAGATTGCCGAGGTCAGCGCCGCAAACAGAACAAGCAGGAAGAAGATGACACCTACTGCGCTTGCCAAGCTGCCCATGGTTGAGAAGAGCTCAGGCAAGGTGATGAACATCAGGCTTGGACCAGCGCCGTTTGCAACAGCATCAGCAGAACCCAGAACCATGAATGATGCAGGAACGATCATCAAACCAGCCAAGAACGAAACACCGAGGTC
>JAEZXW010000072.1 GCA_023419515.1 Actinomycetes bacterium
TGGCTAGACTTGCTGGTGTACCTGTCGGATTCATGAATGCGCTCTTGACCATCATGGTTGCTGTCACCGTTGCGGTTGCCTCGCGTGCAGTGGGCGCGCTGATTGTTTCTGGTATTATGATCATTCCGGTCGTTAATGCACTTATTCTCGGCAAAGGCTATGCCAAGACGACCTGCTACGCCATTATCTTTGCTGTTATCGCCATGGTTACGGCGCTCATCATGTCGTTTTACGTGCCAAACTTAAAGCCCGGCGGCACCATTGTCATGGTTGCAATCGCCGAGCTCATCGTTACCTACGTATTTCGTGTGATCTTTATACGTGTGAGGTTTCGTTCACGCTTTGATGAGCAAGAGCGGATCTCCAAGCAGCTCGACATTCTTCGATAATCTCAGTCAAAAGCTCGGTGTAAGAGATACCGCGTGCCATCTGCATCTGTGGAAAACGGCTATGTGAGGTAAATCCTGGAATGGTGTTGACCTCGTTAAAGACGATCTCATGATCGGGCGTGACAAACATGTCAACTCGTGCAAATCCGGTGCAGCCCAGCGCGCGATAAATGGTTTTGGCGCTGTCTTTAAGTGCGTCCTGCACGCTTTGCGGCAGGCGCGCCGGCAGGTGAATCGCTGAATTAGTAAGGGTGTATTTTTCCTCGTAGTCAAAGAAGGTGTCGTGAATCTCGATCTCATCGACTTCACCGACCGTGAGATGGTCATCGCGACCAATGACGGCACAGCCACACTCAACACCAGTGATTGCTTCTTCGATAATGACGTTGGTGTCGTGCTCAAACGCCTTATCGAGCGCCTCATCAAGCTCGTCAATCGCATCAATGACGCTGATGCCAAATGATGATCCAGCGCGGACGGGCTTCACAAAGAGAGGAAGTTCGCCCATGGTCTCAACGCGTGCTTTGACCTGCGCGCGATCTTCGGCGGCATATGCGGTAAGCGCGCGAGGAACACGAATGCCAGCATCCTTTACAAGCTTGTGCGAACGATCTTTGTCCATACAAAGGGAGCTCGCAGCTGTGTTGCAGCCAATGAGCGGCAGCCCTGAAAGCTCAATAAGCCCGATCAGCGTACCATCCTCGCCACATTGGCCGTGAACGAGCGGCAACACGCCGTCCAGCTCAATAATACGAGGAGGAGCGCCTGCCTCATCAAAGACGAGCAGGCCAGCTGTGGCACGATCGGGAGATAGAATTGCAGGAGAGAGCTCATCAGTCAGTGTAATCCAGCTGTCATCAGCGATTGCCTCAACAGGGCCGGTGTAGTGATACCAAGAACCGGTGCGCGTAATGCCAACCATAACGATCTCGTAGCGATCGGTGTCGAGGTTGGTGATTACACTTGTGGCAGATTCAAGAGAAACGGGATATTCGGGGCTGTGGCCACCAAAAACGACCGCGATACACGGAAGATCAGGGGCGGTAGCAAGCTGGGTGTCATAAGTACTGGTGCTTGGCATGAAAATCCCTTCAACAAAAGAAAGACGTGCTCATTTGCACGGCATTTGTGCAAATTCTAGCACGTCTCTCTCAGATGACTTGAAAGGTGCAAGTAAATTTCAGCGATCAGCGCCTCACTGCAGCGCCCAAGCTGATGAGGCTTACTCCTGCAAACAAAGCGATGAAGACAAGGGGTATGATATCGCTCGTTTTGGGGAGCTTGGCAGGCTGAGCCTTGCGGGTGGGTTTCTGAACTGGCTTGTTGGTGGTAGGTGCCAGCTGATTGTCGCTTGAGACGGGGTTCAGCGCGGGAAGAATTATGACTTCGGTTTCATCTCCGATTGCCTCGATAGCTTCTTCGCTTGGCTCATCGGTCTCACTGATCTCATTGGCGCCTGGGGCTTCAGTTGATTCGGTAGCGGCTGGCTCTTCAGTCGCAAGACGCTTCTGTTGCACGCCGACGATCACGATGTCAGAGGGAGCTCTATCGCTCGCTGCGGCGATCACCTTTACGACCTTGTGCTTATCGAGCTGGTCAACCAGGTTAGAAAAATCAACCTCGTACACACCAGCACTTGTCTGCACGATCTTACTCGCATCAACCTCAATCAAATCATCTTCAATGCGAGGATCAATCATAAACTCAACCTTGAGCACTGCGTTTGGATCAGTCTTGACGATAAGCTTGCCATCCTCGAGATAAACGGTACCGCCGTGTGCTTCATTGACGACGGGCGTAGTGGTGCGCTCGGCAAACTTCACGGGCACGCGCTTGGTGTTGTAACCGGGCTGTGTCAGTTCAACAGCGTATTCGCCCAAGCCCTGATCAAAAAGCGACGTGGGCAGCGATAAGATCTTATAGATGGTTTCGTCTGAGGAATTGAGCTTGGCATCAGTCACAGGATGCAAGCCGCCCTGTGGGTCAATAATCGTCACGGTCAGCCCGTTGACAGGATGCACGTCAGTATCTTCAATGCGGATAAAGACATTAGGATGATCAGAGGCGAGCACTGGCGTGAGGTTCGCCACAGGGATATCCTTCACCGCTGGAGCAGGGTCGGCGCCTGACTCAGGAGCTGGTGTGGGGTTTGCCCCTGGATCAATGCCTGGTTCAGGAGCTGGCGCGGGTTCAGTGCTTGGCTCGCCAGTATCTGGATTGGACGCTTCGTTCTCCTTCTCAGCAGGAAGACCATAGACCACAGAATTACCAGTGACCTGATATTTTTCCACCTCACTATAGGTATTCATATCAAAGTGATAGACCCGCATTACAGGGACAAAGCTACTGCCTTGCGCAGGAATGCCGCGCGCGGTCAGATAGTCTTTGAGTGTGATGGTGTTATCGCCGCCGTGACCAAGATAGGGCGTTGCCTTACCAAACAAGAGGTCATAACTTGTTGCCTGCTTGGGATCAAAGACTTGGCCAGGAGGGACGATGTAAACTGCAAACTCCACGCGCGATGGATCAACACCCATAGCATCAACCGTCGGAAACTCCTGATCAGCCGTGATGACGACAGTATTTTCTTTTGAAGGAGTCAGAGTGATTGACTCTTGCAGGGTGAGCCTCATGGTTTCTTGCGCCAAGGCTGGTATGGCAAAGGAGGCAACCATAAACATTGCTGCTATCACAAGCCCGGCAATCGCACCAAGCGCTACAGCCACACCTCGTGTTGTGGCTTGTTTGCAGTGATTTTCTCTCTGAGAAGCGGCAAACGCCTTTATCTGCATATGTATGCTCCCTTGCACTCCAAAACACATGAAGCAGTCTATACAGTCACCTCATGCAACTTTCGACGTACTCTTTACTTTACGGAGAAACCTTGCCCGACCTGCAATAACAGCGATCTAAAAGGGAAGACCCAGGAGCCTATCTGCAAGAACAGTGTTCTGAATTGCCTTGGCGACATCGTGCGGCAAAACCGCTCATTTTCACGGTAAAAATCTTTCAAGCCCTCGGATCATCAATCAAAAATCGATCCCTTGACAATCGCGCGCGCACTAGTAATACTGGCAAACAGTGTTCGACCTTTAAGCTTTGGTACTGAGAGACCAGCAAGGGACACGATCCATCAGATTGATGAATCGGCACAACAGATGCACACGCGCTTTTGGCGCCTCTTGTTGCGAATCAAAATACCGGCTCAGTAGCTTAAAGGTGTTTTGGTTCTTTTTATTTGTTGGGAGGATGCCGTGACGCAGTATTGCACCAAGACTGTTGTGCTCGATGAACAAACGCTCGATCGAGCATTGACCCGAATTGCCCATGAGATTCTTGAGGCAAATCATGGCGCTGAAAACATCGCGCTTGTGGGAATCGTGACCCGCGGTGATGTATTGGCGCAAATCTTGGCAAAGCGAATCGAAAAAATCGAAGGTGTAAAGCCGCCTGTTGGCATGCTTGACATCAGCTTCTATCGAGATGACTATCACCAGACCATCTCGCCAACCTTACATCAAACCAATATCCCGTTTGACGTCAACGACAAGCACATCATCCTCGTTGATGACGTCCTTTACACTGGTCGCACCATCCGCGCAGCGCTCGATGCCATTATGGACTACGGTCGCCCCGCAACAATTCAGCTTGCCATCATGGTCGATCGCGGCCACCGCGAACTTCCGATCAGAGCAAACTACATCGGCAAGAATGTGCCTTCGTCACACGATGAACTCATCAGACTCTTTATTCAGCCAATTGATGATCGCAATGCCGTTGAGATTCTTGAGAAAGTGGGCCAGGAGGACGCCTCATGTTAAGCGTTAAGCACCTCATCGATGCTAATGATTTGACCCGCGAGGACATCGAGATCGTCCTGGCAACCGCAAGCTCGTTTGCCAAGGTAACCGATCGTCCGATCAAAAAGCTACCAACCCTGCGTGGCCGTACTATCATCAATCTCTTCCTAGAGCCTTCCACGAGAACCAGAACATCTTTTGAGGTTGCTGCAAAGCGCCTCTCTGCTGATACCTTTAACATCGCCGGATCTTCAAGTGCGGTTGCCAAGGGCGAGAGCCTGCGTGATACCGTCGAAACCCTGAACTCCATGGACGCCGACATGATCGTCGTGCGCTCGCGCTTTGCGGGAAGCCCGCAGGTCATCGCTGATTGTACCGATGCCCGCGTCATCAACGGAGGTGATGGCAAGCATCAGCACCCAACTCAAGCGTTACTCGATCTTTACACGATGCGCAAACACTTCGATCGCATCGATGGTCTGCATGTGGCAATCGTTGGCGACATTTTGCACTCGCGCGTAAGCGGTAGTCTCATTCCGGCGCTATTGACCATGGGTGCCCGCGTGACCCTGGTTGGCCCTCCAACCTACATGCCGATTGCGCCTGAAGTTTGGGGCGTCGAGGTCGTCAAAAGCATCGATGAGATCATCGATGTGGTCGACGTCGTCTATCTGCTTCGCATCCAGCTTGAACGTGCCGAAGGTGCTTCGATCCCATCGCTGCGCGAGTACGCCCGTTTTTATGGCATGAACGCTGAACGCATGAAGCTCATGAAGCCTGAAGCGATGATCATGCACCCTGGTCCTATGAACCGCGGTGTTGAAATTACGAGCGAGCCAGCCGATAGCCCGCGCTCGCTCATCTTGGATCAAGTCAATTCAGGTGTCGCCGTTCGTATGGCTGCCCTGTACCTGCTCTTGGGAGGAACTGACAATGACAACCAATAAATCTCGCGCAACCCTCATCAAGGGCGCCACGCTCGTCGATTCTCAGGTCAATCTCAACGCGGTCAAAGACATTTTGATTAACGAGGCAGGTCTGATTGAGGCGATCGAGGATGAGCTTGAGGCTCCTCAAGGTGCTCAGGTCATCGACGCGAGCGGCTTGATTGGCATGCCTGGTATGGTCGATATCCACGTGCACTTTAGAGATCCTGGCCAGGAATACAAAGAAGACATTGTCTCTGGCTGTCATGCAGCAACCCACGGTGGTTTTACCGATGTCTGCACGATGCCAAACACTGCTCCTACCTGCGATAGCGCCCCTGTCGTCGAGTTTCAGCGTGCGCGTGCCGAGCGCACGGGTTTGGCTCGCGTACACCCGATCGGCGCGTTGACGATTGGACTTAAGGGCGAGGCGATGGCTGAGCACTACACTATGGCCGAGGCTGGTGCGGTTGGCTTTTCTGATGATGGGCGCGGCGTACAGCAAGCGGGTATTTTGCGCACGGCTATGGAGTATCTCACCGCTATTGATGGACTTGCCATGAGCCACTGCGAGGATGAGAGTATCTCAGGCAAGGGCGTAGTGAACGAGGGCATCGTCTCCACCCGCCTTGGTGTCGCTGGTTGGCAGGCGCTTGCCGAAGAGATACACATCATGCGCGACATTGAGCTTTCCAAGCTCACCGGTTGTCGCCTGCACATCTGCCACATCACCTCGCGTGCTGGTGTTGAAGCGGTTGCCCGCGCTAAGGAGGTCGGTGCGCCTGTGACCTGTGAGGTAACGCCGCATCATCTGTTCCTCAATGAGGACGACATCACCACCGCGTATGACACCAATATCAAGATGAATCCGCCACTTCGTACCAAGGAAGACATGGAGTTTTTGCAGGAGGCGCTTATTGACGGGCGCATCGACTGTGTTGTGACCGATCACGCTCCTCACGCCGCTCACGAAAAGGCGCTTGAGTTTGAGAATGCACCCTTTGGTATCGTTGGTCTTGAAACCTCGCTTCCGCTGGTCTACACCAACCTCGTTGCAACGGGTCGTATGTCGCTTGAGCGTTTGAGCGAGGTTATGGCAAGCACGCCGCGTAAAATCATCAAGCTTGAGCGCGTAGCCCTTGAGGTTGGCTCGCCCGCCACGCTCACCTTTTTTGATCCAACGACCGAGCACATGGTTGATCCTGAAACCTTCTATAGCAAGTCAAGCAACCAGCCCTTCACTGGTATGAAGCTCACTGGTTGGGCAAAACACGTCTTTATCAACGGTAAACAGACCCTGAATGATGGTGTTGTCGCTGGATGTGGTTGTGCCGAGGAGCATCTCATCTCATGAAAGACTGCGCTGCAACCGTTATCTCAAATAAGGCGATAGCGCAAGACACTTATGAGCTCATCTTGCATGAGGAGTATCTCGCCAATAATTTGGCCCCGGGGCAGTTTTTGAACCTTGCCCCGGGAGGCCGCTCGAGTGAGCTTTTGCGCATTCCGCTAAGTTTTGCCAAGGCTAACCCTGCGAGCGGTGAGACTACCCTCATCTATCAGGTGGTTGGTACGGGCACTCAGCGCCTATCAGCGCTTGTGCCTGGCGCTGAGATCCAGGTACTTGGACCTTTAGGGAAGGGATGGGATATCGAGGGGTTTGCTCATGCGAGCGCCTCAAGAGCACTCCTTATTGCTGGCGGTCTTGGTTTGGTGCCGATCGCAGCGCTGGCGCAAGAGCTCTCATGCCATGGCATTGCCTTTGAAGTGGGTATCGGAGCTGCGAGCAAGGAGCGACTTTTTGGGTTGGAGCTTATCGAGACTACCAACCCTATTGCCATCCACATTGCAACCGATGATGGCTCGGCTGGCCACCACGGTTTTTGCACAGATCTGGTCGCTTCATCTCTTGAGCGGACGGATCATCCCGCCGATTACCTCGCCATTTGCGGACCAAAGCCCATGGAAGACGCTTGCATGAAGCTCGCATACGATTATGGCCGAGCAGGGCAAGTGAGTCTGGAAGTTGGCATGCTCTGCGGTTTTGGCGTCTGTATGAGCTGCGTCATCGATACTAACGCGGGCAGGCGTGGTGTCTGCACCGATGGCCCCGTCTTTGACATAGAACTTTTCAAGGGGGTTCACTCATGAGCAATATGACCGTTGATTTGGCTGGTATTCGCCTCAAGAACCCCATTATCACCGCATCAGGTACGAGCGGCTCTCCTCATAAGCTGGTAGGTCTTTGTGATTTGAATGCCATTGGCGCCATTACCATCAAAGGTATCGCCCCAACAGCGTGGCCAGGTAATCCCCAGCCGCGAATGTGGGAGTGCGCAAGCGGAATCATGAACTGCATCGGCCTGCAAAATCCAGGCGTCGATGCCTTTCTTGAGGCAGAAGAAGCGCATCTCACAAAGATCAGCGAGATAACCCCCATCTTTGTCAACGTCGCGGGGCATGAGTGCGATGATTTCGTCGCGGTAGTTAAAGCCCTGAACGATAAACCTTGGGTCAGCGCTTTTGAGCTCAATGTCTCATGTCCTAATCTTGCCTCAGGCGGAAGCGCCCTTGGTAAAGATCCTCACGTCGCTGCTGCGATCACAAATGCAGTCAAATCGGTTAGCACTAAGCCAGTGATCGTCAAGCTCACCCCCGACTCAGACGTCGTCGCTGTAGGGAAAGCGTGCGAGCAAGCGGGTGCCGACATTATCTCGCTGATTAACACCATCCCAGCCATGGCAATTGATCCATACACCAAGAAAAGCCGACTCGCGCGTGACCTTGCAGGTCTTTCAGGCCCTGCCATCAAGCCGGTGGCACTCAGGATGGTTTGGCAACTTGCTCAGCAGGTGTCGACCCCTATCATCGGCATGGGAGGCATCTCATCTGGTCTTGATGCGGCGGAGTTCATTCTCGCTGGTGCTCATGCTGTGAGCATCGGCACACAAACCCTCATCGAACCAGCTGCCTGTAATCGCATTGTGCTAGAGCTTACAGCATGGGTAGATGAGATGGGTGCCTCATCAATCGCAGACCTGACGGGAGGGTATATCCCATGTACACGCTAAGTTCTGAACAGCAAGATCCTCGCGCTCGCGTCATCGTTGCACTTGATTGTGATGAGAGGCGTGCATTTGAGCTTGCTTCTGCCCTTGAAGATCAGGCTCAGTGGCTCAAAGTAGGGATGACCCTTTTTTATCAGGGAGGCCCATCAATTGTTACGCGTCTCACTGAGCTTGGATTTTCAGTTTTTCTCGACCTTAAGC
>JAEZXW010000005.1 GCA_023419515.1 Actinomycetes bacterium
GTTTAAATGAGCAAGCATAAGCTCATCGCAAAAAATCGGGTGGCTCATCACGATTATCATATTGATGAAACCTTTGAAGCTGGTATTGTGCTGACGGGCACCGAGGTCAAAAGCCTGCGCGAGCGCAATTGTCAGATTACGGACGGGTTTTGCATCGTGCGTAAGGGCGAGTGCTTTTTGGTCAACGTGCATATCTCGCCGTATTCGCACGGTAATATCGCAAACGTTGACCCTGATCGTCGTCGTAAACTGTTGTTGCATAAAAAACAGATTAGATATTTGGCGCAAAAGGTCGAGCAAAAGGGCTTTTCGATTGTGCCTTTGACCATGTATTTTGATGAGAATAACCGCGTGAAGCTTTCTATAGGTGTTGGCCGCGGTAAAAAGCTCTATGACAAGCGCGCTGATATGGCAAAGCGCGATACTGAGCGCGAGATTGCCCGTGCGATCAAAGAGCGGTATCGATGACGCGATCATTGCCGCGTGCAGGGCGAGAGCAACTCGAAGGGCGGGGGCTGAACGCAGGGCAGGAGCATCTCGCAGGGCGCGAGGAAGAGCCGCGTTCGCTGACGAGCGGTGATGCGTTAGAAGCGGGTCGCTTGCCCTCAGGTCGCTGGCAGCCATACCGCTTATTCATGTGCCGTTGGTTCGTGGTTATTGTCGCTGTTGCTCTCGTGGTGTTGGGGGCGCTCATCTGGGGTGTACTTCATCAGCCGAGCAAGACCCCTCAGCTCAAAGCATATGTGGCAGGGGATGCCGTGGGCTTTTCTCAGTCGGTGGCAAAAAGCCCTTATCGGTATGTGGCGCTGACCGATTTTGCCGATCTCAACGCCGCCGCCTATACTGATCCGCGTGACACTCGTGACCTTGAGCTCATTGATCGGGTGGCGCGGGCGTTTTCGATCGGGGAATACTTGCGCGGCAAGGTGGTATCAACGCCGTGGGGAAACCTCTGGGCGAATCTCTCAACTGGTGGCGTGATTTGCTACACCTTTGATTTGACTCCGCAAACGAGGATGCTGTTAGCTCAAGAAGCTCCTGCTGGGGTTGTTATATCGACAGACACTGGTGATAAACGTAAAGCCTTGGCAGATGTGTTGCCTAGCTCAACACATGCAGCGCTGTTAACAGCACAGGTTAGTGCCGATAAACGCGATGAAACCCTGGTACGTATTCTCATTGATGAACAACATCTGGTTGAGCGCGCTCAGGATCTTGGACGCTATCGGGTGAACGCTGAGGATACTGCTCAGGTGAGTTATGCCGGGGTGGCATTTGTTGAGCTAGCGCCCGCGAGCCAAGGGGGTAGCGCAGCCCGCGACAGCGCGCGTGGCGAGCGCTGGGTGTACTGGCGTCTTGATTCTCGTGTGAGTCAGGATGGCAAGGCTGCAATCGTGCTTGCGGTATCTCAGGATGATGTAGTGGTCACCAAGATCGCCGAGTTGCTCGCGGCCCGCGACCGCTAGGGTGCTCATGATCACCAACATGTCTGTGACCACGAGAGTGTCCATGATCACCAGCGCACTCGTGATCGTGAGCGCGCTCAGCACCTAGAGCACTAAACGTCTAGAGCACAGGGTTTTTGCACAAAAAGACAAGGCGCTCGTCGTTGCTTTGCGCTGGCACAAAGCTAAAGCCCAGGGCATCAAAATCCTTCAGCTCATCAACAGTCGCTGCTTTACTGAGCGCGATATAGCGCGCCATGGCTCCACGTGCCATTTTTGCCCAGGTGCTCTGAATCATGGTTTTCCCCTTGTGCACCGAGTAAAAATCACATTGCACAATCTTGGTTGTGGGGCTTACCTTGCCAATCACAAGCTTGGAATACTCTGCAGAAGCGATGTTGATGATGAGACCTTCGGCCTCCTCATCGATTTGTTTGGCAACCTTATCCGCCCAAAAGGCATAAGGGTTTTTGCCGTCGATTTTGACCTTGCTCGTAAAGTCCATGCGATGCGGCAGGATTGCATCCTGAGGTTTGAGCAGGCCAAAGGTTGCATCAATCGTGCAGAGCGTTTGGTCGAGGTGCTGCCAGCTCGCCGCATCTAGGCTCTTGGCATCACAATAGTGATAAGCAATACCGTCAAAGGCAATATATGCTGGGAGTGCCTCAGGATCGCTCGTTGCGTCAGGAGTGAAGAGGCTCCAGTTTGCAACCGCGTCAGCCGCAACATTTTGTCCAACCTTGAGCGCTGCTGCCATATCGAGGGTGTCAAGTGATGTCATGACGTCCATGACTTCACTTGCCTCGGCCAAAAATCGAGGAGCATGCAGGCTCGTTGTCGCTTCGATGTGTGCGATATCGGCAGGATCAAGCTGGCTTTTGGTTCGCATCTTTTTGGCGGGAGAGAGAATGGCTTTCATGAGAGCTCCTTTGATGGCGTGAGTGAATGGGGTGTTGGTGGGTAGGCGGTCGTTCCTTACGAGCGGATGTGTCTTGCTGGCGGCTGTTGCTTACGAGCCCCTATCGGCGGCCGCTCCTTGCGAGCTGTCCCTTACGAGCGGTCGCCTTTCCCAAGATACGCGCGTAGGTCGCCAAGTTTTTGCGTAGCAACGCGGCGCCCCTCGATGTAGGAGTGCAAGAGTGACTCACCACTCGGGCGCACGAGTTTGACCTCGTTTGATTCTTCGGGGCAAAAGACAAAAACCTCGCCCCGTTTTTCCTGGGCAAAGATTTGGCTTCGCATGAGGTTATAGCGTTCAGGCTGCCAGTAGAGCAAGTCCAAAAACGCTTGGTTGTTGCCGTAGGTGCGCTTAACCAGTGGCGTGACGGCATCTGAGTCTTTGACGTAGCTGCGTGGGCGGGTCATAACCACGACAACACGATCAGCCCCATCGGCAAGAGCGCGCTCGACAGGGATGTTTTCGGAGTAACCACCATCAACGTAGGTGGAGCCGTTGATCTCGACCTCCTGGCAGATGGTCAGCAGGGCGCTCGTAGCAGAAAGAGCAGCAGCATCCTCGGGCAACTTCTTGATTTCGAGTGCGATGCCAGCTGCTTTGTCGACGTCGGTTGCCACAGCAATGAGGTGGGTTTTGCTCGCGTGAAAAGTGTCGTAATCAAAAGGGTCGATACTGTTTTGCACGGTATCGAGCAAAAACTCCTGGCCAAAGACGCTGCCGGTTTTGATGAGTGAGCTCAAGCCTGCAAAGCGGCTATCATCTCGAAACGCGAGGTTAATGCGGTTGGTGCGCCCTGGCTGGCGAGAGACGTACGATGCGCCGACCAGCGCACCTGCCGAAACACCATAAACAACGTCAACCTCGATGTTGTGTTCGAGAAGGATGTCGCAAACGCCAGCGCTGAATTGCGCACGATACGCGCCGCCTTCGAGAACGAGTGCTGTGGTCATGATTGCCTTTCTTGCGGTGGTTTGTTTTGCTATGATACCCGTCTTGGATTATTGTGTGTCCAGATGAACCTTGAGATATGTATATGGGGCCGACTGGTTTCGACATGGTAGTGTTGAGAAAGTAAGCAAGCCGTGGTCGCCTTGCCACGTAAAACAGGGGCACCTTTTAAAATTAACTGGCAAGAATGAACTTGCTCTCGCTGCTTAATTAATGCACGCGACGCTTTGCTGATATGTGATCTCGATAGCAGCACAAGCGCCATTTTTAGAGATCTGCGCGCGGATAAGATCAGGCGATCCGCGCTAAGTTTTAGGTCTGATTGCTGTGAGGGCAGTGCCCGCTGTTGCGCCAACCTTCACAAAAGATTAAGCAAGAGCTGAGCTTGGAGAAAGCTTTCAGGACGCTAGCTTGGACCGGAGTTCGATTCTCCGCGGCTCCACCAATTTGATGATAATCTGCCCTTCAGAACGCTCAATTGCTCCGAAGGGCTTTTTTGTGGCTTAAAGGGTGTAAGGCGATGAATGTTAGGCAATCTTGTTAGATGCGTGTAAGGTGTACGCTAGCAACACGCATGGGTAGTAAATGAATGTCCGAAGTTATTGCTACTATCAATGGCGCATTCATTGAATATGAGACTCTGGTGAGGAGGGTAGACATCCTATGGAACATATAACTTGCATTGAGCTTTTTGCTGGTGCAGGAGGTCTTGCCCTCGGTCTTGAGCAAGCTGGTATGAAGGGCGTTGCGTTTGTCGAGTTTGATCACGCTGCCTGTGAGACGCTTCGCGAGAACCGCCCAAACTGGAATGTAATCGAGAGCGATATTCATCACGTGAGCTTTGAGCACTATCGCGGCAAAGTTGATCTCGTAAGCGGTGGCGCTCCCTGCCAGGCATTTTCTTATGCCGGGAAAAGATTAGGCTTTGGTGATACGCGTGGTACGTTATTTGCCGAGTTTGCGCGATGCGTTAAAGAGGCATCGCCCAAGATGTTTTTGTTTGAAAACGTCAGGGGTCTTTTAAGTCATGACGAAGGCCGCACTTTCAATACGATCAAGCATGAACTTGACGAGTTGGGTTACACCACCCAGCATTGCATCTTGAATGCCTGTTACTTTGGTGTCGGTCAAAAACGTGAGCGCCTCATTATCATCGGCATTCGTAACGACTTGGTGGACAAGGTTTCGTTTGAATTTCCTCAGCCAAGTGAAACCTGGACAACGTTAAGAGAAGCGCTTGCAGGCGTACCAGATAGTCCATATCAGCCATATAGCGAGAAAAAGCGTCAGGTGATGGCACTCGTGCCTCCCGGTGGATGCTGGGTTGATCTCCCTGATGATGTGGCTCAAGAGTACATGGGTAAGAGTTATTTTTCTGGCGGCGGGCGCCGTGGAATGGCGCGGCGTATCGCGTGGGATGAGCCGTGTCTGACTTTAACAACATCACCATCTCAAAAGCAAACGGAACGCTGTCATCCCGATGAAACTCGTCCGTTTACGGTGCGCGAGTATGCTCGCATCCAGAGCTTTCCAGATGAATGGCAGTTTAAGGGCACAATCAGTGATCAATATAAGCAGATAGGCAATGCTGTGCCCGTGGAGCTCGCTCGTCGTGTCGGCGTGGAGATAGTTCGTGCGCTCGAAGCCGTGATCGCAGCTGAATGAGGTGAGCGATATGGATTGGAATATAGACTTCATTTCGTGCGAAGATTTCAAGCAGCACGTTCAGAATACCATCGTGCATTATGGTGAGAAATTAGAGCCATATGATATTAAGAAGTTTAATAACAATACAATCGATCCTATCAAGATGATTTTCGACAAGGCTGTTTATGGCGAGGACTGGTCAACCCTTATCTCCAATGAAATTTTCCGTCAGCGAGATAAGTCAAATACAAACGAAATCGGCTATTTTCACCAACGCTTGTTTGAATTTATTGATAACTGCTCTGTGCCGAAAAATGGAGCAGAGGGTGGTTGGGATGTTGTTTACGATGTCCCACAGGGCTATACGCTCGATGATGGCAGTGTTGTTCATAAAATATATGTTGAGATGAAAAACAAGCACAACACGATGAACTCATCTTCATCGAGTAAGACTTACATCAAGATGCAAAATCAGCTTTTGCATGACGATAGCTGCGCATGCTTTCTTGTTGAAGCGATCGCGCGCCGAACGCAAAATATTGTTTGGAAAAATACCATTGACCAGCAAAAGGTTTCACACAAGCTCATTAGGCGCGTGAGCATCGATAAGTTTTACGAGATTGTAACCGGACAACCTGATGCTTTTTTCAAAATTTGTATGGCGCTTCCTCATGTGGTTGAAGAGGTGCTGCAAGAAAGCGGCAATGCGGTTGAAACGCCCCAAGATACGGTTTACATCGAGCTACAAGAAAAGGCGAAAGAGTTCGATGGTGTTTCTGAAGACATGGCAATGATTCTGTCGATGTATATGCTCGGGTTTCATTCGTACAATGGCTTTGAGGCAACGAACACAGGATTTGAAGCTAGCGAGGGGAGACTCCTCAGTGGCTGCGTCGAGTGACACGCAGATCGGCTGGCTCAAGGAGAAGGGGGCTTGATACTACCTGGGCGAAAACGGGGTGATGCAGTAGGGTGTCCGCGGCAAAGCGCTTGCAGTAAAGCGCTTGCAACAAATTCATCAATCGTTTAATCCAAGCGCTTCATCACCTGATGGGGCGCTTGATTTGTGGTGGGGTATGATTACAGACATGCTTCAGGTGCTTCGGCGTGCTTGAGGCGATCGTTTAGTTCAAATGATTGGTGCGAGATTGACACAAGCACAAGCTACCTTCAAAAAGTCGTCTGACATCACGGCATTGCGATCACAGGGCGCCATCGGCGTCTTTGATTCTGGCGTGGGAGGATTGACGGTAGCACGCGAGATCGCTCGCGTGCTACCGCATGAGTCCATGATTTATGTGGGCGATAGCGCGCGCTGTCCGTATGGAACGCAGTCGCTTGAGTTGGTTCAGGAGTTTACCCTACAGATTTGCTCGTATCTTGAGCAGCAAAGCGTCAAGCTCATCGTCATTGCCTGTAATACCGCAACGGCAGCAGGGTTGGCTCTGGCACGAGAGCGCTGCTCGGTACCAGTGATTGGCGTGGTTGAGCCTGGTGCTCGCGCGTGCGTGCGGGCGACTCGATCGGGAAGGGTAGGCGTGATTGCCACTCAAGCAACGGTTGATTCTCAAGCATACACGCAGGCAATTCATGCCCTCGATCAAAAGACCGCCGTCTATTCTCAGGCGGCACCTGGCTTTGTTGACTTGGCAGAGCGGGCCGATCTTTCAAAAGTCTTGCGTGATTCTGAGAGCATTGAGCTTGCTCATCATTACCTCGATGACGTGCTCAATAACGACATCGACACGCTCGTGCTTGGTTGTACACACTTTCCGCTCTTGCATGATTTGATCAGTTTGGTCGCCGGCGGTAAGGTTCGGTTAATATCCTCGGCACAAGAAACTGCGCGAGAGGTCAATTTGATTCTCGATACCTTTAAGATGAAAGCTGCTTCTCAAGATGGAGAAGTAACGCCACGTTATAAATTTATGACAACGGCTGACCCTCATGAGTTTGCTCAAAAGGGTTCGCGTGTTTTTGGAAGGGCGCTGGGAGACGTTGAGCATCTAGAGGTAGAGGCGCTCTGTGCCTTGCGCGATCAACAGATACGATAAACAGTTTGATTTGCTTGATTCAAGGAGAGAGTTGATGCAATACACCCGTCATGAAGGACGAGCCCCACAAGAGTTGCGTACCGTTTTGTTTGAGCGCGATGTCATGAAACATGCGCTCGGCAGTTGTTTGGTGAGCTTTGGGGATACCAAGGTGCTCTGCAGCGCCACGATCGAGGAAAAGCTGCCTCGTTGGCGAATGAATCAGCCCGATCGCGCTGGTTGGATCACCGCAGAATACGCTATGTTGCCCACAGCAACCCATCAGCGCACCGTACGCGAAACAACCCCTAGGGGGCGCACCCAGGAGATTTCGCGTCTTATTGCTCGAAGCTTGCGAGCAGCCGTTGATTTGCGTGCCATGCCTGATATCACCATGACGGTCGACTGCGACGTTTTGCAGGCAGATGGTGGCACTCGCACCGCGGCAATTACGGGCGGTTGGATTGCTATGCACGACGCATTTTTCTCGTGGATTAAGGCGGGCAAGATGGCTCGCGTTCCCATCTTGCGTCAGGTAGCTGCTGTTTCTGTTGGCGTGGTTGATGGCGCGGCTTTGCTCGACCTGGATTATCGCGAAGATTCACACGCAGAGGTTGATATGAACCTCGTGATGGATGACGCTTGTAACTTTGTTGAAGTGCAAGGCACGGGCGAGCGCATTACGTTTTCGCGCGATCGATTGAACACAATGCTTGATCTCGGAACATCAGGGCTCGAGACCCTGCTCGCCTTGCAAAACGAGTGTGTCGGCTGGAAGGAATAGGACGGATGTTTGCAACGCAACCTTGGACGATTGCGCACGATACCTGCAACATCGGGCTTGAGTCACAAGACATTGAGCGCTTAGTGTCGCTTGGTTTTGCGGGTGAGGGTGCAACACAAGGAAGCTCAGGTATCACTCGTGCTGATAGCGCTGCTGGCACCAATGAGCTCGTTGTCGCGAGCTCAAATGCCCACAAGATCACCGAGATTCAAACGATTTTTGGCGATGTCCGAGGGCTTTCATGCGTTTCGCTCAAAGAGGCACACGATCGGGCGAACCTTGCCTTTGACGAGCCAGTAGAGGACGGCGCTTCATTCTTGATGAATGCGCTTATCAAGGCAGTTGATGCTCATAATAAGTTGGGGCTACCGGTCATTGCGGATGACTCCGGTCTTATGGTTGATGCACTGGATGGAGAGCCAGGAATTTATTCGGCGCGCTATGCCGGCGGCAAGGATGATGATGCCAACAACAAAAAGCTCCTTGCTGAACTTGAGCGTGTTGGTGCGCTTGATGTAACCGCGCGTCGCGCCCGCTTTGTCTCGGTCATCGTGTTTATTGACCAGAATGGGCGTTGCACGTGGTCGTACGGTACCTGCGAGGGCATCGTGGGCTTTGAGTATCGTGGCGACTTTGGTTTTGGCTACGATCCGATCTTTTTGCCCGATGAAACCCCAGGCAAGACCATGGCAGAGCTTGTGCCTGAGGAGAAAAATGAAATCTCGCACCGCAAGAAAGCACTTGAGCAGCTCGTAAATTTGCTGCAGGGATAGCTAAGGTAGTGAAAGGCTCATTCCATGGAAGCGCTTGCTGAGCTCATCTGGCCTGTTGAGTGTTCAGTCTGTAAACGGCCGGGCAGAGCGCTTTGTGATGAGTGTCAGGGCAAGATCGTCGCTATCGATCAGGCGACCGCCTGCCCGCGGTGCGGTGCTCCGTTTGGATCGCTACTCTGTACCGAGTGCTGGAACGCAGAGGGTATTGAGCTGAGCGACATAGATGAGTTGTATTCATACGGCCTTTTTGAGCCGCTTCTGGGCGAGGTTATTAAGGCATATAAGGATGCTCATGAGCTGAGTTTGGTGAGCTTATTCGTGCAGTATTATTGCAAGGTCTATTTGGCACATGCGGATGAGCTGGGCCATGCCACTCTTTTGAGCTATATCCCCGCAACGAACAAGGCGCTGCAAAAACGCGGCTTTGATCACATGCAACTATTGGCGCAGCCGCTTGCGCGCGTACTGGGCTTGCCGCTTGTGTCGCTGCTCGCGCTCAAAGACAAGCGCGATCTTCGCCGCTTGAGCAGGGAGGATCGCAAGCGTGAGATGAGCGCAGCTATGACAGTCACGCGTGGGGTTGCTGGCCAGCACGTCTTGCTCATCGATGATGTCGTAACCACCGGAGCAACTATGCGAGAAGCGGCTGCTCTTCTCAAGCGTGCATCTGCTAGGCGAGTAAGTGCATTGTCACTCGCGCGGGTGTGGTGATTTACGTCTTGCGCACCCTCGCCGCGCCCCTTTGTGCGATTTGCCTGTTTGGTGATCTGCCTGCTCGCTGTACTAAAATTTGGTACCATACGTTTTTAAGTTTCCTCCAGGTCTGTGGTTGCGGATGTTTCATCCAAGTCCATGGCAGATGCGGTCAAAAGGATCCACGTAAGCCCGGGCGTGTAAGGCACCCCGTGTGAGCATGGCGCATCTTAGGGGTAAGTCGTACCGCGTCGTTTGGCGCGAGAGGGTTCTTAGTCGTTTGCCGGATGTGTAAGCGGCGATCGCTCCAGTACGCGAGTGTGGGGTCAAAAACCAGGTCAGCTGGGGGAAACCATTACATTTTGATAGCTGAGCGATAAGGAAAGTTGCACTTCATGAAGGCTATGCAATCTCGCTTCACATTGATTTTGCTCATGATGAGCGCTCTGGTCATCTCCGCGGCGCTTGTTGGTTGCACGACCACCTCGGTGGACGATGCCAAAAAGGAGCTTCGGCCGCTCATTGATACTACTAAACTGGTGAATCCTGGCACGCTCACTGTGGGTGTTGATAGTAAGACTGCTCCGTTTGCGCTGGTTGATAACGAGGGCAAGCTCCAGGGTATCAACGTTGATCTGGCAAGTGCACTGGGCGATGAGCTAGGCGTGAAGGTTCAGGTTGTTGCGGTGAATGAGGCAACGAGTGCTGTTACTCAAAAGCAAGCAGACATCGTCCTCGGTGTTTCAACCCAGGAGCAAGGCGCAAGTTCGCAGGTCGCCTTGGTCGGCCGCTATGTCGATAATGCGCCCGGTCTTTTTACCAAATCTTCTCAGGGAAAGCCTGTCACGGCCACCCAGCAGGAGGTTAACAAGGCAAGCATAGGTGTTCAGGACAATTCGGTGTCATGGGCCTTGGTGCGCCGCGAGTTTTCGAGTGCAAAACTTAAAACTTTCTCATCTCTCAACGATGCCTTTAAGGCGCTCAGCGAGGGTCAGGTTGAGTACGTCGCCTGTGATTCTTATGCTGGTGGCTTTTTGGCGCTCGATGATCCAAGTATCGTTTATGCAGGAACCCTTGAGGTTCCGGTTTCATATGGCGTTGCGATTGCTGCTTCAAACGATGAGCTGCAGACCCAAGTTCAAGGAGCTCTCGACAAGCTTGTTTCAAACGGTGTTTTTGATTTACTGCGCGCTAAGTGGACGGGCGGCCTGCCGGCGCTCAGCACTGACACGATGGTTCATTTGAACGAGGCTGGCACTGCAATTCAGCAGGGCGAGGTCAGTGTCGATGAGAACAAAGAGGGTCAAGAGAGCGCCGATCAAAATGGCACATCCGGCACGAACGGCAATAGTGTCCAGTCTGGCGCTGATCAGGGAGCTGATCAAGGAACCGGTCAGTCTGGCGCGGGCGGTCAGCAGGGTCAGTCAAGCTCCGGGCAGTCCGGCCAAAATCAAACGGGTGGCGGGCAATCGAACAATGCCTAAAAACCACTCGTTTGGGTAGGAACTGACTAGCAGTATTCACCATCAATCAGGAAAGGCCGACACATTACACAGTCGGCCTTCTTTGTAGGATTCGCGTCGAAAGGATGTTGTTATGGAGATCACCGTAACTGGACGCAAGACAACTGTCACCGATGCTTTGCGAGCCCATGTTGTCGAGAAGATCGAGAACGCGACCAAGGTGTTTGACATTGATCCGATGAGTGCAGACGTTGTGCTTCGTGTCGAGAAAAACCCAGCCAATCCCAACTCAAGCACCTGCGAAGTTACACTTCGCGCTAAGGGCAATGTTATCCGAGTGAGCGAGTCTGATCCTGATATGTATGCGGCGATCGACCTTGCTGCTGGTGTGGTTGAGCGTCAGTTGCGCAAGTTCAAGACCAAGATTGTTGACCGCCGTCATCAGGTTCACGCAGCTCCGATCGACAAGACCGAGCGCGCGCCATTCTCGCGTGAGGAAATGGATGAGCTCATGGATTCGCTGATTGCCGAGGGTGACGAGGCAGATGATCAGCTTGTGCGCGAGAAGGTCATTGACTTCATGGTTTTGACTGAGGAGCAAGCGCTGGTGCAGACCGATCTTATCGGCCACGACTTCTTTGTCTTTAATAACGCCCAGACTGGTCTTACTAACGTGATCTATCGTCGTCACAACGGTGGCTACGGCATCCTAAAGCCTCGTATCGAGGGTGAAGAGGGTTAATCATGGCGCGTATTCGTACCGATTTTTACATGGGAGAAACCCGCGTTTCTGTCTTGGGCGATGAGCTTTTTGTAGGCGATGAGGCGCCGCAAGCAACGGTGCTTGACGCTCAGACCAACGAGTCCTTTGACTTTGATGAGCTAAAGGGTAAAGTTTCGCTGATTATGGCGGTTCCTTCAATCGATACTGCGGTTTGTGCCTGTGAGTCACAGCACTTTAACGAGGAGGTCGCCAAGATTTCAGGGCTTTCGACCTATCTCGTGAGCTGCGATTTACCGTTTGCGCAGACTCGATATGCAGCCGAGCACGGCCTGGATAACATCGTCTTTTTGAGTGATCATCGCGCAGCAAGCTTTGGTACTAAGTATGGCTGTTTGATCGGGGATGTGCGCCTGCTCGCCCGTGCGGTGTTTGTTGTTGGCGCTGACGGCAAGCTTGCCTATGTGGAGTATCTCAAGCAGACCAAGAACGAGCCCGATTACGAGGCAGCGCTCCAGGTGTGCCGCGAGCTTTTAGCTGAGTAGCAGTAGCCTGATGCGAGTGGGGCGGGAGTAGCTGACACGCACAGACGGGCATGGTGTTCACGTTTGCTGCAAGCGACTGATGTGCTCGGGCACGACTTCACGCTTGCCGCAGAAACCTAGCCTTAGGGCGATTGGCTTGAGGCTCTCATAACGTCGTTATTCCAAAAGAGTATGATCTGCAAGACGCTCATCATCCGTGGGCGTCTTGTTTTAGTTGTACGAGTTTCTTTGCTGCTTCGTGACTTTGTAAACGCAGTGTACGCAAGAAGGAGAGTGGTGATTATGCAATTGCGCAGCGCCCAAGTTACGCAGGGCACTCTTCGTGCCCCTCATCGTAGCCTTTTGAAGGCCGATGGTATTACTGACGAGGAGCTTAAGCGCCCGCTGATTGCTGTCATGAACTCTCATAACGACGTGATTCCAGGTCACACTAACCTCGACAAGATCGCGCAAGCTGTCAAGGCAGGCATCTACATGGCAGGTGGCGTGCCCTTTGAAATCAATACCATTGGTGTCTGCGATGGTATTGCCATGAATCACGAGGGCATGCACTATTCGCTTGTCTCGCGCGAGGTGATCGCGGATTCTGTTGAATGCGTGTTGCAGGCGCACCGCTTTGACGGCGTGGTCTGCATTCCAAACTGTGACAAAGTGGTGCCTGGTATGTTGCTGGGCGCGTTGCGGGTCAATATCCCGACGGTATTTGTCTCGGGAGGCCCGATGCTCGCTGGCAAAAAGCAAGCGTTGAGCCCCAGTGGCTGTTGCGGCGCTCACGATGCCGACGATGCAGGTGATGCTGTTGAGGTTGGCGCTGGAGTCGGCACTGAGCTTGGCATGTCGACCGATCTCAACACGCTCTTTGATGGAGCTGGTCAGGTTACGAATGGCACGATGGAGCCCGCAGAGCTTACCTATTACGAAAACACGGCATGCCCAACCTGTGGCAGTTGTTCGGGTATGTTTACCGCAAACTCAATGAATTGCCTGTGCGAGGCGCTTGGTGTGGCGTTGCCTGGTAACGGAACTATCCCAGCGGTTTATTCTGAGCGTATTCGGCTTGCTAAGAGCGCAGGCATGCGCATTATGGATCTCGTACGATCCAATACCTGCATGAAGGATATCGTGACGCCCGCGGCGATCCATAACGCGATGGAAGTCGACATGGCGTTTGGTGGTTCAACCAACACCATTTTGCATCTGACGGCAATCGCACGCCAAGCAGGACATCCCGTCACGATGCGAGACTGGGATGAGGCGTCTGCTCGTACCCCACATCTTGTGAAAATCGCTCCATCAGGTCCGCGTCCCTTAAGCGATCTCTATGAGGTGGGCGGCGTGCCTGTGGTTATGCGCGAGCTAGCACGGCTCGGGCTTTTGGATTTGAGTGCGCAGACAGTGCTCGGGCCTTTGAATGATCTTGTGAAGCTCATGCCCAAACCTGATGGTGAGGTGTGCAAGACGGGCGAGAATCCTTTTGCGCCACAGGGTGCGCTCAAGGTGTTGTATGGCAACTTAGCGCCGAACGGTTCGGTGGTGAAGCGCTCAGCAGTTGATCCGAGTATGATGACGCATACCGGTCCTGCCCGCGTGTTTGATGGTGAAAAGGATGCGTGTGAGGCGATCACCTCAGGAAAGATTGCGCCTGGCGATGTGGTGGTCATTCGGTATGAGGGGCCAAAGGGAGGTCCTGGCATGCGTGAGATGTTGACACCGACCTCGACTATCGTCGGTATGGGGCTTTCAACCTCGGTGGCGCTCATTACGGACGGCAGGTTTTCGGGTGCTTCAAAAGGCCCGTGTGTCGGCCACGTGAGCCCAGAAGCTGCGCAGGGCGGCCCGATTGGCTTGGTGCGCGAAGGCGATCTCATTACAGTTGATATTGAGGGTGGCAGCCTGACTTGGCATATTTCTGATGAGGAGCTTGAGGTGCGCAGGCGAGATTTTGTGCCCAATCCACCGCGTTATACGACGGGTGTGCTTGGGAAGTATGCCAAGCTTGTTTCATCGGCAGATGAGGGTGCTTACCTCGAGTAATTTGGTAAAGCTTGAGTAAGAATCAGATAAGGTTGTGGTAATTCTGCGATAAGACCTTCTCGGTATCTCTAAGAGACAACCTCGAGAAGGGAGTGGGAAGACCATGAATCCTGTTTACACACGGCGGCGTCCACTCAGGGGTGCCGCCGTCTCTTTTGCCAAGCTTGCCAAGATCTGTCTTGTGGTGCTCGTGGCGTGCTCGTTTGTTTTGACCGTACTTTCTCCGCTCTCTGCGCCGCAGCGAGCATTTGCAGCGCAGGCAGAAAAACTCCCGTACAAAGTTCACTTTAAGCGCAGTGGTACCTACGGGTTTGGTCAATATAGTCGCGGCGAGGATATGTGGATCAATGGGGTTCATGCCTATTGCGCTGATTCACCGAGGAAGCTACCCGACGATAACCAGAACTACGATGCGTGGACGATGCCCTATTACTATCCTCGAAAGATTTTGTACTACGGTTTTCATGGGCCGGGCTATCCAGTGGGATATGACAGAGGTTTGTGGCGCGGCGTTGAGAGCAAGGGTATGGACAAAACATTCGCCACGCACATCATGCTGACTTACGCATATAAAAAGGATGACAACGATAAAGAAGGTAGCTGGAAATATGCGCTGTCGCGTATCTCGAGCCAGTACTCATATTATCAACCAACGCTTCAGAAGCTCTATGACGAGATCATTGCCCTGCCTGATCCGCCCGCGTGGTTCAAAGATTCCTGCATCATGATCAATCCAAATAATGCCACGCAGACGGTCATGAGCTTTAGGCAGCCGACGGGTGTGATCAAGGTACACAAGAGAAGCGCGAATAAAGACATTTCCGATAACGCAACGTACTCGCTCGAAGGTGCTCAGTTTGCAGTCTATAGCGACCCAGAGGCAGCTCAGCTTGTTACTGAGTTTCCGCATCCAACCGACCATACGGGCTGGGCGATGACGTATGCCCTGGATCCTGGGACTTATTACGTGAAAGAAACTAAGCCTGCACTTGGCTATCAGCTTGATCCCAATATTTATGAAGTTGAAGTGACTGCTGGTGGTGTCACGTGGGTAGGCAATGATGCCGCGGGCGAGGGCTGGTTTGATCAGATTCCGCTCGATAATCCTATCGGCATACTGCTCAATAAGCACGATGCTGAGAAAGAACTCATCGCTCAAAATTCACCGCAAGCTGCCGCGAGTTTAGCGGACGCACAGTTTGAGGTTAAGTACTACGATGGATATTACTCTGCCGATGAGCTGTCTAAACAAATACCTGTACGAACGTGGATTGTGCGGACGAACGAAAACGGCTCGATTAACTTAAGGTACGCAAGCGATACCTTTACTACGCACGATGGCGTTAAGCTTTCTTACAAGGTATCAGGTGATCCGTTTTTCACCAATAAAGAAGGCCTGATTACCCTGCCACTTGGAACCGTCAGTATTCAAGAGATCAGGGCGCCCCAGGGATATGTCCTTGGTGATGAACCACTGCACGTGCAGCAAATTAAGGCTGAGCATGAGGGCAAGCTGGTGAGCGAGTTTACCAGGATGCAGGTGCCTGAGCAGGTGATTCGTGGTGATTTGGAGCTTGTGAAGGTTGATGAAGAGACCAAAGCGCGTATGGCTGGGGTTGCCTTTGAGATCATTTCTGATACCACGGGTGAGCGCCATGTGATCGTGACCGATAAAGATGGTCATGCGTCAACCGCAGCAAGCGTGATTAAACACACGCACAACACCAACGGCAATGATGAAACACAAGGTGAGCCTGCGGGCGTGTGGTTTGGCGAGGCTGCACCCAATGACGCGCTCGGCGCTCTGATTTACGATACTTACACTATCAATGAGCTACCTGGCGCACCAAACGAGGGAAAGGACCTGATCGAGGGTATTAAGGTGACGATTTCTCACCCCAATGTGACCGTGGATCTCGGGACACTTAACAATAAGACCATTCACGTTGACACCTCGCTGATTGATGGCGTAACCAAGCAAAAGATAGTCCCCATCGATACTGCGGTGAACCTCGTTGATCAGGTGCACTATACCAATCTTAAAGCTGGTAGAAACTACACGGTGGTCGGCACGCTCATGGATAAGGCGACTAATCAGCCGCTGGTGATCAACGGCAGCAAGGTAACGACGACGAAGGCGTTCACAGCACAGGATGTCTCAGGATCAGTTGATGTGAACTTTGAGTTTGATGCTTCGAGCCTGGGTGCTGGTATACAAACGGTTGCCTTTGAGGAGATTTATGAGGGAGATCGACGAGCTGCGGTTCATGCCGATATCAACGATGCTGAGCAGACCGTTGAATACGTAGCGCCACATCTTGAGACGATGGCAACCGATACTGATGACGGGGATAAGCTGGTGACTCGCACAAGCGTGGCACGAGTGACTGATCGGGTTTTCTACAGCAATTTGACGGCTGGTCATGAGTATCGTCTTGAAGGCGTGCTCATGGATAAGGCTGCGGCAAAGCCGCTTGTAGTTGATAGCAAACAGGTGACAGCAAGCGCCGCGTTTATGCCCGATCAGCCGGCAGGCAGCGTTGATTTAACGTTTGAGTTTGATTCTCGGGGTTTGTCTGCGGGGACTGAGCTGGTGGCATTTCAAAAACTGTATCGCGGTGACGTGGTGATGACAGCGCACGAAGATCTTGCTGCTGAGGGACAGACGGTAACCATCGTGAGTCCTGATCTGACAACCATCGCTACCGATGGTGTTGATGGCGATAAGGTCGTAAGTATCGATCCGCAGGTGCGTATTGTTGATGCAGTATCGTATCAAAACCTCAAGCCCGGTCGTGAGTACACCATGACGGGTGTCCTCATGGATAAGACAACGGGTGAGCCTGTGCTCGTCAATGGTGAGCAAGTGACTTCGAGTGCGACGTTCACGCCTGAGCAGTCTTCTGGTTCGGTTGAAGTTGTCTTTGAGTTTGATGGTTCTGGCTTGACTCGTGGCTCGCAGCTCGTTGCCTTTGAGACGCTCTTTGAGGATGGCGTTGAGCTTGCCGCTCACGCTGATATTGACGATGAAGATCAAACGGTATTGGTCGCTGAGCCGTCGCTGAAATCACGAGCACTTGATGCAGCTGATCAGGACAAGAACGTACTTAATATCAAGGACGCCAAGATCATTGATACGATTGAGTACTGTGATGTGATTGCAGGCCGTGAGTATCGCCTTGAGGGCTTATTGATGAATAAAGCAACAGGTGAGCCCTTGCTGGTAAATAACGAGCAGCTCAAGGCGAGCGCAGTATTTGAGCCCGAGGAGTCGAGCGGTGCGGTCGAACTTTCGTATGAGCTCGATGGACGAGCAGTTTCTCCACAGACAGCGATAGTTGCCTTTAATAGACTCTATCGTGATGAGGCACTGGTCAGTCGCGATGAAGACATCAATAACGAAGACCAAACAGTGACAGTGCTAGCACCCAAGATTGTCACCACGGCAGTTAACAACGAGACCGGTGATAAAGCAATCTATCCACAGAAACATGTGACAGTGGTCGATACCGTGAAGTACGAGGGGCTGATTGCTGGTAAGACCTACGAGCTTAAGGCAGTCTTGATGGATAAGGCGACGAGCAAGCCATGTCTGGTTGATAATAAGCCTGTTGCTGCTGAGAGATCGTTTGTGCCTGAGAGTTCTGCTGGTGCTGAGGCGATGTATTTGAGTTTCGATGGGTCAGGGCTTAAGCGTGGCAACAAGTTCGTTGTATTTGAGGAGCTTTATTTGGATGGCGAGTTGATTGCCGCGCACAGAGATCTTGATGATGAGGGGCAGACCGTGTACGTGCCGACCCTGCCGCAGCTGCCAAAGACTGCCGATAGCGTGGTCTTGCTCGGAGCGGTTGCTCTGGGCGGAGCAGGAGTGTTGGCGCTCGCAGTGGGTTATGCCATGAGGCGAAGGCCGCGCCCTTGGCGAGCAGGGTTCATTCGATAGGCGGCGGCACCCTTGCTGTTCGTTATGATTGCTTGCATGGTGCTGGGGCTATGTGAGCAATCATCGGTGCTTTGATCGCGTGCATAAGCATTGGTATTGTCTGAATCGGTAGTGCTTTCATCTATTTGTCCGATTGGCGTCACAGTATTACTGCTATCGGGGTTTATCGCCACGTTTGGCTTAGCCGTTTTAATGATTAGCTGTCGTTGTACTATCTTGCTTTTGTGTACCAGCGAAGTGTCTGCTTGGCTGCCTTCTTTATAGCGATAAACCCACCGGTCACGAGAGTTAGCAGGAGGATCAATACGCAGGTGATTGTCAAACGCTACTCTGAGCCTGCATTCTTTGATCCACGTGGATCCTCGTTTAGCGTGGCATTAAGCTCCGTCGTTTTTGCTATCTTCATTTATGAGGTGCTGCTCCATCAACTAACGTTCCTCACAACAAGACAAACGCATTATCTCACGAGTGTATGCCGTGGCTCGTTATTGAATGCCGCCCAAAGAGAAGTAACATGCGAGGATATATGCACAGACTGAACTTAGAGCAACATATCAACCGTGGTGAGTATCACGTCTTGGTAAAAAGCCAGCTTTGTGATGTGCTTGTTACCGCGCAGGCTGTGGGTGGCACGTATAAAACTGTAAGCAATGACGAGCCTTGCGCTCGGCTTTCTCGTGTCCATCTCGTGTGTGGTGCTGCCGAACGAGAGCTTGCCGAGACGCTTGCCGTTCAATCACGTGAAGCTCGTAGTCATCACGGTCAAGTCAGCCCCTGCGGCGACGATCTCCTCGCCGCCAATCGTGCGCAGGAGATTGCCGCCCAGCTTAAATTCTATCTTGAAGGGGAGACCCAGGACTTGCCGCGGCTTACTGATGACGAGCTTTCGTACAAGACCCCTTTTGCGCGAGAAGTCTGGCAGGCTTTGATCAATATTCCTTATGGCCATGTAGCGACGTATGGCGAGATTGCCAAGGCGATTGGCAATCCGCGGGCATACCGAGCGGTGGCCCAAGCAGCGCGGGCGAATGAGCTCTTGCTTGTTGTGCCTTGTCACCGCTTGGTGGCAGCCGATGGCATCGGAGGCTTTTGGCCAGGAGCCGATCTCAAACGAGCGCTTATGAAGCATGAAGGGATTGATTGGCGTTAGGTGCTCTTGCACATCATGAGGGAGTTGACTGGCGTTAAGTGCGCACGCATTGCACTGCGCGCCTTACTGTGTGTTTTCATTAAGCCCATCTACCTCGGCGGTCTCGACAGTCACGGCAGTTTCCTCCCAAGCGCAAAGCTCCTCGTGCATCAGCACCGAAAGCTCCTCGCGCGATACACCTAAAAGCTCTTGCACCTCAGATAAAAACGCCTCCTGAGTTCCGCTTAAAAAGTCGATGTCCAAAAGCACGCAGCTGCCAAAATGAGCGTTCATGAGGTGACCGCCGGCGTTGCTTGCCAAATGCTTGATCGTCTCAAAATGCGAGTATTCAACCTCAATACTGAGATGGATCACAGGTTGCATCGAGATGATCGAAGTCTCAGCAAGCGCTGCTTGCGTCGACTGTGTGTAGGCACGCATAAGGCTACCCTTACCGAGCAGTGTGCCGCCAAAGTACCTGACCACGAGGCAAATGACGTTCACGAGTTCGTGACTGGCAAGCTCAAACAAGATTGGGCGACCTGCTGTCGATTGCGGCTCACCGTCGTCGCTGTAGCGCTCCCGATTGCCCTCTTTGATGCGGTAGGCATAACACACATGAGTTGCGCTGGGGTGCTCAGCTCTCGTTTGCTCAATGAGCATGCGCGCCTCATCTTCGGTTTCGACCGGGGCAACAATGCCAATAAAGCGCGAATGCTTGACGATGAGCTCTGCACGAGCTTGATGTGCAAGAGTTTTGTGTGCTTGCATGGGCGCTCCTTGGATTGCGAGGCGAAAACTTGCCGTGTTTGTATTATAAGGACACAAACAACGGTACACACAAAGACACGAACAATAGTGCAGCGAATTACTTATCAGTCAAGTTTGGAGGAAAGTTTGGTGGCTTATCACACCCGCGAAGACCTCATCCGCATTTTTGACACCCAGGATGCTCATGGCCCGCAGTCCGATGTAGCGATGGTCAATGACTTGTCGCTTGCGCAGCTCACGACCTTGCACGTGGGTGGCTCTGTTAATTCGCTTGCATTGGTTAAAAGTGACCGTGCGATGATTGAGGCTTTTGAAGAGAGCCAAGCTGGCTTGGTTATGGTCTTAGGCGAGGGAAGCAACACGCTGGCTTCTGACGACGCATTTCCTGGCGTGGTGATTCGTGACTTGCGTCAGACCTTTGTGCGTATGAATCGCGCTGAGTTTTTGGATGCAGTGCGCGAGCATGAGAAGCGCTGGGCTGATCGGCTGCAGGGAGCATCCTTTTTTAATGCCGTTGTCGCTGAGCTTGATGCGCATGTCAACGCACAGGCTGATCTTTCGCTTGCGATCGTGAGCGCAACGGCGGGTGCTCACTGGGATGACTTCGTCAAAACAACGGTCGACTGGGGGTTTTCTGGCCTTGAGGCACTCTCGGGTATTCCTGGTTCGGTTGGGGCGGCGCCTGTGCAAAACATTGGTGCGTACGGTCATGAGGTTGCTGAGTTTATCGTTGCCGTTAAAGTTTATGATGCCAAGGATCGCAGCTATGCCATCAAGCCGTACTCGATTTTTGAGCCGCGCTATCGCACGTCGTTACTTAAGCGCGAGCCAGGCCGCTTTATTGTGACTGAGGTTTACTTTGCACTCTTAGATCGATCGGGGATGAGTGCTGCGGTGAATTATCCTCAGCTTGCCCGCGTGATTGGTTGTGAGGAGCAGGCGCTTGACATCACCTCGCATCAAGTACGCGAGACCGTGCTCTCACTGCGCACCCAAAAGGGCATGATCTTTGATGAGTCTCACTATGATAGTTGGTCAGCAGGGTCGTTTTTCACTAATCCTGTGGTGAGCGCTGAGCGCAAAGAGCATCTTGCCTGCGAGATCGAAAACGGTCTGCCGTGTTACGAGCAGGGTGATCATA
>JAEZXW010000015.1 GCA_023419515.1 Actinomycetes bacterium
ATTACCTGCTCATAACGGGCGCGCAGTGGTGAGGCTGCAAGAGCAGCTGCCTTAACCTCATCAGCACATGGCCTCATCAGCGACTCAGGTGGATAGATTGCCGCACGCACGACTACACTCGGCTCGCCATTAACTTTTAAGGTCGAAACGAGCGCCTCACCTGTTCCAAGCTCAAGCAGGGCATCCTTAGTCGAAAATGACGGATTTTCTCGAAAGCCCTGCGCCACCGCTGAGATCGCCTTTTGCTCTTGAGGAGTAAACGCTCGAAGCCCATGCTGAATCTTGTGACCGAGCTGACTGACAACCTCAGTATCAAGATCAGTCGCAAGCTGAGTGCAAAAATAGATACCGATGCCTTTTGAGCGGATCAGACGAATAACCTGCCTGATCTTTTCGAGCAGCGCCTTGGGCATGCCATCAAAGAGCAGATGTGCCTCATCAAAGAAGAACACGAGTCGAGGCCTATCAAGATCACCAACCTCGTCAAGGTTCTCGTAAAGCGAGGCAAGCATCCAGAGTAAGAAGGTCGAATACATAAGTGGCGTGTGGATGAGCTTTTGCGCATCAAGGATGTTGATGACACCGCGACCCTCATCATCGACCTGCAGCCAATCGGTAATATCGAGGGCAGGCTCACCAAAAAACACGTTACCGCCCTGCTCCTCGAGAGTCAGTAGCGCTCGCTGAATTGCCCCAACCGTCTGCGTCGTGACGTTACCGTAGGTTGCGCGATACTCCTTGGCATGATCAGCCACATACATAAGCAGACTGCGCAGATCCTTGAGATCGAGCAGCAGCAAGCCTTCATCATCGGCCACCCGAAAGACGAGTGAGAGCACACCGCGCTGAACCTCAGTCAGTCCCAGCAGTCTGCCAATCAAGTCAGGACCCATCTCGCTGATCGTGGTGCGCACAGGCAGACCATCTTCACCAAAGAGATCCCAGAACGCGACTGGATATGCCTGATAATCAAAGGTGCCCTCAATCCCAAAGCGCTCGATACGTGCCTGCATGTCAGCCGAATCAAGACCAGGTGCTGCCATGCCCGATAGATCACCCTTAACGTCCTGCAAAAAGACAGGAACACCAGCGGCAGAAAACGACTCTGCCAGCACCTTGACCGTGATCGTCTTACCGGTACCGGTGGCTCCCGCAATCAGGCCATGACGATTTGCTATCTTGAGCGGCAAACTCACTGGTTCCAAGCTATCTTTATCCTGGGCAAATACCACGTGCTCTTGACTGATCATGATCTGCTCCTGCCTTACGCGCGCTCACAACAGTTAACCAAGCGCCTTTACTGCCACACCAGCAATCCAGCGATCGGGTCGATGACGCAGCCCACAAAAACTCATGAAACCAGCTTGCTGCACCAGCGCTTCGATCTCTTCGAGCGAGCGCACATGAACATACTCGCTAAAACCCTTGCCCGGATAGCCATCCTCGCAAATGATCAAGAAGCGACCACCGGGACGCAAAACACGCTTGACCTCAGCAAATGCTTTGTCAATTTCTGGCCAAAAATAAATCGTTTCGCATGCCAGCACGAGATCAAAACTTTCATCAGCAAACGGCATCGAGAGCACCGATGCTTCGTGAAGCTCAACCTGATCGGCAGCAATCTCATCCGCGAGCACCTCGCGCGCCAGCGATAGCGCCACCTCAGAATGATCAACGCCGTGGACATGGGCATCGGGCGCCAACCCGAGGATGTTTTTAATGTTTTGACCGCCGCCACATCCAATGTCGAGAGCGTCAACAATAGGCTGCGATAAATCGAGGGCACCCAATGCCCAGAGTGCCATTTCTTGATGAGAGCTATTCATGCGTTCAAGCAGGATTTTGCCTGATTCAGCCCCAGGCTTTCCAGCGTTTTTTGCGTGCGCTACCAATGCTTTATCGGGACCATCGAGTACCACTGGCTCGCTGGACAAATTGCTACCCATGAGCATCACTTCTTTCCGGACAACTGTTAGTAATGAGTGATTGCTCGTCATTGTAGCGCAAGGGTCAGACATGGGCTGAAGGTGGCTCAAGAGCAGCAAATTGGGGTGACAGCTCGAGAGCGGAGGTTCGACCCACCGCGATTGAGAGCGCGGATCGAGAACGGTGACTCAATCGGGACGCTCGCCTACACTGCTTAATCGAGGCGCGAGGACTCAGCGAGTGATTTGCCCTTGGTTTCTGGCGCAAAGATAAACGAGAGCACGAGCCCGATGATAACCAACGCAGCAGCGACCAGCATCGTAGGACCAATGCCAAAGCGTACCAAAAAGATTGGGGTCATATACGTCGCGATCACCGTACCGATACGCGAAAACGCAATGGCAATACCAACCGCCGTTGCGCGCACGTGTGTGGGGAAAAGTTCGTTGGGATAAAGCCATTGCAAGATGCCCGGACCGCCCGAGAAAAACGCATAGAGCCCAAAACCAATAATGATTACCATAATGGGAGCCGATGGCACAATGCCTAAGATCAAAAGCCCAATCGCCATCAAGAACAGGCTTCCCAAGAGCACGGGTCGCCTTCCCCATCGGTTGAGATAGATCATCGCTGGAAAGGTGCCCACCAAGAAAAAGAAACTCACGACTGCCTCGCCCAAAATGGACATATGGCCTTCTGCCAGCCCAAATGCAGCCATAATCTGCGGTCCAAAGGTGTAGATGGCATACATGGGGACAACTTGGCAGAGAATAAACATACCAAGAAAGAGCACGCGCCCCAAATAGCCCGACTTAAAGAACTCCAAAAAGCTCGTCTTACCCTCGGGGTCTTCGACCTCAAGCGTGATGTTGGTGCCAAAGGTTTTATCGAGCACCTCGCGGGCTTCTTGTGCGCGCCCCTTTTGTGCCAACCACAGAGGCGACTCAGGGATGTCATGACGGCCAATCAGCATAACGATGCACGGCACCACAGCAGAGCCAAGCATCCACTTCCAGCCATCTACCACGCCATAAAAGGCATATCCCACGAACGCCGCAACCGTCGCCCCGCAATACCAGGCTGCCGAAACCATGCCCATCGAGATCGAACGATATTTTTTGGGAGTAAATTCAGCGATGAGCGAAGTGGCGATAGGATAGTCGGCGCCCACAAAGACACCGATCAAAAAACGTACGAGTACCAGCTGTAACGGCGTCGTAACAAAGATACTCAAGACCGAAAACAGCGCGATTGCGACAACGTCGATGATGAACATACGGCGCCTGCCGACCAGGTCGGTAACATATCCACCAAGTAAGGTGCCGACAAAAATACCCACCAGCACCGAAGCGCCAACAGCGGCTGAATAAGCCTCGGTGAGCTGAAAATGCGGGATAATTTGCGTGAGCGCCACACCGATGAGCGACAACACATATCCGTCAAGAAACGAGCCGCCGCTCGAAAAAAACGTCACGCGCTTAAGAAAGGGTGTTATTTCGATATCCTCGATGGTCGTCGTGGCACCACAAGCTGATTGTGTATCTGCCTGCTTCATCCAATAACACCCTTTCTATGTCAAATTAGTTACTACAAAGCCTTCGCAGGAGGCTTACTCCCACTCGATGATGCCGAAGTTCAGGTGAGGCTTAGCGCCTGTCTCCTGGTAATCAGCGTCGACCAGCCTAAAGCGGATCTCCTTCTCGCCGACCTTCCACATCTCGGTGTGCAGCTTGGTTCCTGGAACCAGCGGAGACGTCACGCGGGTCTTAAAGCGCTTCATGCGCTCTGGTTCACCGGGGAAATACGTTGCGATGGCATGACGCATGACCATGCCGGCATAGCTAATGGCGTGAGCGATCGGGCGCTCAAGGCCGGTCTGCTCGGTGTAAGACCAGTCGATGTGCTGCTGATGCCAGTCGCCCATAAGGCGGTAAATCAGTGGCTGGTTGAGTGGGAAGGTCTCCTCGACTACGGCATCTGGAGCGGTCTCAGGCATCTCGACGATGTCCTTAGGAGGCTTTGGTCCACCCCAACCGCCGTCAAAGATGCAGCAGTCCCAGGTCTCGCAGGTGCAAAGTAGCGTGCCATCGGCACTGTAAGAGCGACCCGTCTGCTTTGATAGACAGCCACGTCCTTCTCCGCGGTCATACAGAGCATCCTGGGTCACAAAAGTCTCGATGCGATCGTTCATCTTGAATGGCGCGTGGAAGTTAATCTCAAAACCATAGTGCAGCGAACCTGCGTAGTTATAGCCATAGTCGAGGGTCTTGGTCATCTCCTCGTGCACGGTCAGTGGCACACCAAAGATCGGCAGCACCTTAAGCTGAGGATTCTTGGGATCAACCTCGTTCACATACTCAAGGTCGGTCTTGCCGTCATAAGCGGCGCCGCAGCCGAGTGCGCAGATCTCAAGATCGCGAAACGTGTACTCGCGAACAAATGGGCCAAACTCTTTTCCAACAATTTCAGTACTGATCGCCATGTCGCATCCTTTCTCTTAATGCTTGACGAATAGCTGTTGACGAACGATTGGACTGCCTTGCTCAAGGGCTCATCCGCATGCTGAAAAGCTCCTGCTCCGGTAAAACAGCGCTTACTTCCCAGCGCTTGCTTCCTCGCGCAACGCGCGCTTTGACACCTTCATGCTGACAGTGCGCGGAAGCTCATCCACAAATTCAAAAAAGCTCGGAACCTTATACGAGGCGAGGTGCTGGGCGCAAAAATCCCGGAGACGATCTTGGGTAGCATCGAGCGAACAGGCTGCATACGAGCAAGCAGCATTGGGATCGAGGATGATGAACGCCTTGACCGCCTGATCCTTGATGGGGTCGGGCACACCAATCACGGCCGCCTCGCGCACAAAGGGATGGCACATGAGCACCGTCTCGACCTCACTCGCCGAGATATTTTCGCCCGAGCGCTTAATCATGTTTGACTTGCGATCGACAAAGTAAAACCAGCCGTCTGTGTCCTGCCAGCCCTTATCGCCCGTCATGAACCAGCCATCCGCTGTCATACACTGAGCCGTCGCCGCCTCATCCTCAAAGTAGCCAACCATGATGGTCTTGCCAGGAACACCCTTGACCCAGATGTCACCAAGCTCGCCAGCAGGCAAATCAACGCCGTGCTCATCACGGATGGCAACCTCGTAGCCCAAACCAGCGCGACCAACCGCCGGCCAACGACGCTCGCCAGTTGGGGGATCGGTGAGCACCCAGCCGATAGTCTCGGTCGAGCCATAGGTGTTCATAAGTGGGATGCCAAAGCGGTGCTCGAACTCCTCTTTTTCTTTGGTTGGAATCTCCAGAAAATAAAGGCCGAGCCTGATCTTGTGATCATCGTCATGAGATGTTGGCTTCTGCAACAGCAGGGTGCGTACAATCGTTGAGACGAGCTGGACGATGGTTGCCCTGGCTTGCCGCACCTGATTAAC
>JAEZXW010000102.1 GCA_023419515.1 Actinomycetes bacterium
ATTTTATTGAGGTGAGCTTTGAGGGCTTTCGCGATGTCGTTGATGCGATTGGTGGCGTCGAGATCGATGTCCCTGTCCGTATTGATGACAGAAACGTCGGTCCAATCATCATTGAGCCAGGTCTTCAGTCCTTAAACGGTGAGGCTGCGCTGGCATTTTGTCGTAGCCGAAAGTTCCCTGACGGAGATTATTCACGCATGCGTCACCAGCGTATGTTCCTCTCCGCCCTTGCTGATCAGTTGCTCAATAAGTCGTCGCTTATCGAGATGACGGCCGGTATCGATGCGATCACTAAGATTGTTTCCACTGACATGGATGTTACTGAGATCGTTGGGCTCATGACGGCGTTTAGAGGCATCGACCTCGATGCCTCGCTTGAGACCCTCGTGGTTCCATCCTCACCTCAGGGTATTGATGGCATTTCATACGTTGTTGCTGATGAAGCGGCGTGGAAGGCCATGATGGATGCGGTTCGCGCAGGTGAAATGGTTAATCCACAGGATTCAACCAATATTGAGGATCAGCGCACCACCGAACGAGAAAAGAAGGCAAGCGGCAACCTTGAACCCAGTCAAGTGACCGTTACGATCAAAAACGGTAGTGATAAAAAAGGCGCTGCAAACAGCTTGTCCGAGAAGGTCAAGGGACTTTCATACAAGATTGGCGAGGTGGGTAACGCCAAAAGTAGTGCTGATAAAACCGTGGTCGTCTACAAGAGTAGCGAGTATAAGAAGTCTGCTGAAAACCTCGCACAAGAACTCAATATTGCGACTGTCGTATCGGCTGAAGAGGGCGGTTATGTCTTCAATGGCAATGTTCTTGTGCTGATTGGAGCTGATTAAGCCAGTCCCATGTACGAGCGTTTAGCTAGTTTTATATGCAGCCACCGTGAGTGGATTGCGTCTACACCAGCTCATTGGATAGCGTCTAAAACACGCTTGCTGACGTATCAAAATTCGTACAACTTGCTACCGTTGCAAATTCTCCATCTCGATGATGTGAGCCCCTCACTGAGCTCCTGCTTAGTAGCCTGCAACACCCCTTCTAACCTGTAGCTTCCTCAAATGTGCTGATTTTGATAGAAAATAATTAACACATCTTATGCACAATTACTCATATATCGATTTTCTATAATCAAGTAGATAAATGTTGCAAGGGTTGGTGAGCCAACTTACGCACACGAGGCTAAAAAGGAGGAAGCCTTATGAAGGGTTTTGCAATGCTCGGTATTGGCAAGACTGGTTGGATTGAGAAGGATCGTCCAGAGTGTGGTCCTCTTGATGCAATCATCAAGCCGCTGGCACTTGCTCCATGTACCTCAGACGTGCATACCGTTTGGGAAGGCGCTATCGGCGATCGTCACGACATGATCCTTGGTCACGAGGGTTGCGGTGAGGTCGTTGAGGTCGGTTCTCTCGTTAAGGATTTCAAGCCTGGCGATAAGGTTTTGATTCCTGCTATTACTCCAGACTGGAACTCAGTAGAGGCTCAGGGTGGCTTCCAGATGCACTCCGGCGGCATGCTTGCTGGTTGGAAGTTCTCAAACTTCAAGGACGGTCTCTTTGGTGAGTTCGTTCACGTTAATGATCCTGATGGTAACCTTGCTCATCTTCCTGAGGGCATCACCCCAGAAGAGGCTTGCATGCTTTCAGATATGGTTCCTACCGGTTTCCACGGCGCTGAGCTTGCTGACGTTCAGTACGGTGACACCGTTCTTGTCGTTGGTATTGGTCCTGTAGGCCTTATGGCTGTTGCTGGTGCAAACCTCCGCGGTGCTTCTCGTATCATCGCTGTCGGCACCCGCCAGGTCTGCCGTGACGCTGCGGCTTTCTATGGCGCAACCGACTTCATCGGTTATCGTGATGGTGCGATTGACGAGCAGGTTCTCGAGATGACCAACGGCCAGGGTGTTGACCGCGTTATCGTCGCTGGTGGTAACGTTAACACCTTCGAGCCTGCAATTAAGGCTCTCAAGCCAGGCGGTAAGCTCGGTAACGTTAACTACCTCGGTAGCGGCACTTACATCAACATTCCTCGTGTTGAGTGGGGCGTTGGTATGGGTCACAAGCAGATCCTTGGTGGCCTTATGCCTGGTGGTCGTCGCCGCATGGAGAAGCTTTCAAGCCTCGTTGCAGCTGGCAAGCTTGATGTTTCAAAGCTCATTACGCACCGCTTCGATGGCTTTAAGCATGTTGAGGATGCACTTATGCTCATGAAGGATAAGCCAGCAGACCTCATCAAGCCTGTTGTTACTTGCTCCGATCTGTAAGATTGCATCTTTGGATTGACGCAGATGTAAATTTTTCAAGGGTGATCCGCCAGCTTGGGTGGGTCACCCTTTTTTATTCGTCTGAAGGTAGATACTTGTCTACGTACTCTCTCCTCGCGATCCTGTTCGATTGTGCCTTCAAAATCAGGGGAGAGGGGCTCACCGCGCAGGTGAGCGCATACATCATCAATCACATTGGATTAGAGGGATTGGCGTTATGAAGATCCTCGTCGTTTCAGGTTTTCTCGGTGCAGGTAAGACCACGTTTATCAAATCACTGGTTAAGCACGCTGGTCATAATATCGTGGTTTGTGAGAACGAGTTTGGCGATGTCAATATTGACAGCGATCTCTTGCGCCAGGCAGGCGCTGCCCCTGATGAGCCCAGTGTTGATGCTCTCCAGGTCTTTGAGTTGACCGAAGGCTGCATTTGTTGCTCGATGAAGGGTGATTTTCGTGCCTCGGTCATGACGATCGCTCACGCGCTTGATCCTGAGTACCTCATTGTTGAGCCCACGGGTGTTGGGTTTCTCGGTAGTATTGTCGAAAGCATTCAAAAGATCACCTACGAACGTATCGTACTGCTCAAGGCGGTCGTGGTAATAGATGCGATGCATTATCGGATGCAGCATCAACAGTTTGCTGAGTGCTGGGAAGATCAGTTAACCAACGCACATATCGTGGTGATCAGTAAGGCGCAAGCTCTTGATCAGGATGAGATTGATGATCTCAAAGCAGTGATTGCTGAGCTGAACCCAGGTGCTCAGATTGTTTTGGCGCACGAGGAGCAGCCTGCCGAGTTTTACCAGAAGCTCCTTACGGATCATTTGCCTTACACGACTTCGGGTGTGTTGACCTATCACGATGCCGATAAGCCCGAGCGCCACGAGCATGACTATGATGACGAGCACGATCATAGTCACGATCACGATCATGAACATGGACACGACCACGGGCATCATGACCATGACCACCAACACGACCATGCTCATCACGACCATGATCATGGCGATGATCACGGTCATGGGCACGGTCACGACGAACAAAACCCTGCGCAAAACTTAAGCTCAATGAGTGTGCGCGACATCACCCTCAATAGCCCTGATGATCTGATTTATTTTCTCGATGAGCTCATGAGCGGTAAGTATGGCGTGATCCATCGTTCAAAGGGTTGGGTGCGCTGCAAGCCGCAAGGTAATCAGCAGTGTTATCTGCACTTTGAACTTGTTGGCACGCAGTATCTCATTGAAGGGCGAGAGGTCGATCTTGCTCAAGTCGAGGCAGTTCAGTCAGCGGGTAGTGACACCGAGACACCAGTCCTCAGTTTGCCTCAGGTTGATTGCGTTGTAATTGGCGTTGACTTGGCGAGAAATGAGATTGCAAAAGCGCTCGACAAGGAGTAAAGTATTCCGAACTTAACGCGTATCGTTCAACAACAATGAGTTGGGGCACACGCCCGTTTCAAACTCAAGATATGGTTGAATTGTGGAACTGAATTTCACCGAAAATTTTAGTTGACCGAGACCCATCAGAACGATATTGTACTAAGTCGCGCCGCACGAGAGGCGAGCGCGTGAACCTTGAAAACCGGATACTGAGGACATGACAGCATAAAAGCAAAATATCAAGCTAGATATGCATAAAACAAGGAACTTGAACACCTCGTTTTTTGATATTT
>JAEZXW010000012.1 GCA_023419515.1 Actinomycetes bacterium
GTTTGAAAGCGCGCTTGCTCGTGGCAACTATGAGCTTAGTGAAGAGGCTGCTCGCGATTACAATAGCGCGCGCGAGGTTTGTGCTGCTCGTCGTCGCGCGGCTGCTGGTTCTCCTGACGGCACGACCGATAGCTTCTTGGCCTTGCTTGATCCGCTCGATCCAACGGGTGCATCGGGTACGCTCATGCCGTCGCCTGAGGAGTCTGGCTTTTTTGATATCACCGAGCCAGAGATGAAAGAGATCTCAAAAAAACAGGTGAAAGCTGAGCGTAAAAACAAGCACGTGGGGCTTAAGATCTTTATCGCCTTTATGATCCTGCTGCTCATCGCTGCGGGGGCTTTGGCCTTTGCTTTCTGGCGTGGTTATGGATTGCCGACTCAAGAGCAGACCATCGAAAAGCTCTTTGAGGACAATTCGCGCGAGGATGGTGTGCATTCTGCGGCATGGGCAAAGAGTGTAAGCGAAGAAGATCGTACGCACATGCTTCGTGAACTGGGCAGTACCTCGATGATTACGATCGAAGGAATTGATCGCGAGATGCTCTCGTCTCAAGCATATGTAACTCAGCGCTTGGCTCAGTCGGGCGAGGTGCACTATCTCGTTTCGCTTGAGCGTGACGGCCTTGGATTTAAGGTTCGTGAAATTAGGCTCGATTTTGCTTCGGCAGAAGCGGGGCAATAAGGACGATGACAAAAGTGAGGTAAGGTGTGCAAACTTCTTGCTTCACGGGCAAAGGACACTACAATGATCTGACGCCTGAGGGAGTTTCTAAGGCGTTTTCGATCAATTCGATACAAAGACCTGTGAAAGGACAGACAGTATGCATCAGAAGACCTACATCATGATCAAGCCAGACGCTGTAAAGAATCGTCATATCGGTCAGATCTTGGCTCGTATCGAACAGGCTGGTTTGACGGTTGAGCGCATGGTGCTTGAGCCCGTAACGCTTGAGCAGGCGCAAGCTAACTATGCTGAGCATGAAGGCAAGCCTTTCTACCAGGGCTTGATCGATTACATTACTTCCGGTCCTGTCGTCAAGATGGTTATTAGCGGTGATGAGGCAGTGAAGAACATGCGTCGCCTTATGGGCCCAACCAACTGTGCTGAGGCATGCCCTGGTACCATCCGTGGTGACTTTGGCTTGAATGTTGATGAGAACGTGATTCACGGCTCCGATTCACCAGAGTCTGCTGAGCGCGAGATCGCAATCTTTTTTGGCAAGTAATTGTCCTGTTTAATGCTTGTTTATGCTCGGCTATATGTGCCGAGCATGCAGCCTGACGCGTGATTTGTAATTGAAATGAGGCAGCAAACGTGTCAATCCAAGATATGTTGTTTGGTTCATTAGGTGGAGACCTCGCGATCGACCTTGGCACTGCAAATACATTGGTGTCAGTTCGAGGTGAGGGCATTGTGCTCAATGAGCCATCGGTTGTTGCAATCGAAAAAGAGGAGCGTCGCGTCCTTGCGGTAGGCACCGAAGCAAAGCGCATGCTTGGTCGTACTCCGGGCAATATCGTCGCTATGCGTCCGCTCAAAGACGGTGTGATTGCAGACTTTGATGTGACCGAGGCGATGCTTCGCTACTTCATCAACAAGGCGCAAGATCGCCGTTTTCCGTGGTCACCACGGCCCCGTGTGGTAGTCTGCGTGCCTTCAGGCGTCACGAGCGTCGAAAAGCGTGCTGTTTTTGAGGCATCAATCCAGGCAGGAGCGCGTCAGGCGTTTCTGATCGAGGAGCCTATGGCTGCAGCAATTGGCGCAGGCTTGCCCATTGAGGAACCAACCGGTTCGATGGTTATCGACATCGGTGGTGGTACGACCGAGGTCGCTGTTATTTCTTTAGGCGGTATTGTTGTCTCAACAAGCGTTCGCACGGCGGGCGATGAGCTCGACACTGCGATCATGAATCACGCCAAAAAGGCGTATAACCTCCTTATTGGTGAGCGCACAGCAGAAGAGATCAAGATCAAGATCGGCTCTGCTGCACCACTTGCTCAGGAGCTTGACGTCGAGGTCAATGGCCGTGATCTTGTTACGGGCATGCCCAAGACGGTGCGCATCGAGTCTGAGGAAATTCGTTCGGCGCTCACCGCTCCAGTCAACGAGATCATTAGGGCGGTCAAAGAGACCTTGGATGATACGCCACCAGACTTGGCAAGCGATTTGATGTTCTATGGCATCTGGTTGACGGGCGGCGGCGGTTTGCTGCGCGGTCTTGATGAGCGTCTTCGTGCCGAGACGGGTGTACCGGTTCATGTTTCACAAACAGCATTGACCAACGTTGTTGAGGGTTGCGCCCAGGTGCTCGAAAGTGACGCGCTCACTCGTCCGTACATGCAAAGCGGCGGTCGATAAGGGCTATGGCGCTCAAACGAGTAGGATCCACTAAAATTAACCAGCGCACCGTGATTCCTGGAATCGGTGCGCTGATTGTTTGTGTCCTCATTTCTTTTTTGCTGATCACGCTTTCAGTGCGCGTTGCCAATCATCCCGTGCTGGGGATACTGAGAGCAGGTTATCAAACGGCTGTCTATCCCGTGCAGATGGTTGGTCGCTTGGTGCTTTCACCGGTGCAAACTGTGCAGACGATTTCTCATAACGCTACAGCGCAAGAGGCAACACTCACTGAGCTTGAAGAAGAAAACGCTCGGCTCAAGGCAGAAAATGCCCGTCTTGCAGAGTATGAGCAAGAAAACAAAGAGTTGAGCGCTTTGCTTGAGACAAAAAACTTACATCAGCTCAAAACCCTATCCGCAGGCATTATCGCACTTGATGAGACGGGTTGGACGCGAACGATTACTATCAACAAGGGCGCTATGCAAGGTATAGAGGTTAACATGCCTGTCGTGGGGCCAGGTGGTCTTATTGGCAGCGTGATCTCAGTGGGCCCAGCAAGTGCTGCCGTGCGTCTCGTGACCGATGAGCGTGCCGGTGTCTCGGTCATGGTGCAAAAGAACCGCACTCAGGCGGTGGTAAACGGAACGCTGTCAGGCATGTTGAGCCTTGAGTATCTTCCGCTCGATACCGATATTACGGTGGGGGATGCAATCATCACCTCGGGCCTTGGTGGAGTGTATCCGCGCGGCATCTTGGTCGGTACGGTAACCTCAGTGAACAAGGCGCCGACCAACCTTTATGCCGAGGTGACGATTAAGCCGGCGATTGACGTGAGTCGACTTCGTGAGGTCTTGGTGGTCACGTCACTTAATGACCCTGATAACCAGCCAGAATATAAGGCACCAGAAGGCCAACAGGCTGTCGAGGGTGAGGCGTCCTCAGGCGCCAGCATTGAGGGTAATGGTGCCGATAAAACCAGCGATCAGCAAGCAAAGCAAGGAGGGGATGTCTCATGAGCCTTGAAAACGGGTTGGGTGCTGCAAGTATCCGTCCGCTTGTGATAATTGGCATCTGCCTGGTCTTGCTGCAGGTCGGGATCTTTTCGCAGATCCCTATTGATTGGCTTAAGCCCAATGGCTGGTGTCTCATTTGGTGCATGGTTGCCATGGCACTGGGTTCACGAGCAGGAAGTATCACTGGTTTTATCTGCGGACTTTGTTATGACTTAGCCTCAGGAGGACCTGTTGGCGTTATGGCATGTATTGGTGCGGTGCTTGGTTTTGCCGCCGGGCTTTTTCAGCGTGATCTTTTTAAGGAAGAGTTAGCCAGTGCTTTGTTGATGTTTACAGCAATTATCGTGGGTGCTGAAATCGCCTATCCGTTCTTGCTCAACATCTTTGGTGCTGAGCTGCCTTCGATCGGCGGGCTTGTTGCTCGCATCGTTGGCCAAAGTATTGTGTCATTGGTCGTGGCGGCTGTGATCTATCAGCTCTTGTCATCACAAAAGCTTGGCAGCCATGCTGCGCCTCGCGGCGGTGGTGCGTCTTCTGTTTCTCAGCGCTTATCGGTTCAAAAGAACAGTTCTGGCACGCGCCGTGCTCGCGTGCTCGCGCCGAGCAGCAGACTGAAATAACTGTACGCGGGTTCTTGAGAGGTGTTGCCTCATGCAACCAGCCGTCATTATCGGGATCATTCTTGTCATCGTGAGTTTTGTGCTTGGTGCGGTCTTGCTGTACTTCGCCATTCGCACGTGGTTTACGCCGACGTTACCCTCAGATACCCTCGGTTCAAAACAACAAACCCCTAATCTTACTGGCCCTAAGGGGCAGGGCACTGATATCAAGGTGCAGGGCGATGTCGGTGGCGGTGGTCTAGGCACCAAGCCCTCGGCAAGTACAGGTAGTGAAACGCAAAAGGGTCAGCTTTCGATCGGAACGCGGCTCATGCTCCTGAGTGGTGCCATCAGCGGCATCATTGGCGTATTGGCGATGCGTCTATGGGGTATGCAGGTACTTTCTCACGAGAAGTACGTTTCCAAGGCTGATCAAAACTTAACTCGCAAGATCTCGACGCGGGCATCGCGCGGGCGAATTCTCGATCGCAACGGCAACCTACTCGTTGGTAACCGCCCGAGTATTGCCGTGAGCGCTGTTAAGGATGTCGCCCAAGATGAACTCACGGTTCGCAAGCTCGCCAACCTTCTTGGTCTTCCAAAAGCAGTAGTCAAGCGCCGAATTCTTGATGATTCCGAAGGCTCAGCGGCACCGCATACAATTGCAGTCGATGTGTCTGAATCCACGGTGGCATATCTTTCGGAACACGCCGATAGTTTTCCAGGCGTGAAGATCGAAAGTCGTGCGGTGCGCACCTACCCTAATGGTTCGCTCGCAGCGCATATCCTCGGTTATGCGGGTGCTATCTCTAAAGAGGAGCTTGAGGCAGCACAAGAGCGCGAGAGTGCCATTAAGTAC
>JAEZXW010000025.1 GCA_023419515.1 Actinomycetes bacterium
CCTTTACACCCGAGACATCTTCGACCTCAGGCTCATCGTAATAGCCCTCATCCTCATACTCTTCATACTCGGGCTGGCGAAAACCACCACTCACGCGTGAAATTTGATCTTTGATGTTGTCAAGAAGTCCCATGATTACTCCCTATCAAATAGCGTGCGACCAAGGCGTATGATGGTCGCGCCCTCTTGGATTGCTGCAATAAAATCCTCACTCATGCCCATCGAAAGTGTAGCCAAGTTCCACGCGTCTCCAACCTCGGTCTGGATCACATCGCGCAAATTTCTACACGCTTCAAAGGTGCGCTGAGCCTTGGTTAAGTTACCTTGCATAGCCATCGTCATAAGTCCTGCAATCTCGATGTTTTTGAGATTGACGAGAATCTCAAGGCTTGCAAGTAACTCCTGCTCGTCAAAGCCTGACTTACTCTCCTCATGAGAGAGATTAACCTGCAACAGGATGGCTTGGTTTACGTTCGCTGCAGCGGCAAGTTCGTTGAGCTTTTGGGCAAGATGGACGCTGTCAACCGAATGGATGAGACGCACTTTACCCACGACATGACGAGCCTTATTGGTCTGCAAATGACCGATGAGATCAAAGCTTAAACCCGATGCCTGGCATGCCTCGATTGCAGCAAAACGCTCCTGCAAAACGTGGACACGGTTTTCGCCAAACTGTCGATAGCCCGCCTTGATTGCTGAGCAAAAATCATTGCCGACAAGTGTTTTGGAGACCGCAAGAAGCTCAACATCATCGGGATTGCGACCAGCAGATCGCGCCGCTTCGCGGATAGCCTCTTTAATCTGGGTCTTACGTGCAGCAAAGAACTCTTGCGTTTGTCGATCATTCGCTTGACAGAGATATGACACACGCACGTCGCCAGCTGATGCCCGTGCGGCGTCGTGAATAGCGTGCTGCTGCTTATCGTTGGTCATACATGATCAGCTCCTTTAAGCAGGCAGCCACGCATAGAGTGCGTGACGACCACAGGTCGGCCCCTCGAGCCGATACGAAAAATACCGCTCAGGATGAGCAGTCGTGCTCAAGTCTTGCTCATATGCCTGAGGCTCAACCAGAGGCTGAATCCCTAGGGTACTCAAGTCTACCTCGAGTGCTCGAGTAAGCGATAAGTACGGGCGACCCTCGATGAGGCTGAGCACCGACTCACCAAAGCGATCGACAAATTGCATTGCAAGTTCAGGTGAAACCTCATAGTGCTGCCCGCCAATGTGTGGACCAAAGACCACCTGCACCTCACCTGCATTCACTTGGGCACATGTGGCAACCTCGCGCACCAGCTTGGATGCAATGCCGCCAATCACTCCTCGCCACCCAGCATGAGCGACCCCAACAGCCTTGCCAGCCACCCAGGCAAGCACGGGTACGCAATCAGCAAAGCAAAGCTTGAGCGCCACCTGAGGGATGGTGGTAACCAGACCATCAGCATCGAACGCTCCCGCACGCTGAGCGTAATGAGCGACCTCATCCTCGCTCGCTAGTGTCACAAGATCAGTGCCGTGCACTTGGTTGGGAAATACGGTCGTACTGGGGAGCGGTGAGCCGTGATAGGCCGCTAGCGCCGCAAGAGCGCGATCGTGATTTTGCACCACATGCCCTGGCTCATCTCCAACATGAAACCCAAGGTTCAGCGAGGCGTAGGGCGCGCGGCTTACTCCACCTGTGCGATGAGTAAAACCAGCGCAGATATCAAAACCACCTTTGCTAAGCTCAAGCACATCAAATCCCACTCCCAAAGGAGTAACGATGTGCGAAAGCCCAGGCAAAGGTGGTTTCATCATCGTGCGTTAAATCTACTGCAGTAGATTACAGATTACCGTTCTTCAAGAAATCAGGCATCTCAAGATCAGGGTTATCAAAACGGGTGAACGAAGAAGCGTTCTGGGTGTGCATGCGGCTTTGTGCAGCCTGACGCGACTCAGCACTCTTGCGAGCCGACACTGAGTGATCGAAGTCAAGCATGCCAGCTTGGGCGCTGTGATCGCTAAAACCCGTTGCGATAACGGTGATGCGAAGCTGATCATTGAGCGACTCATCAACAACCGTACCCATGATGATGTTAGCTTCATCATCAAGGTTAGACTTAATCAGGCTGACCGCCTCACTAATCTCGTGAATACCAAGGCTACGATCAGCTGCGATAGAGATGAGGATACGATCAGCGCCCTCGATTGAGCTCTCGAGCAGGCGTGAAGCGATTGCCTCCTGAGCAGCTTCGAGTGCGCGGTTCTCACCAGAAGCAATACCGATACCCATAACAGCATCGCCAGCGTCCTTGATAACCGTGCGAACATCAGCAAAGTCAAGGTTGATAATACCAGGGACGGTGATCAAGCCCGTAATACCTTGGATACCCTGGCGCAGGACATCGTCAGCAAATGAGAATGCCTCAAGCATTGAGATCTTCTTCTCAGCGACATCAAGGAGACGATCGTTTGGAATAACGATGAGTGCGTCAACAACCTCAGCCAGACGCTCAATACCAGATTCAGCAGAACGCTCGCGCTTAAAGCCCTCAAAGGTAAATGGCTTGGTTACAACACCGACGGTCAATGCGCCGATCTCGTTTTTAGCAATGTCAGCAACAACAGGGGCAGCTCCGGTACCAGTGCCGCCACCCTCGCCTGCCGTGACAAAGACCATGTCAGCGCCAGCCAGAGCATCCTTAATAGCGCTGCGACTTTCCTCAGCAGCCTGCTCACCAATCTCTGGATTGGAGCCAGCACCGAGACCCTTGGTCAGATCAGTGCCGATGTGAACCTTGACATCAGCCTCACTAATATCAAGTGCTTGAGCATCGGTGTTAACGACGATGAAATCAACGCCTTTGACGCCGGTCTCAATCATGCGGTTGACTGCGTTTGTACCAGCACCGCCAACACCAACTACCTTGATAATGGCCAAGTAGTTGTTATTGTCTTTTTGCGCCATCGAGTTTCCCCCGTTTTCTACTGCCTTTATTCTGCGTATACCTTGAAGTTAACCTTGAAGGTAAAGGTATTGACAATAAATTGAATACTTGCACATCTTGAGCGCAGCGACAACGCCAAACGATGAAGAAATCGACTAAATCGTGGGCAGAAGCACAGAAAAAGCTCCACGAATGAGATTAAAGCTTAAACTCTCACGCGAAACTTTAATGTTAGATCTGGCTGGTTCACTTAAGATTTGCCTTGATGGCGAGCTCTGTGAAGTATCTGAGTAAGGTAGATACGTCGCCCAAGTTGCCAGGCTCTGCTATAACCGAGCCGTCAAATGAGCCAGCACTTTCTAGCGCCCTTCAAGTCCTCGCCAGGCAGGCTGTTCAGGCACACGCACGTTGATGTAGGTTACCTCGTCGCGATGCTGATCCAGAAGTGCACTGATCACTTGCTCCTTGAGAGTAAGCTGCGAGGGCGCTCCTACCGAAATCTCAACACCACTTTTGAGCGCAAGTGTGATGGATTCTTTGCTCGGCGCAGCAATACGCACGATCTGGCCGGACAGATAATCAGAAAAACCTGTCAAATATTGGATGGCGCCCGTGACACCCTCATCGGTGATGGGTGAGCCAGCAGTCAGCCCCTGCACTGCCTCAATCTCGGTGATGAGCGCTCTTCCCTCTTGCTGGGCTAGGTCTTTACTCGTCTGGCCTTCTTTTAAGCCCGCTGGTGCCAACCAACGACCATCGCGAGTAACATACCACAGCCCCTGATCGCCTTTGAGCTCGACGAGCGCAACTGGTGCACTCTCGGTCACGTAGATCTTTAAGGTGTGCGGAAACTCTTTAACAACCTCAGCCTTTTCGATCCATGGATTGGTCTCAAGGCGCTTTTCAATCTTTTTACTATCCACAGTTAAAAGCGTCATGCCGTCATGAATATCAGCCAACGTTCCCAACGCCTCAGGCGAGATGTGATCGCATCGATTTGCCTCGACCTGCTGGATAGCAAACACTGGTGAGAGGTGCAAGACCACACCAACGATGAGGCCAATAACAATGAGACCAATGATGCCAAACATCAAAGGCAACGGCGTATTCTTGAAAAGCGATGCCGAACGACGAGGCTTACCAGACTGCGGTTTTCGTTGCGAAGCTCGTGGCTGAATTGATGGCGCTGAGGTTCTACCCTGCAGGCGCGCGCGATCGTCAGGCTTACTCGAAGACCTGCTCAGGCGGGTCTGGGCAGCTTGTTCACGCTTTTTTGATTGAATTGAGCGACGCATCGCGCTTGAACGCGGTGAGCGACTACTGGATAAACCCGAGGAATTTGATCTCAGGTTTGAGTCTAACGCCATGGCTCGATTCCACCCTCTGCCTTACCAACATCATCAATGTCACGACGTCATCAGCAGTGACGTCAGACGTACCAATAATCATATTGAGGTTCTGATCGCTCAGCCGCGCTCCGCCAACTCGCATGCCATAAACTTCAGCTTCATGCAGAAGTTCAGCTAAAGCGGGGGTCGTGGTTGCCCGAAACACCTCGCCCACTGCCGCTTCGTGAAGCGGATAGTGAGCTGCTCGATATTCGAGCTCACGTTGCATCTGAACCTTAATCTCATCCTGATCCTTTTGTTCAAGTTCAAAATGAACCTCAACGATTACCTCATGTGGATCAAGGGTTGAGCAATGATAATACCAGTCGATGTCGACTGTATCATATGTGGTATAGCCCTTTTGCGGGGCGTATGTCACCACAGTTTTTACCATCTCACCAATTGCACGCAGGTGATGAGGATCTGCATTGCTCGTCACATTGAGTGAAACCGCACCGCCAACCGTGCCAGGAATACCCGCTAAAAACTCTAAACCTCCGAGGCTATATTCATGTGCAGCCTGAACGACTTGAGCAACCTGAGCTCCTGCTCCTGCCTTAATAATCCTCGCTTTAAGGTCAACTTCAACCTGACGGAAAGCTCGGCCGAGCACGATAACCGCTCCACGATATCCGTCGCGTGAAACAAGCACGCCATTACCCTTGCCGAGCACTACCCAAGGAACCTGAGTGGTACTGAGCACGGCAAGCGACTGCTCGAGATCGCGCTGGCTTGCCACCCGAATCAAAAGATCACAGGCGCCGCCTGTCTTGAGTCCCACATAGCGCGCAAGCTGTTCCTCTTCCAACACATCACCCTCGAGGTTTCCCACTAATGAGAGCGCTGCATCAAAGACCGTCATGGGCGCACAACCTTGACGGGAATTCCTTGTTTTTGGCATGCCTCAAGCACGCTTGTACCAAGGCGTGTGATATCGCCTGCCCCGAGGGTCAGAATGATGTCACCTGGTTGCATCTCAGCAACGATCTGATCGATGAGCTCAAGACGGTTTTGCACAAACGACACCTGCACCTCTGACCCGCTTTGCTCCTCAATTTTTTGGGCGATGAGCTTACCAGTCACACCCGGAATAGGTGTTTCGCCTGCGGCATAAACATCCATGATCGTCACGCGATTGGCGCTTGCAAAAGCCCTGCCAAAGTCATCAGCTAAAGCCTGCGTACGAGAATAGCGATGGGGCTGAAAAATTGCCCAAACGCGCTGATACGGCAGGCTTTTCGCGGCTTTTAGAGTTGCTTCAATCTCAGTGGGGTGATGCGCGTAATCATCGACAATCGCAACCGAATTGGCGTGAGATGCATGAGCAAAGCCAACCACGTCAAAACGGCGACGCACGCCCTTAAACTGAGAGATCGCAAGTGCCGCCTTATGCACATCAAGCCCGAGAGTATGCACAGCAGCAAGTACGGCTGTGGCGTTCAAGATGTTGTGGATACCCGGATTTGAACCGAGCGCCGCATGTACCTGTGTGCCGTCCGGCAAGGTAACCGAAAACTGGGTTGCAATCGCCACGCTTGCCTCGTTGGGCGCATGAGCTGCGGCATACGATACCTCTCGCTCACAGCGGACATCGGCATCCTGAGCAAAGCCGTAGGTGATCACACGCTTTCCCGTCGAACGCATAAGCTCAACCAGATCAAGATCATCAGCACAGCAAATCACCGCGCCGGTTGGCTCATCTTGAGGCAGACGGCCAACAAAGTCACAAAACGCTTGTTTGATATTGGCAAGCGAACCGTAGTGATCGAGGTGATCTGCCTCGATATTGGTCACAAGCGCCAAATGAGGGTCAAGGTACAAAAATGAAGCATCGCTCTCGTCTGCCTCACACACAAAGTATTCACCCGAACCAAACCGGCCGTTGGCGTTATAAGTATCGATCATACCGCCAATCAAAAAAGTTGGATCAAGCCCCATTCGATCAAGTGTTTCCGCGAGCATCGAAGACGTTGTCGTCTTGCCGTGCGTGCCAGCAACAGCAAGCGTCTTTGAGCCGTGCGCCAGAGCACTCAGCATCTGAGCACGACGATAGATCATGCGACCCTGCTCGCGCGCCGCCTGATACTCAGGGTTTGATTCTTGGATCGCCGTTGAGACCACCACAACATCGGGGTCAGTGAGAGCGATATGCTTGGCATCATGGCCAATAAACACGTGGATACCTTGAGCCTCGAGCTGCTGCAAAAAACGTGAAGTCTTAAGATCAGATCCGGTCACGGTGATGCCACGCTGATGTAAAACAAGGGCGATGCCACTCATGCCCGAGCCACCGATACCAATGAAGTGAACCCGCTTGAATGCCAAGTCCTTAGTCTTTCCCTTAGCTTGAACCTTAAGGTTAACGATTTCCTGCAGATGATCGTTGGTGCTTTGTCCATCAAATTCTGTCATGAGTGCATCACATATCTTTCTTCATGAGTGATTCAACAACATCTGCAAGGCGCTCTGCCGCATGCTTGGCGTCGCGCTGTTCAAGAGCAAGCCTTAACTCTTCTCGACGACTACTGGATGCCAATAGCCCTATGAGCTCATCCTCAAAAGCCTCAGAATCAAGTTCATGATCAAGGATCATGCAAGCCGCACCTTTCTCGACCAAATCACGAGCATTTCTCTCCTGGTGATTTTCAGTCGCATAAGGATAAGGCACGAGCAGCGCAGGCGTCTTCATCGCCTCAAGCTCAGCAATAGTAGAAGCACCAGCTCGGGTAAGCGCCACGTCACAAGCAGCCAAGGTAGCGCCCATGTTGGTGATGTAGTCGATGACGTGCCAGCGCTCACGCTCAACGTCAGTTAGAGCCAAAAGCTCACATGCCTCATCAAACTGACTGGCGCCCGTGGCATGCACAACGTGGAGGTTATTAATTGCGAGTAGCTTATCTTTGATGCGAGCGACCGCTTGATTAATGTGGCGCGCTCCTGACGAGCCACCAAAAACAAGCAACACAAGTGCATCATCAGGAAGCCCTAGCAACTCACGCCCCTGCGCACGTGTTGCCTCAAAAAACTGACGGCGCACGGGGTTGCCCGTCAAAATGATCTGAGCCTTCTTGTGGCGAGATCCGCGCTGACTGAGCTTACTCTGGAAGAGCTCAACGGTGCTTGGGTAGGTAAGCGCAATTGCCTGCGCACGGCGAGCCATCCATTTATTAGCAAGTCCGGGAACCGAGTTTTGCTCATGAATGGCAATCGGAATCTTAAGCGATTGCAATGCACTCAAGGCAGCAACCTCGACATAGGCACCAAAGCCAATGCCCACGAGCGGAATATCTGCCTTAAAGAGTTTCTTGAGTTTACTGTGACCCTGCAGCATATAGGCCACACTCTTAATGAGGGTAAGCGGACGCTTGCGATTAAAGCCGGTGGCATTAAGCCCGATGAAGGTAAAGCCAGCCTCAGGAACAAGGGTGGACTCAAGTCCGTGGGGTGTTCCAATAAAACGGATCGCATACCCTCGATCGCGCAAGACCTCGGCAAGGGCGATGGCTGGATTGATATGACCTGCGGTACCACCCGCAGCGATCACAACACCACCCTGGGGGGATCTTAGCTCTGCCTGCACGTCATGTGCCGACGACTGATGTCGTGCGTCTGTCTGCATTACGGGCGCTCTCCCCTCTTGCGAATCGTTGCTCGTGGCTCACGCATTATCTTCTTACGAGCACTCTTGCCTGGAAGCAAAAGTCCCTTTGATCGCGAACCGTCTGAGCGCGATCCCTGACGAGCAGATCCAACTCGCGTACTGGAGCGAGGAGCACCTC
>JAEZXW010000042.1 GCA_023419515.1 Actinomycetes bacterium
CGGTACGCCCGTGCACAGCAAGCATGTCAACGCCGGCATGTTCTAGTACTTGGGCAAACTCAACGCCACAAAGATTATTGTCAGAAAGCCCGATACGCATTTTTGCGGTCACAGGCACATCGAGCGCTGCTTTGAGTGATCGAATAATTGATGCCGCCTGATCTGGCTCTTTCATGAGCGCTGAACCATCTCCGTTTTTAATGATCTTTCGTACGGGGCACGCCATATTAACGTCAATGAGCTCAAGGCGATCCCCCAGATACTCAGCAATCATCACGGCGCCGCGCGTCATCTCGTCAGGGTCATGGCCAAAGATCTGCACGGCAAAGGTTGATTCAGTTTCATGTGGATTGACGAGATCCCAGGTCTTTTGTGAGCGATAGGACACTGCCGCCATTGAAAGCATCTCGGAGTAGGTCATCTGAGCGCCAAATTCTCGGGCAATAGCTCGGTATGAGCGATCAGTCACACCTGCCATTGGCGCCATCACAACCACTGGCTGCGAAAAATCACGAGCACGAATCATCTGTGCAAGTGTTGGCTCGGCAGGAGAACTCAGTGCCTCTCTAAAGCTCCGAGGCGGAATCCTGTCCTTGCCGGTGCGCATGCCCGTCTGTAAATTAATCAACCGTCAACACCGCCATGAATGCCTCTTGTGGCACCTCCACATTACCGATTGCCTTCATGCGCTTTTTGCCCTCTTTTTGCTTTTCGAGCAGCTTGCGCTTACGGGTAATGTCACCACCGTAGCACTTGGCCAGCACGTCTTTGCGCTTTGCTTTGACAGTTTCACGAGCGATAATGCGCCCGCCGATCGCCGCCTGAATGGCAACTTCAAACATCTGGCGTGGAATGATCTCTTTGAGCTTTTGGCACAGCGTCTTGCCACGCGGATAGGCTTTATCGCGGTGGATGATGAACGAGAGCGCATCGATTGTTGAACCAGCAAGCATGATATCAAGCTTGACAAGATTACTTTCCTGATAGCCTGACATCTCATAGTCAAGGCTTGCATATCCTTTAGTACGACTCTTAAGCTGGTCAAAATAATCCATGATGAGCTCAGAAAGTGGCATCTTCCAGTGCATCTCAACGCTCGTTGGAGTGAGGTATTGCATGTCGAGAAATTCACCGCGATGCTCGACCGTCAAGTCCATGACGGCACCCACGTAGTCGGGTGGTACGATGACCTTGACCGACAAAAACGGCTCCTCAAGTGAAACAAAGGTGTCAGGACCTGGCATCTCCTCGGGGTTCCTAAACCAGATCTCCTCGTCCGACTTCATGAGTGCGCGATACTCAACTGAAGGTGCAGTTGCAAGTAGGTCGAGGTCAAACTCGCGCTCAAGACGCTCTTTGATGACTTCCATGTGCAACAGTCCCAAAAAGCCAACGCGAAAACCAAAGCCGAGTGCCTGGCTCGTTTCTGGCTCGTAGGTAATAGCAGGATCGTTGAGATGAAGCTTATCAAGGGCATCGCGCAGATCGGGATACTGGTTTGAATCAATCGGGAACAAACCGGTGTAGACCATTGGCTTGACGTCACGGTATCCCGGCAGCGGCTGAGCGCAGGGATTTTGCGCATGCGTGAGGGTATCGCCAACGCGAACAAGCTCAGGATCTTTAAGCCCAGTCACCACATAGCCAACCTCACCCACACTCAGTGATCCAACTGGTGTTTCTGCGGGGCGACGAATGCCGATCTCCTCGACGTTAAACTGTTGATTATGCTGCATGAGCAAGACGCGTTCGCCTTTTTTGATCGTACCCTGAACAATACGCACAAGTGCGATGACACCGCGATAACCGTCGTACCACGAGTCAAAAATGAGCGCCTGAAGCGGAGCATCCTTATCACCTTGAGGAGCAGGAACGAGGTAGACGATTGACTCCAACAGATCATGCACGCCCTCACCCGTTTTGGCTGAGATACTCACGCAGTCCTGACGAGGAATAGCGAATCCTTCCTCGATCTCCTCTTTAACGCGATCAGGTTCAGCAGAAGGAAGGTCGATCTTATTAACCGCTGGCACGATCTCAAGGTCATTTCCAAGCGCAAGCAGGGCGTTTGATACAGTCTGCGCTTCAACACCCTGGGTCGCATCGGTTACGAGCACCGCACCCTCACAGGCTGCGAGTGAGCGGCTCACCTCGTAGGTAAAGTCAACATGACCAGGGGTATCAATGAGATTGAAGTGATAGGTTTGGCCGTCATCGGCATCATATTGAACCCTGACAGCCTGACTTTTGATGGTAATGCCGCGCTCTCGCTCGATGTCCATCGAGTCTAAAAGTTGCGCCATCATATCGCGCTCAGAGACCGTCTTGGTTGACTCAAGAATGCGGTCTGCGAGTGTCGACTTGCCGTGATCGATATGGGCAATAATCGAAAAATTTCGGATATATGTGGGATCAGTAGTAGACATAGCGAGCATATTAGGTGTTTTTTCCTGCAAGTTCAATGTGATCACTAAAGATTGTGTGAAGAGCACGACATCTCAATATACCTGCTGGTCTTTAGCAAAAAATCATGGTAAATTATGCCGATACGTTTGCAGCCCCACTGCAGATGGATACGAGTTTGTTTTGAAAGGGAAGCAACAACGTGGCTAACATCAAGAGTCAAAAGAAGCGCAACATTACCAACGAGAAAAACCGCATGCGCAACAAGGCAGTGAAGTCCGAGCTTAAGACCGCCGTAAAGAAGGTTCATGTCGCAGCTCAGGCTCAGGATAAGGATCAGGCACTGAAGGCTGCCCAGGAGGCTGCTCGTCTTCTGGATAAGGCTGCTGGTAAGGGCATCATCCACAAGAAACAGGCTGCTAACCGCAAGTCGGGCGTTCTTGCTGCTGTTAACAAGATCGAGGGCTAAGCTCATCGGGATTTCTCTCAAGGATTTTTGATCCTCTGATCTTAAAGCGATCAAAACAACACTCCCCTGTTGGATTTACTTTAACGATTATGCTGGCGGTAAGGTGACCAACGGGGGATTTTTTTATGTGCCGCTGTTTGGCTGGAGTTGTTCGTGAGACCTGATTGCTAAAGGCAGGTCACCTGATCTGATCATCTATGACGATTGCCTCGGGACTTTGCTGAGCGAGGTTTCGTTAAACGAGATATCACCCTGCGAGATACAAGGATTGTTATGGCAACACGTATTTCTCGAAAAACTTTTCTCAAAGGCTGTGCTGCCATGACAGGCATCGCAATGGCAGTTAATGCTGCTGAGGCCCTGCGTGAGTTTTATTCCATTAAACTCACGAATTATGAGGTGAAGTTGCCAAACCTCCCCGTTGCCTTTGATGGATTTACAATCGCACACGTCTCTGATTTACATAACGCTCCACAGTTTGCGCCGAATGGTAATGATGGTGCAGTACTTGAGCTTGTGAAGTCGATGAATCCTCAGCTGATTGCACTTACCGGCGACTTGATCGACTCTCGTTATACTAATTATGAGATTGGTCTTGCTTATGCAGGCAAGCTTACCGAGGTAGCGCCTGTACTCTATGTGAGCGGCAATCACGAGCGCAGACCACGTCCTGATCAAGACCAAGATCTCTATGAGCTCATTGCACTTGGGCTGCCTGCGCCCGAGGAGACCACCTATTACGCTAAGCTTGCTCCAGCGCTTGCAGATCTCGGGGTGGTTTTGCTCGATGATAATGCGGTTGCGGTAGATGCGTCTGGCCAGGTGACAAGTCTGGATGACGTTGCTAATCTTGAAGGTTCTCGTGTGCTTGTGCAGGGCATCCGAGATTCCATCGGCTATTCACGTCCAGCCTATTATCAGCACCTCACGAACCTTGCGAGGGCTACTCGTAATACGCTTAATGGGGCTGTTGCTCGTGCTGTAGATGAGACCGAGAACAACGACGCTCAAAACGTTGCAACAGCGAATGATTTTGAGCTTCCGAGCATTTTACTTGCCCATCGACCCGAGCATTTTGAGGCGTATGTACGTGAGGGCTATAACCTCGTGCTTTCAGGTCATACCCACGGCGGGCAGCTGTCGATTGCTGGATTGCAAGCGCTTTATGTGCCCAACCAGGGATTCTTTCCTCGATTTGATGCGGGCAAGTTTTTGTCAAAACATACGACGATGATCATCTCCAAAGGCATTGGAACAAGTGTTTTGCCAGTGAGAATCGGTGCGATGCCTGAGGTGGTACGTGTGACGCTACGCGCTCCTGAGGCACAATTGTCTTAATTTTGTTTAATATGCAGCGAGATGCGATTTATCTTTTGCAAGCACGTCAATCAAGCTCGTCACAAAAATCGTTTCTTTGTCGGCTTCAGACTTGAGTCGCACATCGCAGTTCGCCAAGATCTCAAGCGCTCTAATCAACTCTGACATTTTCCACTCACGTTGCCAGGCAAGATATTGTTTAATTTTCCACGGCTGAATCTTAACTTCAGATCCAATTTGAGGCGTTTTACCTTGGTTGACGAGACATTTGATCGTGATGAGCAACCGTACTTCGCGTGCCAGCCAAAAAATCAACCCAACCGGATTGGCATCTTGCATTTGCTGATAAACCTGCAGAGTAAGCACTTGGTTGCGTGCACAAAAAGCATCAGTGAAATCCCAAGGCTTGACCTCGGCTATGCGAGCTACAAGGCGACGCACGTCCTCATGGGTGATGCTCTGGCGCGGCCCAACCGCATCAGCAAGTTTCTTAAGCTCAGAGTTAAGTGCTAACGTCGATTGTCCTGTAAGTGAGATCAAAAGGCGTGCAGCATCATAGTCGATGAGCTTGCCGTGGGTGGTGGCAAGATCGCGGACGTAGTTTGGTAACTCCTTCATGCTGAGTGACTCACAGCTGATGACTGTTTTGCCTCCCAGTTTAGCGATAGCCTTATAGAGCTTGGTGTTTTTTGCGAGCTTTTCTGCCGTCATTGCCAGAACAACACCGGGCGTTGGTTTTGCCAAATAATCGATGATGGCATCTTTAAGGGTAAGCGCGGCCTTATCAACATCAAAAAAGACAACAATGCGCAAGTTAGTCATCATGGGTGGGGTTTTAACGGCAACCAAAAACTCTTCGATGCTCGGCTGAGTCTGTGCATCAAACTGTTGGTAATTAAAGTCAAACGTCCCCTCATCAAGGTGTTTTTTAAGACGCTTTAAGGCCGTTTCTTTTTTGAGCTCATCATCACCGACAAGCAGATAGGCGCCGAGTAAATCCATGGTGCTATTTGTCCTGTGTCGCTGCGCTAAAACGTGATCATCTATTGTCTGAGTGTATCACGGGCACCTCATGCGCCCGACTCATGTTGGACACTCGTCCAAAAATTTCCGCCTCGAAAATGAATGGTCACATCTCCCTGGATGTCTGTTCGATAAATAACGGCCCGCTGCTCTTGCAAGGCTGTCAAGGTCTCTTTATGAGGATGACCATAACGATTCTTGCGACCGCACGAGATCAGAGCAATCTGAGGGCGCGTGATACTAAATTCCTCTGATGAAGCAGAATGTTTTGAGCCGTGATGCCCTACTTTGAGGATGTCGACCTTGCCGATTATTCCATCTTGTGCAAGTGGCAAGGTTTGGGGTGTCTCGGCATCTCCCGTGAAAAGAGTTGTTACTACCTTATTGCCTGTACCATGAGTCGCCTTGATGATGATCGAATCTGCATTTTTATCACCTCCGACGGGATGATTAGGAGCAAGCACCGTGAGTGTGAAATCGCCACATTCAAGCTGATCATAGGCCTTGAGCTCCTGAACTTGTGTTTTGATAAAGGGCGCTTCTTTGGCAAGGCATGCATCAAAACGCTCGCGTGAGCCATGTGGAATGTAGACAGTTGCAATGGGCGCTATCTGGGCGATTTCATCAATACCGCCAACGTGGTCATGATCAAAATGAGTGATGATGAGGGCATTGATGTGATGAATCTGATTACGCCTCAGGGCATCGGCGGTGAGCTCTCCTGGACCGGTGTCGATCAAAACAACCTGGTGTCCATCTCGCAAAGCAATGGCGTCTCCTTGGCCGATATCGAGCATGATGCAAGCATCGGGGCGCAAGAGCGGGATGATAAGATGCGCAGCAACGAAAAGCGTAACGACGATGGCAACACCCTGTTGAAGATATTGGTTCTTGAGCAGGGGTTTAAACTTGTCGAGGTAATACCAAAAGATCCAGAGTGCTGCTATGCCAATAATGAGGCAGATCGCGATAAATCCTCCCGATAGATCGAGTCCAACTGCAGCCGCAGGAAGCAAGGCGGCATATTGTGCGCAAAGTATCATGATCTCACAGAGCTTAATGGCAATGTGCAAGATGCCCTCGCCCACCAGGCAAAAGCCATCTGCAGCAACATGCAATGCAAAAGGGGGCGGTTCTTGGTGAAGTGTTGTCTGCCAGCCAATAACAGGGCTCAAGATGACCAGAGCACTCATTCCCAGCACCAAGATCACGCTCAAAAGTGGCACAGCAATGAGATTGACTAGTGGTGCTACCAGAGAAACTAAGCCAAAGACTCCAGCCGTTATAGGCAAGGTAGCAAGCTGTGCTGCACAGGTGAGTATGAGTAGTTCTTTGATGGTACGTGGAATACGTCGAATGCCCGGGATGTGCTCGGCAAGCAGTAACGCTGGTTTTGTTAAGGTGATGATGCCAAAGACACTCGTTGCTGAAAGGAGAAATCCGAGGTTTTCAATAAGGCTGGGGTTCGTGATGACAAGCGCTGAACTGACAACCGCGAGGGCATTCATGGCATGGTAACGCCGATGTGTCCAGCGTGCGCCCAAGAGGACACTGAGCATGAAACCTGCCCGCAGTGCTGAAGGGTGTAACGCCGTAAAGATGACATAAACAGCGCAGATGAGGGCAAGTACAACCTGGGCAGTACGAAACCCAAATCGGCTACGATCTATGAGTTGACCTGCCATACTCATGATGATGGCGAGGTGGGTACCTGAAACTGCGAGGATGTGGCTCAAACCGCAGGTAGCAAAAATCGAATTGACGCCCGTTGGCTTGAGTGCGCTCGTGTATCCGCAGAGCATGGCAGCAAGAGTCGCCTGAGCGCTTGTTGCAAAGGGATCGATGATGCCGATGAGCTGATGACGAAATTCGCCGATTGTTTGCAGGCATTGGATACCGATAACCCTAAGCACATCAGAAGCAGTGTGCATCTCAAAGCTGCATACCCCTCCAGCCCCAATGAACGTAACCTTTGTTGCACGAAGCTGAAGTTCTCCGGTGTTTTTGCTTGGCACAAACGTACCAGTCAGCTTAACCAGTCGATGAGCGGAAGCGCTTATGGGATCAATTTCCCCTTGCCTCGTTTGATCCATGAGTGCGGTGATCTGAGTAGTACGACAGAGCACTGCTTGTTCACCTGACAAGTCACGATAGATGCCGATCACCGTCACCTCGCTGCGCAGTCTGCCATGAGTCGCACGTGGGTCATCGGCAATGAGTGCAAGATAGGCTTTGACTGGCTGTGCTTGCAGTTCTTGGACGGCACGCTCTTTCATCGCAAGCTGATTAATGGCAAGAGCAAAGCAGAGCATCCCTGCAATGCATGACATCACGAGTACAGCAAGTCCCTGACAATGAGCTCGATGGAGGCAGAAGAGAGCAACAGTCATGACAATCAAGGCAAGCACGAGCCCACCAAGCAGCCATGACAGATGACCGGTATCTATCCACCTCTGCTCCCAAACACGATGTGCCAGAAATGCTCCGCAGCAAAGCGCTAAACACGGAAAGAAAAGTAGCGGGATGCTCGGGCGTTCGACCTTATCCATCAGCACGCCATCGTGTCTGGTCATTATGCGCTCACCACAACACGCTTAAACCCGTGCCTTGCTTTTTAGCTTCTCAATCTTTTTAGAGCCAAGTCCACTCACGCGATCTAAATCATCAACTGACCTAAACGGCCCATTTTGCGTGCGCTCATCGATGATCTTTTGGGCAGTAGCAGGTCCTACCCCAGGAAGCGCCGTGAGTTCTTCCACATTTGCCTTGTTGATGTTGATAGTTTGCTCACCAGAAGGCGCACCAGAGCCACTTGACACGCCAGACCCTGCTCTGCCTGAACTAACATGCACCTGATCAACCGCACCACCCTGAGGCGGTACCACGATATGCATGCCATCACTGACCTGCTCTGCAAGGTTCAAAAGATGAGGGTCGGCGTTTTCGGTTGGTCCGCCAGCACTGGTCAAGGCATCCTGAATACGACTGGTGGCACTCAAGTAATAGACTCCAGGGTTAACAACTTCTCCCGCCACGTGCACCGCTAACTGCTCGAATGCTTGAGGGTCTGCTCCAGTTGCGATATTCTCTGCTTGATCAGTGCCAGATTTGCTGGCCTTGCTTGTATCAGCGCTTTGTGTCTGAAGAGATTCTGACCCAGCTTGGTAGAGCTTAGTACGCGTGGGATTTAAGGGTTTGATCAGCAAAAAACTCGTATAGATAACAAATCCGAGCACCATGCAACCCAGTAAAATGAGTGTGATTAGAGTTTGGCGTGAGATGCCTGTGAGTCGTGCGTGTTCACGCAAGCGATGCCAAGGAGACTTGTCTTTGTATTGCAGCTCATGCATGGATCTACTCTCAATAAATTCATGCGCCTCCAACGAGTGCGCATCCAACATTATTCGTTGTTGAGAGTATGGATAAAAGACCTTAACGAGAGATTACCGGGATCTTATCCCTCGCTTACCATTGCCTTACCGCCTCAATGTCAGGGTCTTATTGCATCCTTATTCGTGCCTTACCCTTGCCAGATCGCAAAGTTATATGGCGGGTTCTTTGGCGGACGATAGCGGGGATTTTTTGGCTCAATGTATTCAATGCCCTGCATTACACGCTCAATAAGCTCGTCGATGTCCAAGAGCGCCCAAGCCGCATGTACCTCATCAAGCTTGGCGTGCGTCTCGGGCTTGCGAGGCATAAACAGCGTGCAACAATCACTCGCATCTTCAATCGAGATCTCATAGGTGCCGATTGCCTGAGCATCGGCGATAATTTCACGCTTATCGCTACCAATGAGCGGTCTAAACAGCGGCAGATGAGCAACCTCATTAGTTGCTACAATGTTTTCGAGCGTCTGACTTGCTACTTGCCCCAATGACTCACCTGTCACGATTGCCTTTGCTCGCTCAATCTCGGCGATTCGCTCGGCTACGACAAGCATGAGTCGCCGATAAATAATGACACGCAGGTGCGCTGGCACAGTGGCTGCGATCTTTTTTTGCGCATCACCAAAGGGCACAATGTAGGCTCGTCCCAATCCTGCTTTTTGATCGAGAAGTGCACAGATATCGTTGACCAAATATTCAGATGAATCGTTGGTTTGCGGACGACCAGAAAAATGCACAGGAATCACGAGTGCGCCGCGGCGCATGAGGCGCCAGGTCGCAACCGGTGAGTCGATGCCTGAAGAAAGCAGGCTTACAATCTTGCCGCCCGTCCCAACTGGCAAACCTCCAACGCCAGGCTCACTGAGGGCATACACAAAGGCAGAACCCTGGACAATATGGACGTGAACCGTAATATCAGGCTTGTGCATGCGCACGGCTTTCTCGGGGTAAAGCGCGCATAAATGAGCGCCAACCTCCTGGTTAAGCTCCATACTCGAGCGCTCAAAATCGGTGTTGGATCGGCGCGAAGCTACCTTGAAGGTCTCAAAACCTCTGAGCGCCTGTGCGCACTCCTCAAGGGCAAGCTTAGCTGCGTGAGTATATTCTTCGCTCGTACGAGAGCAACGAAACGCCTTACTTACCCGTGCAATACCGGGAATTCCGAGCAGGCGTCCAAACGTTTGATCAAGGATGCAAGAAGCATCGGGGGCATCCCCCGACTGCTCCTGAATCCGTGGGCTCACGAGAATGTGACCCGAAATACGCTCAACCGTGGCATTAATGTTATCGTGCTCGAGGGCAATTTTAATGGACTTGATCAACTCTCGCTCAAAGTAGAGACGATTGTTCTTCTTCAGTCCAATCTCGTGATAGTGCACCAAGCAACAGCGATTAAACATAAGGTCTACCAGGTATCTTGCGTCAATTGTAAAACTTAATAGAGTACTTACAAAAGCTGGCCGTCAAGGAGCGCTTTTAAGCCAAGGGCTCCTCGTCAAGCTCATGAGCTTCAGCTTGGACATGCTTATCAGCAAGCTCAACAGCGCTTGGATCAAACAGATCGCTGTTTATATCAGCCTGATCAAAGCCAACAATACCCTCACGCACCTCAGTTAAGGCAATGGTGAGTGGGTTTTTGCCCGAAATCTCACGAACCTCCTTGGTGGTCGAAAGGGCGAGCGCACGATCACGCTGGCCGTGCATCATATCAGTGATGTCACGAGAGCGCTTGGAAGCCAAGCTGCAGAGCAAAAACTCATTATCACCGGCGTGGTGCAAGAGCTCTTCAATTTCTGGGTGAACAACAGACATAAACGCTTCCTCACTTAACGTGTGCTGTTCTGACATTCGTAATAATCAATGAGATCCAAAAGCTCGCGAGTCGCTCTCTTAAGATCATCGTTGATTACGATCTTATCGTAGCGGCTGACAAGCTTTCGCTCCTCAAGCGCATTGGCAAGACGCGTTGCCTGTGCCCGAGAATCTTCGGTATTCCTCTTTTGCAGGCGATCCTTTAACACCTCATCACTCGGGGTGTCGATAAAGATGAGAATCGCATGCGGAAAACGCTCTTTGACCTGGAGTGCTCCCTGCGGATCAATCTCCAGAATAACCGATGAGCCCTGAGCCATCTTGCTCGTGACTTCATCGCTGAGAGTGCCGTAGTAGTTGTCGTGAACCTGCGCCCACTCTACAAAGCCACCTTCGTCGATCATCGACTCAAATTCGCTCACGGTAAAAAACCAGTAATGTACACCTTGTTTTTCACCGGGTCGAGGAAGGCGTGTCGTTGCAGAAACGGTAAGGGCGAGGTCGGGGCGACTTGCTCTCACCCGAGAAACAAGTGTCCCTTTCCCCGCCCCTGAAGGTCCAGATATGACAAACAGGCAAGCCTGGCGCGTCACCGATGGTTATTTCTTAACCAAGGCGATTCAGGAGCTCCTGGCGCTGACGAACGCCGAGGCCCTGAACGCGACGTGACTCAGAAATCTCAAGCTCATCCATGAGCTTAGCTGCCTTGGCCTTACCATAGCCAGGAAGTGACTCGATCAGAGTTGAGACCTTAAGACGCTTAGCGATTGGGTCATCTGACTCGAGAACCTCAGCAAGAGAAACCTTGCCAGCCTTGATCTTCTCGCGAAGCTCTGCACGAGCATGACGAGCCTGAGCAGCCTTTTCGAGAGCCTTCTTGCGATCCTCGGCTGAAAGCTGTGGAAGTGCCATTTGTTGCCTCCAAACATACAACAACAATACAAAAATTTTGCAAGTTTTATCCGCTTGACAGGCATGAGTGCAATTGAAGTTTGATGTATGCCTAGCAATCGAAATTTTTGACGTTGTGATTCTATGCTTAACTACTGGTTTTTTGCAAGTGTTCTACTGCCTAAAGACTCAACCTGCTCGCCAGAAGCACACAGCGAGCAAGCTTCAGGCTCCCATGAATCGGTTGCAAGCTCAAGCAGCGGATAAAACGGTGCGTCGAATGCCTTGCCCGTTTTGCGGTCGATGATGCTAACTACGCCTGTGACCTTTGCACCTGCCAGTTCAACGAGGTCACAGACCTCTTTAACTGAGCCGCCCGTTGTTACAACATCTTCTGCTACCAGCACTTTTGTTGCTGGTTTAATCTCAAATGAGCGACGCAACTGCATCGTGCCTTGTACGCGCTCACTAAAGACAAAGGGCACCTCAAGGATTGCTGCAACGGCAAAGCCAAAGAGCATTCCTCCCACTGCTGGTGAAGCAACCAGTTCGATCTCATCGCGGTTTTCAAGGCGCAAAACAGCTTCGCGTGCAAGGGCAAATGTAGTCGTGGGATTTTCAAGAATTCGAGCACATTGGATGTAAGTATCAGCATGGCGGCCACTTGTGAGCACAAAATGTCCATGCTTAATAGCCCCTGTTTTCTTG
>JAEZXW010000054.1 GCA_023419515.1 Actinomycetes bacterium
GCTCGCCGCAGCGAGGTAGTAGATTCCATTAACAATCACCACACCAATTGCGATTATCTCAAAGGCCACACGCTCTCGACTAATGTGAGTGCCACCACAAATCTTTCGGCAGCCGTGTCGGGAGCACAGGCGGTAGTCCTGGTCACCGCCTCCTCATATGTGAGGCAAACTGCCAAAAAGATGGCGCCATATCTGGCTGATAATGTGCCAGTGATCGTGCTTTCAAAGGGCGTTGAGAAAGATACGGGGTTCCTCATGACTCAAATCCTTGAAGATGTCTTGGGTAATCAGGAACGTATCGCTGCGCTTTCTGGCCCCAATCATGCAGAAGAGGTCATCAAGGGTCTACCAACCGCAACGGTGGTTGCCTCGTTTTACCCTGAAACGGCCGCATTTTTCCAGGAGCTTTTTCATACGGACGTTTTTCGCACTTATGTGAGCAGTGACGTTGTTGGCGTTGAGCTTTGTGCAGCAGCCAAAAACATCATTGCTCTTGCTGTTGGTATGAGCTACGGCGTTGGACTTGGTGATAATAGCGCAGCCGTCATCATGACGCGCGGTCTTGCCGAGATCGCCCGCCTTATGAATGCACTAGGCGGTGATCCACAAACCGCCATGGGGCTCGCCGGCATGGGAGACTTAAACGTCACCTGCATGTCCACCCACTCACGTAACCGTTCCTTTGGTATGGCGTTTGCCAGGGGAGAGAGTCTTGAAGAATTTGAGGCGCGCACCCACATGATCGTTGAAGGTGCTCAGGCAGCAGAAAGCGTACTGGCATTAGCGCGCACGCATGGTGTTGAGATGCCGATTACGACCATGGTTGTGCGACTCCTTCGTCAGGAACTCACCCCCAAGGAGGCGGTTGAACTTTTGACGAGCCGCGATGCGGGCACTGAGTTTTACGGTTTTGACGAGCGATAATTTAAGGGAAAGAGCACGCATGACGCACTCAATCGCAATTGCCCCCTCGATTTTATCCGCCGATCTTTTACAAATGCAGGCAGCACTCACCGACCTTGAGCAGGGCGGGGCAGACTATGTCCACGTTGATGTCATGGATGGCCACTACGTGCCCAACCTCACCTTTGGGCCAAATATGGTTGCAGCAGTCAAACGCGGATGCAGGTTGCCTGCTGATGTTCATCTCATGATTACGAACGCCGAGCACTATATCGAAACCTATGTTGAAGCGGGTGCTGACATCCTCACGGTTCATGCTGAAGCGGTCACACATCTGCATCGAGTACTCACTCATATCAAGTCTTTGGGTATTAAGGCGGGAGTTTCGATCAACCCTGCAACGCCGATTGCCGCTCTTGAACATGTTATCGAGGTAGCTGACCTCGTGCTCATCATGAGCGTGAACCCTGGCTTTGGGGGTCAATACTTTATCCCCGGTTCGGTTGAAAAGGTAGCTGCCGTTCGCGCACTAGCCGATGAGCGCAATCCCGAGCTTTTGATTGAGGTTGATGGTGGCATTACGCGCGAGACTGCTCCACTCGTCGCACAAGCAGGGGCAAACCTACTGGTTGCAGGTAATGCGATTTTCTCGGCGCCGGATCGAGTAGCTGAGATTGATGCCCTGCGACAGGTTGCCCAATCGCGTCTCATGCTTAAGGCATAAACGTCACACAATGACGCATGAACCACGAACACGAGCTGGTAACTGATATACCAAGCGAGCTCGTCAACAAGCGAACGTTCATCTCACTAAACGTTCAACCACCACGAAATCACTTTGGATGGCATCACCCATGCAATACTACTTTGACGCTGCTGCCTCCGCACAGCCTTTAGCTGAGGTCGTTGAGGCCTATATCGCATTTCATCAGACACCCGAGGCAGGAGCAAATCCCAACGCAACCCATGCCTTAGGTCGTGCTGCCTTTGCTACGCTTGAGGGTGCACGCAAAGACGTTGCTCACAGCTTGGGAGCGAGGCGCCCAAGTGAGATCATTTTTTGCGCAGGAGGAACTGAAGCAGATAACCTCGCACTCTTTGGGATGGCTCGCGCTATGCATGCCAAAGACCCCAAGCGCTCCCATATCCTCATCAGCGCTTTTGAGCATCATGCAGTCAGCCACACAGCACACGCCCTTGAGCGTGAAGGCTTTGATGTCCACGCCATCCGTGTAACAAGCAAGGGGCTGATCGACGTCGAGCACGGTCAAGAACTCATTGCCATGTATGGACCGCAGCTTGCGCTCATCAGCTGCATGCTGCTGCAAAACGAGATTGGCACCATCCAAGCCGAGCCACTCAAAATCCTTACGCAAGCAGCACATGCGCACGGCGCCCTCGTTCACACCGATGCCGTCCAAGCAGCAGCTCACCTACGCATCAATCTCGCAGACTTAGGCATTGACGCTGCGAGTTTTTCTGCCCATAAGGTGGGTGGCCTTCGAGGAAGTGGCGTGCTCTATCTCAGGCATAAAACACCGTGTGAGGTCACTCTCTTTGGCGGTGGTCAAGAGATGGGCTATCGAAGCGGCACTCAAGCGCACGCTCTGGCAGCCGCATTTGCGCACGCGTTAAAACTGAGGCTTGCTCATTTTGACGAACAGCAAGAGCAGACCTGGGCGTTACGCGAGAGGCTTATCAGCGGGCTTCAAGCAGTTAACCCTCAGGTCACCATCATTGGCGAGGCAAACCCCAAGGCACAGGCAGCCGGTATTGTGGCGCTGCTTACCCCCGGATTTGAGAGCGAGACCCTGCAATTAGCCTTGAGTGAAGCAGGCTTTATGGTCTCAGGGGGAGCGGCCTGTTCTTCTCGATCGCTTGAGCCTTCAGACACGATGCAGGCCCTTGGAATCGATCGCGATGATGCCTTGAGTGTCCTTCGCATCTCATTTGATTATCGAACCACCCCCCAAAGCATCGATGCTTTGGTCACAGAATACGGAAACATCATTGAACGATACACAGCGCAATCAGCCAATTATTGATCCTCAGTCAGTTATTGATCAGGAGCTATTTAACGAGATTAGTGAAGCCGCAAGCCGCGGTAAGCTTATGGTTGCTATGAGTGGCGGTGTTGATTCTTCAAGCACACTGGCACTTTTGGCGCAAAGCGGTTTTGATGTCGTCGGCGCGACCCTCAAGCTCAAGAATGATCCACTTCTTCCAGGCAAAGAAGCCTTTGATTCAGCGAGAAAAACGTGTGAGCTTTACGGCGTTGATCATCACATTGTTGACGTGAGCTCCTCGTTTGAGAAAACCGTCATCGACACCTTTGCCCGTGATTATGCACGAGGCTTAACTCCCAACCCCTGCATCGTCTGTAATCCGCTCATCAAGTTTGGCTCGCTTTTGGCAGCCGCCGATAAAATCGGGTGCACCCACGTCATCACCGGACACTACGCCCGTCTTATTCGCACACCCGGTCAGCCCGTGCGTCTTGCTCGTGCAGCCGCGCGCGAAAAAGACCAAAGTTATTTCTTGTATCGTGTGCGCCCCGACCAGCTTGCGCGTGCCTTTTTTGTGCTGGGCAAGACAAACTCAAAAGATGTGGTTCGCGGATTTGCCCACGAAGCTCAGCTTGTCAGTGCCGATACCCCTGATTCTCAAGACGTCTGTTTCTTGCAACAAGAGGCGAGGCTTTCACTTATCGAGCGTCTGACCCCTGAAGGCTTAACTCCTGGGGATATCGTTGATATGCAGGGACGAGTTCGCGGCAAGCATCAAGGCATTGCGCACTACACCGTCGGCCAACGCAAGGGAATCGGTATTGCAGATAGTGAGCCCCTTTATGTAGTAAGACTTGATGGCAAAAATAACCGTGTCATTGTCGGCCACAAGAGCGATCTTGCCATCCACGAGCTCACCGTCCGCGACGTGGTGCTCCATGAACCTATTGGAGAGTCAGGACTGAGAGCTCAGGTGCAGATTCGTTATCGCATGCAGCCGGTGAGCGCGGTCATCACCCGCGTGCCAGGGGATGAAACAAGCTGCACGCTCACCCTTGACGAGCCGGTTTATGGGGTGTCGCCCGGTCAGTCTGCTGTATGGTATAGAGACGATGTCGTCATGGGCGGCGGCTTTATTGACGTGCATTAATCGAGGGATGCGTGAATTTTCATGAAAGTCTATGAGTTAACTGAGCGTTTACTTGAGCGCTACCCGCTCGCCGATGCTGAAAGCTGGGATCAAAACGGACTCCTGGCAGGAAACCCCCTGCAAGAAATCACTGGTGTGGCAGTTGCCCTCGACGCAACTGCTGAAACCATCAAGCTGGCATACGAGGCAGGAGCAAATGTGCTTGTGACCCATCATCCACTCGCGCTCAAAGGCCCAGTGCGAATCGGTCCTGCACTCTATCAGCAATCAATCCGAGAGATTGACCTGACAAGCGCAGCGGCCGAGGAGAGGGAAGCTCATGGATCACAAGGGTCTACCTTGAGCGATACGGTAGCTGCTGCACATTTTACCCAGTGTGCTCATCCTGGTGCAGCCTATTGGGCAGCAGCTGAGCACAATGTCGCCGTCATCAGTATGCACACCAACCTCGACCGCTCGCCTTTTGCTCAAACCGTCTTTCCAAACTACTTTGGTCTGACCTACGAAGGGCCACTCGAATGCCCAGAAAACGCACCAAGTACGGGACGTTTGGGTCAGGTTTGTACGCCTTCACGCGATCTGACCCTCTATGAGCTTTGCACCGAGATCTACCAAAAGGTAAGACGCCGACCGCGCGTGTGGGGAGATCCAACGAGGCGTATCGGTAAGATTGCTATCTCATCAGGAGCGGGAGGCTCACTCATCAATGATGTGATCGCCCAAGGCTGTGAAGTCCTTATCACCGGCGAGTGTTCGTATCATACCTGTGTAGAAATCGAATCGAACAATGTTGCCCTGATACTATTAGGTCATGATGTCTCTGAGCTGCCCTATGTCGCCTTTTTGACCGAGGAGTTAACGCAGCTTGGACTTGATTCGTCATTACTTCGCCCAATCAATGAGCCTGTCCGTTGGTGGACCGTTTAAGACGCTAAGGGGAAATTCGTTATGTCACAAGATGCCCAGCTGTTATTAAAGTTGCAGGAAATCCAAAGCAGCCTGCTTAAGATCGATGCGGCGCTCGAGAACATTCCTGAGAAAAAGCGGTTCAACGACCTCAAGGCCAAGTTTAATGAGGTCATGAAAAACCGTCGTCAATTGGTTGGCGAGCTTAAAGACATGCGCATGGAGCATGAACAAGTCTTTGCAGATCATAAGGAGCTCGAAGAAAAACGTGAAGTCTTGCGCACGCAACCAACCGCGAGTGATTTTAGGAATTCTAAGCAGTATGACCAGGCGCTTTCCAATATGGGTAAGCAGCTCAATAAGTATGAGCATCACATGGATAAGCTCGGCGAGCGCTTACGACAGCATGAAACAGCCCTCGAAAAACTCGATGAGGTTTGTGAGACCTTAAAGCAAGCGCAAGAGGCAAGTAAGACTAAGTGCGTTCAGGCGATCACGCAGCTCGCTCACCAAAAGCAGGAGCTCATTGGTTATCAGGAGCGAATCATGCAGGCAATCGATCCAGATCTTTTGGTGCGCTTTCAGGAGAAGTGCAAGAAGTATGCAGGTCGTGGTGTGGCCAAGCTCAGCGATGGTCGCTGCAGTGTTTGCAAACACGAGTTCATGGAAGGCCAGCTCTTTCGTATTGCCGAGCAGGCTCAGGAAGCAATTGCTGAGTGCCCCTCATGCCATCGTTTACTTATCGTTGAGAACGATTAGGCCATTACCGGAGTGTAAGGCAGGCACATCATGAGCCACGAGCTGCAATTTGACACACCATCGTCAGCAACGAACACAAGCATGGGTGCGACGCTCTTGTCATCTACAGCATCATCCAATGCGAGTATGGGAG
>JAEZXW010000027.1 GCA_023419515.1 Actinomycetes bacterium
ACTTCAAACCTGGCATCCATCCCGATATGGATCGCTATCTCTATCATCCCTTGGCTCGTTATTCGGCTAATGCCGGTAAGCGTCATCGTCCGCTGCTTTGCCTGATTGGCTGCAAAGCAGTCGGTGGCAGCTTTGAGGCGGCGCTTTCTGCGGCGGCTGCGGTTGAGCACTTTCATACCGCGGCGCTCATCCATGATGACATTGCCGATGGCTCAGAGCTTCGTCGCTCTCAGCCTTGTATGCATTTAGTCGAGGGTGATGGTATTGCAATCAATGCTGCTGATCTTGCGTTGTCGCTGGTCACAGGTAGCATTCTCAACGACAAATCGCTCGATGACGCCACTAAGATCACGGTGCTCAATCTCTTGATCGAGATGACGACGCGCACGATCGAAGGCCAGGCACTCGATGTAGGTTGGGCGCGAGATGGTCGATTTGATTTGACCGTCGATGATTATCTACTCATGGCCGATCATAAGACGGCGTTTTACTCAGGTGCAGTGCCACTTACTTGCGGCGCAGTGATTGGCAAGGGTTCGCCTGAGCAAATCGCAGCTTTGCGAGAGTTTGGTATGCTAACCGGTCTTGCTTTCCAGATTCAGGACGATTACCTCAACTTGGTGGGCGAGAAGGATCATGCCAACAAGGATTTTAGGAGCGACATTACCGAGGGCAAGCGTACGCTCATTGCCGTTCACGCCCTCGATCACTCGGTCAAGAAGGCGCGCCTTGCCGAGATCTTGAGCATGCATACCACCGACGAGGCTCTGCTCGATGAGGCGGTTGTTCTCATGCAGGCAGCAGGCTCAATCACGTATGCAAAAGAGTATTCAATCACGATTACGAACAAGGCAAAAGAGATTCTGGATGCAACCGAGTTTGATCCAGAATGTGTGGCGCTCTTGCATTCGATGGCAGATTTCTTTATCGACCGCTACGTCTAAAGAGCTGTCCAATCACGCGCCATACCATGCGCTTCAAAGCCGTTGTGCTAGCCTGCGCCTTATTGAGCACGTTTTTTTCGTTTGTCTTTAGTAGTGGATGTAGACCGGTGTGTTGACATCCACGCGGTCAAACAGATCGACCACATCATCATTGATCATATTGATGCAGCCGTGCGAACCATAGACGCCAATCTTGTTGGGATTGGTGATGCCGTGAATGCGGATCGCGGGGAAGGTAAGGTTCATTGCGCGCAAACCGAGTGGATTCGTGCGACCTGGCTCAACACGCTTGGGTAGGTTTTTGCCCCAGCTATCGGGAGCAGGGTTAATCCAAGCTGGATTCTTACGCATCTTCGTAATCTTGGTCATGCCCGTTGGGGTCTCGTGACCTTTTTGACCAGCGCCGATGCGATAGGTCTTGATCAAGTCAATGCCGTTAAAGAGATAAAGCTCAAGTTTTGTTAAGTCGATGATGATTCCTGGATCATGAGGGCGCTCACCACCAGTGGAGATCTCCTTAGTAGCAAGAGGAACCGTGAGCTTATCGCCTGGCAAGGCACCCTGATTAAACTGATCGAGTTGCTCTTGAGCTGCGGTAATCGTTGCTGACTCATCAAGTGCAAGGCCGGGTTTATCGATACCCCAGGTCACGGTGTTGTCGTCGTGAAACTCACGCTCGCCCTTAATGGGATCAACATGGATTTCTGGCGCGAGCGAATCGATATAGCTCGCAAGCTCGCTGTCGTCGATCTGATACGCAAGCTTGACCTCGTGCGCCTCGCCCTTATTGCCAAATGCTGCTTTAATTTGAGCAGGAATGCGATCGAGATAGGTGGTTCCCTGGTTGATCTTGAGCGCCTGTGAAACTACCGCCTCAACGTCAAAGGTCACTTTGTCAGACATATCAAAGTCAAATGCCTTGTCCTCATAGGTAAAAGTGATGATGACGGGAGCCTTTTGTTCTTGCGCAAACGACTCGATAGCTGCCTTAGCTTGCTCAGTTGTCATGCTGCTGATGTCGATAAAGTGATCAGGGTCAAGCTCACCTGTTGCCGTAAGGGTGTGAACTTGCGTGTTTTGACCAATGCGCTGATAGGCATCTCGGTCGCTCGTAAATCCATAGATGACTAAGGCGGTTGCCGCTACAGCAATGGCAAGCAGAGCATACGAGCACACTTGAACAGCACGATTTTGAAACACGCGCATAAGGTCTCCTTAACGGAAAGCTTCCTTAACTCAAGACAATAACTGGGTTAAAGATTGCAGCTGGGCAGCATCGATCGAACGTGCGCCGTGATTAGATAGATGGCATCTTACCCCAGAACACGCAGGCCTGATCGGGAAAAACGCCAAATTGCGCTAGTTCAACAATCAATCATAGATTGGCTACGCAGATGGTGCCTAAACGGTTATTGCATATGCGACGCCTGAGGTTGAGCGGCTCTCAAGAATCCCTGCGACAGGGCATGAGAAAGGCGTATACTACAATCCATATGCTGGGGCGTTTTCTTCATGTGCTCGTTAGTATTGCGCAGGTCGTCGGTAGGTCGCTGATATTGCGAGCGAGAGTAGTAGAGGAAACACGCTATATTGCACAAATCATCATGCACAAGGATCGCATAAAGGAGATCATCACTTTGAAGCCGATTGAATATCAATCACAGGGTTCAGCAGTTGACGACGTTCAGCAGCGTCTGACCATCGCAGGTTACGAAATCGCCGCAGATGAGCGTGAGATAGCCTTTTTTGGCGACACGACGCTTGCGGCAGTGCGCTCGTTTCGTCGTGATGTTGGCCTTGATGATCAGTCTTGCGTGGACGAGGTGTGTTGGGATCATCTCGTTGACGCCTCATTTGTGCTGGGAGATAGAGCGCTTTATCTGCGCTATCCTAACTACCACGGCAATGATGTACGCCGTCTTCAGTTTGCGCTGAATGCCCTTGGGTTTGCGTGTGGCAAGGAGGACGGCATCTTTGGCGTGCACACTGAGGCTGCGCTCAAAGAGTTTCAGACCAACATGAACCTGCCAGCCGATGGCATCGCTTTTGAGGAGACCTTCCAATCCATCACGCGTCTGCATCACGCCTGGGAAAGTCGTGAGGTTGGAGCTCACTCACAGGCACACACGAGCTTTGTGCGCATGGCTGATGTGCTCGAGCACTTTGAGATCGCGGTGAGTGGCGAGCAGGATTTGATCGCGTGTAACGTGGCAAGTCGTATGTGGAATATCGCGGCAGCTACGACTGATGCTTCTGGCTTGTCGATCTGTGATAGCGTCAAGACTGCCTCGCCAACCGCTCAGTTTGTACTTGAGCTCGTAAGCGTCCCTAAGCTTGAGCCTGGTCAAGAGGATTCGCTCTTAAAGCGTGCGCGACTGACGCTCTTTGATGGGGTGACGCAGGGTCGTAGGCAAATCAGGGTTGAAATTCCGGGGCACACCCACGGCGCCTTTACCCCCCGTGATGCTCAAAAGATTGCCCTACATCTGATCGATGCGTTATGCGAGGCGTTAAGTCAAGACGAGTAAGCGCTGCGACCGACGCAAAGAACAGCTCAGTAGCTCGACATGATCACTGCGAGCAAACGCGAAGGATAAGCTTTTTGGCAGGTGCTTAATCGTCAAATTCGTCGCGATAAACCTGCAAAACGTAGTTTCCCCAGGTGCCCGCCAAAGCTCCGAGCAGCGTTCCTGCAAAGCACGCAAAGATGAGGTTGCCCGGCGAGGTGATGACGCTAAAGTGCTCGACCGAAAGATAGTAAATAATGAGCACGGGCGCCGCGATCATGATCGTATAGAGCGAAATCTTCCATGATCTGATGCGTTGAGCATCGAAAGAAAGCATGGTAAAGAGCCCCAAAATCCAAAAGAGTAAAAACCGCGCAAAGTTATTGGCAATAAAGGGCGAGGTGAGATCCTGAAAATTGGGAGACACCAAAATCAAGATTATCCAAAGCCCGGTGATGATCGGGAAGATAATCGGCCCTTTTCGTCTGATTCTGCTCCAAAGTGACTCGGCGAGATGAAGCATGAATCTCCTTTGCTCGTCTAGCTCAAGTGCTTGCAATCTTAGTATTGAGCCGTGATAATGACAAATCACGCCGCATGCGTGCGGCTGTTAGCGTCGGGCTG
>JAEZXW010000011.1 GCA_023419515.1 Actinomycetes bacterium
GGCATACGAGATCTTGCGCGCACAGGGGTTGCCAGAGGCGGGCTGTGTCTTGCATTGCTTTACTCTCGACAGTATTGAGTTGATGCGATTTGCTGAGCTCGGATGCGTGTTTAGCATCGGTGGAGCAGTGACTTTTAATAAGCTTGAAGAGCTTCGCTCGGCGGTCGCGACTGCGCCGCGTGGCAAAGCGCATTGCATCATGACTGAGACCGATGCTCCTTACATGGCACCCAAGCCACTGCGCGGTACCCAGTGTGAGCCAGCAATGATTGCCTTTACCGGCGCTCAAATGGCAACATGCATGGCTGATGCTGGTGAGGGCAAGGTGTTCTTGCAGGATGCCTATAATTTAGCATTGCGTATTTTTGATACGCCGAGGGTGAGCGGTAATCGTGAGCTGTGAGACCGCTGGGCGCCAGAGCTTCTCGCCCCTGGCAAGTCCGCGTGCTACGCGTGACGCCCTCGATTGCTACGGGCTAGCTCCCAAATATCGATATGGCCAAAACTTCCTCATCAACGACGGCGTGGTTGGCCGTATCTTAGAGTTTGCTGAGCTTACGCCCGCCGATCGGGTTCTCGAAATTGGTCCAGGTATCGGGACGCTGACTTCGGCATTATTGCGCCAAGCGGGTCACGTGACCGTACTCGAAATGGACAGCGATCTTGTTGGTATCTTGCCCGAGATCCTCGGTGGTGTTGTCCCGCTCGATCAAGAGAATCTTGCGAAAAGGTTTTGCGTTGTCCATGGAGATGCGGTTGACCTCGTCAAGCAAGGCGGTGAGCATCTCAACCTAGCGCAGCACGTGAGCTTTGGTGCGCTATCACCCGAACCGCCTACCAAGCTCGTTGCAAACCTGCCGTATGCGGTGGCAGCCACGGTTGTCCTCGACATTCTGCAGATGCTGCCGAGCATTGAGCGCATCGTGGTTATGGTTCAGGCAGAGGTTGCCGATCGCATGACGGCGAGTGTCGGCACCAAAACGTACGGGGCATACACGGCAAAAATGCAGCTCTTTACTCGCTTTATTGATCGTTTTAACGTCAAGCCGCAAAACTTTTTACCCGCACCGCGAGTGAATTCTGCCGTGGTGTGTTTTGACCGCAATCAAACACCTGCAACCTCAGAATTTCTCAGCTTTACCTGCCAAGTCATTGATGCCGCTTTTGCTCAGCGCAGAAAAACTCTGCGTAACTCAATGAGCTCTCAAGGTTGGGAGAAGCAGCGTATCGACGAGGCATGCGAGGCAATCGGTATCGATCCATACCTGCGTGGTGAGGCATTGACCGTTGAGGATTATCAAGAGCTCGCTCGTGAGCTTTTACTCACACGCAATTAATCATGTCTATATATCCCACACCCTTTTTGACCTCGTAATATATTGCTCACCACAAAAAGAACAAGTTTACATCGTATTATTAGCGGTTGCTGAGAGATTGGTTACAGCTCACTTACGTGAATGCGTGCATAGATTGGGAGAAGTCAGTGGAACAGCTTGAGACCGGTGCTCCGCTAAATCGAGTCGTTGAGATCCAGGAGACGTTGCAGGCGCGTGCCGGCAGCAAGATTCACATGCGTGCCAACATGGGCCGTTCGCGCATCATTGAGCGCGATGGCACCCTGATTGGCGCTCATCCTTCACTTTTTGTGATCGAGACCATTGAAAAGCGCGGTCGCACGGCTCGTCAGAGCTATCAGTATGCTGATATCCTGACCGGTATGGTTGAGCTTTTTGATCCTGAGACGGGTGAGTCTTGGTTCCCTGATTGCGCGCGCGATCAGGAGTAGGCTGACGTGATCACCACGGATCTGGTTCGAGCATCCGCAAAAATCAATCTCTACCTCGGTATTCACCATGATCTTGATGCCAACGGCTATCACTTTGCCGATTCGGTCATGGCACCGCTTGCGCTCGCCGATGAGATCACTATTCACTGTATGCCGCTGAATCACGTTTCAGACTCTGCGCCATCGCTCACCACGCAGTTTGCGATGTTGTCATCGGGTGATCCCGCAACACTCTTTGAGCTTCCCTCAGAACACAACCTTGTTACGCGGGCACTTCGTGCGCTTGCGCAGGAGTTTGATGAGGTCGCTGATTTTTTGAGCAGTCATGCCATCATGATTACGATTAATAAGCGTATTCCCTCAGGTGCTGGCTTAGGGGGAGGCTCCAGTGATGCTGGTGCTGTCATGCTGTGGATGAGTGAGCGGTTCGATCTGGATCCATGTGATGAGCGTTTTCAGGCAATTGCTGCGCGCCTCGGTGCTGATGTGCCGTTCTTCTTGCAGCAAAATCCAGCATACCTCGATCATTACGGTGAGCGCCTACAGCAGCGTCTTTGTCCCATCGAGGGTGAGCTTGTGCTTATTAAGCCCCAGACGGGCGTTTCGACGGTTGAGGCATATCGCGTCTTTGACGATCTCAAAACCCCGCTGCCAACCACTTTGCTCAGTCTGCTTGATCTCCTTAGTTTTGATGAGATCGAGAGCAGCGATGGGCGCGCTAACAGCCTGCATGTTCAAGAGCCACTTGCTGCTCTAGCACTTGAGCCCTATCTTGCCAACAATCTCACACAGGCAGCTCGCCGCATCAATCCTGATATCGATCGAGCTCTCGATCTTTTTACCCAAGTAGGATTGACTGGCCACGTGACCGGATCAGGTTCATGCACTTTTGCTATCCTGCCACCTGAAGCCGATGTCATAAATGTCGATGCTCTCATCAAGATGGCTCGGGACATGGGCTTTTTTGCTGAAAAGACCGCATTTTTCCCACAGGCTCATAATTCCTCAGCGTAATACTCCTGAGTACATTGTTCCAGTTGTGGAGAGATCAACATCAGCGCTGATCATCCGCCCGCTCGTTTGCAATTTTGTACGTAAATTTTTATACTCTTGTATCTGCACGCTGGGATATCGTCCAATGGCAGGACTCGGGTTTTTGGTGCCCGCTATCTAGGTTCGAATCCTAGTATCCCAGCCAGTCTTTTCTTCGGCGCAAAAGCGCCTTTTTTATTGCCCTTTTTCGATGATTGTTTTCATGTCCGTATCATGCGGTATCCTAGCGAACATAAGGCCAATACGTTCGATGCATATTGATGTTACCGGTGGCGCACGCCACGATGTACAACAAGGTATGAGAGCGCTTGTGCGCATGTGCCACAACATGCATACCGATAGAGAAACACGATTGACACAATACGAAGGGCACCGTATGTCTCAGATTCACGCCATTATTCTCGCAGCTGGCGAGGGCACTCGCATGAAGTCAAAGACCCCTAAGGTCTTGCACAAGATCCTCGGCAGATCGCTTGCCGCGTGGGTGTTCGATGCCTGCGTGCAAGCCAAGGCAAGCTCCGTGCTCTATGTGGTGGGAAATCAGGCAGAACTCGTGCAAGAAGAACTGACGCGCGAGTCAAGCGCGATTGCTGCCTACCATGAGCATGCTGCCGCCTGTGCTCAGACAAACCATCACAGCGCCGCCCATCCTGGTGCTGATTGCCAGTGTGGCACTTGCAATTTTGACTTTGTCGTTCAGCATGAGCGCAAGGGCACCGGTCACGCCATTCAGATCGCCCAGGATCACCTCAAGTCCTTAAGCGATGGCGAGCAAAACTCCCGCGTTATCGTGCTTTCTGGTGACTCGCCGCTCATCACGCCGCAGACTATCCAAGCAGTCATGCAGGCACAAGAGCAAGAGTCGGCTGCCGCCGTGGTGCTCACGATGGAGCTTGCAAATCCCACTGGGTATGGCCGTGTGATCTGCAATGAGCAGGGTGCGGTTGAGCGCATTGTTGAGGAGAAGGATGCAAACCCTGCCGAGCGTGCGGTGACCCAGTGCAACTCAGGTATCTATTGTTTTGACACGCAAGCACTGCTTGGTGTGATTAACAATCTGAGTAACGACAATGCTCAAGGCGAGTATTACCTCACCGATGTGATCGAGCTACTAAAGCAGCAGGGCTGCACCGTGGTTGCCCACCAGGTTGACGATGCTCGCGAGGCATTTGGTGTGAATTCGCGCGTCCAGCTTGCTGAGGCAAGCGTTATCTTACGCGATCGCATTAACGAGTATTGGATGACCCAGGGCGTGACTTTCACCGACCCGACGCAAGCCTGGATTGGCCCTGAGGTTGAGCTTGCCTCCGATATCGAGGTGCTTCCGCAAACCTTCCTGCTCGGTGCTACCCGCGTGGGCAGTGATTGTATTCTCGGCCCCAACACTCGCCTTATCGACTGCACGGTTGGCGAGGCGTGCGTGCTCGAGGATGTCATCGCCAAAGAAGCAACGATCCACGATCGTGTGACAGCTGGCCCTCGTGCCTATCTGCGTCCCAAGACGGTGCTCTGCGATGATGCGCGCGTCGGCACGCACGTTGAGATTAAAGCATCGACGGTCGGCAAGGGCAGCAAGGTGCCGCATCTTACGTACCTCGGTGATGCAATCCTTGGCGAGCGCGTCAATATCGGTGCGGGTACTATTACCTGTAACTATGATGGCGTGACCAAGCACAAGACCTTTATCGATGACGACGCGTTTATCGGCAGCGATACCATGCTTGTGGCACCGTTGACCGTCGGCAAGCATGCGCTCACTGGAGCGGGTTCGTGCATCACGAAAGATGTCCCCGACAACGCTTTGGCGCTTGAGCGGGCAAAGCCTGCACTCATCGAGGATTATGCCTTGCGAAAAGCTCAGAAAGATAAATAACGTCGGCAAGATCAGGATTAAAAACCATTACTCTATAAAGTGGTCGTGCAACGCAAGAGAAAGCGGGAGAACCTTGTCTGTCGTAGAAAAGAAAATGCTGCTTTTTAGTGGTACCAGCTGTGTCGATTTTGCTACAGAGGTCGCTGAAATTCTGAATACACGATTGGGTGATTTGTCTCTCGAACAATTTGCGAACGGTGAGATTTATGCGCGCTACAACGAGAGCGTTCGTGGTGCCGATGTCTTTTTGCTGCAGAGTGTTTCTGGTGATGTGAACCGTGCGCTCATGGAGCTCTTGATCATGACCGATGCTGCTAAGCGTGCAAGTGCTCGTACGGTTACCGCGGTGATCACGCACTACGCTTATGCTCGTCAGGATAAAAAATCAGCGAGCCGCGAGCCTATCACGGCAAAGCTGGTTGCTAATCTCTACGAGGTTGCAGGTGTTGACCGTATCATCACCATGGATTTGCATCAAGGCCAGATTCAGGGCTTCTTTGACATTCCGGTCAACCACCTCACCGCTTTGCCGCTCTTTGCTGATCACTTTAAGCACAAGGGTTTTGACAAGGATAACCTCGTTGTTGTGTCGCCCGATGTTGGCCGTGCAAAGGCAGCAAAGAAACTTTCTGATTTGCTCGAGTGCGATCTTTCGATCATGCATAAGGGTAGGCCAAAGCATAATGTCGCTGAGATCACGAGTGTCATCGGTAATGTTGAGGGCAAGACCTGTATTATCAACGACGATATGATCGATACTGCAGGCACCATTGTTGCTGGTGCTCGTGCCCTCAAAGAGATGGGTGCTGGCGATATTTACCTCAGTGCTACCCATGGCATTCTCTCAGGCCCTGCTTGCGAGCGTCTTGAGAGCGCTCCTATCAAAGAACTCATCGTCACCAACTGCGTGCCCGTCTCGCAAGAAAAATGTGGTACCAAGATCAAGGTGATCAGCGTGGCGCCGCTTTTTGCTAAGGCGATTATGAATGTTTATCAGGAGCTTTCGGTTTCTGAGCTCTTTGATCCGGATTTTCAGCTGTAGGACGTACGCTGGAGCACATGAGGCACATCAGAACGCTGATATGAGTGATATTAAGATAATTTGTGGCCTGGGCAATCCAGGTGAAGAATATGAGCACACGCGCCACAACTGTGGCTTTATGGTCGTGCATGAGCTCTATCGTCGCGCGAGTTTTACGCAATACTGGCAGCGCGATAAGTCCGGCGCGATGATTGCCTCAGGTGAGCTTGAGGGCAAGCAGATTTTGTTTGCTATGCCCTTTGAGTTCATGAACACGAGTGGCAATGCGCTTTCAAAACTTTGCAAGGCTCGTAATGTCTTGCCTGATGAGGTGCTCGTTGTCCATGATGAGCTCGATATTCCTTGCGGAGACGTGCGCCTGAAAGTAGGCGGCGGTCACGCGGGTCACAATGGGTTGCGCTCGATTATCGATCGGTTGGGTACCAAGGATTTTTATCGCTTACGCATTGGTATTGGCAGGCCACCAGGGCGGATGCCAGTTGCAAACTTTGTACTTGCTCGGCCACGCGGCGAGGAGGCTGAGCTGATCGAAGAGGCAGTGATGAAGGGTGCCGATGCTGCAATGCTTGCGCTTAAGCTCGGCATGGTACGCGCCCGCGATGAGGTGAATCGGGGCTAGCCGAAGCTGCAGGGAGCCGTCGCGGTTTTCCGCCGTCACCCTTACTCGTCGAACTCAGGCGCAATTAAAGTTACGAGCGGCTCAATCGTGCCGTCGGGGCAGACCGCTAGCGTGTAGCCCGATGCTTTCTTGTGCTCCTTATCATCGGGGAGTACCTGGGTTTCTCGGGCAAACCCACCGCTCCCGCAGCGGGCTGGCGAGCTTACCTGGCAGAGCAGGGGTTCGTTGGCTTTGAGCTCTTTGGTAATCTCAACCAAAGACTCCAGATAAAAGAAGGCAGCATCTCCAAAAATATTGCTCTCGCGGCCTTGCTTGGCGAGGTACGCTTTAATGCTCTCGAGCGCTTTGGTTTTATCGGCGGCCTCAAGTGCTACGGTTGCAAACCCCGGCTTGCCTTTTTTCTCGCCGTGATAAAACCCACGAACATCAAAACTGATATGAGCGATGTAGAGCATAGACGACCTCAAAACAGACGACCCTAACAGCTGATCTTAAAAGACTACCTCAAAACGCGCGCAAGTAATGCACGTGAACAGCACGCGGCATCGTGAGCAGACTTTCGCTCAGCTCACTATAGCAAGGTTGGGAGCATCAGGCGTGCCACGGCAAAGATGATGATGTATCCCATAAAGCAGCCAATGGCGACATAATCTAGCTTAGTGACGGCAAGCTCATGAAAATGCGTGCGTCCTTCACCACCGGTGTAGCAGCGCGCTTCCATGGCGGTTGCGAGGTTAGTTGCATGACGAATAGCGCTCGCGAACAGTGGAATCAAAATAGGAACAAAGTTTTTGAGCCGCTTGATAAATGAACCATCACTCAAGCTCGCACCGCGAGCAGTTTGCGCGCGAATCACGTGCTGAGCCTCGGTGGTGAGTGTCGGGACAAAGCGAAGGGCAATCGACAAAATCATCGCAAGCTCGTGTGAAGGAAAGCCAAATCGAGCCAAGGGAGCGGTCAGGCGCTCAGCGCCATCGGTGAGCTCGACGGGCGAGGTGGTAAGCGAGAGAAGTGAACCTGCCATCATCAGCCAGACAAAGCGGATGCTCAAAAAGATCGCCGATTGGATACCCTGATCGGTAATACGGATGATACCTGCTTCAAAAACGGTATTACCCATGTGCACCAAGAAGAGGTTCGCGATAGCCGTGAACACCAAAAAGACCGCGATGGGTGCAATGGAGTTGATGAGCATCTTGAGTGGGATGCGTGCGAGCTTGGTGCAGATGAGGATGGCGAGACCCATGACGACGTTGGTGGCAACGCCGTACGAGAAAAACGCTGAGATCGCAAACAGAATGACGATCACGAGTTTGACGCGTGGGTCAAGCCGATGGATGAGGGAGTCGACCTGATAGTACTGGCCGATGGTCACCTTAAACGCCATGACAATCGCCGTCTTGGATTGCACTCAAGTCACTTGCATTGCAGGCACCCGCCTGGCTTGCGACGTCCGCGTCCAAAAGTCCCGTGAGCCGCGCGGTGAGTTCTTCGTGTGTGACCGGCAGCGGATCCAGGTGATCGGCTGCGGCAGTTATACCGTGAGATACGAGACGCTCTTTGAGCGTGCGGGCAAACTTCATCGGCAAAGGCTCCATGAGACCCAAGCTCTCAAGTGTCTTATGTTGGGCAAAGACCTCCTGCACGGTGCCGTCAAGAGCGACCATGCCTCGATCCATTACGATGATGCGATCAGCAAACCGAGCCGCGTCTTCCATGGAGTGAGTGACCATGATCACGCTCTGCTTCTCAGCTTTGAGCTTGCCAAGCCACGCGCGAATCTTGTGCTTGCCCTCAGGATCAAGGCCTGCCATAGGTTCATCAAGGATGAGGTATTTTGGCTGCATGACAAGGATGCCAGCGATAGCAACACGCCGCTTTTGTCCGCCCGAAAGATCAAAAGGCGAGCGAGTCTTGAGCCGTTCAAGGTCAAATCCCAAAAGATTGGCAGCTTCTTTAGCGCGCGCATAAATCTCTTCTTCATCAATGTCATAATTGCGCGGGCCAAAGGCAATATCGTCATAGACAGTCTCGGCAAAGAGTTGGTACTCGGGGTATTGCGCCACATGACCAATGAGCTTGCGGATCTGCCTGCGGGTTTCCTTGATGTGCGTCTCCATGCCATCGACTGTCACGGTTCCGCTGGTTGGAAAGATGACCGCGCCAATTTGATCGACGAGTGTTGATTTGCCCGAGCCTGTATGGCCAACGATGCAGATGAACTCAGCCTCATTGATGGTGAGGTTGATGTCTTGCAGTGCGGGTGCTCGTCGATCATCGCCATAGTGATAGCCTACGCCTTGGTAAGTGATTGACATAGCACCTCCAAAAGCTCGTCGGTCTTGCAGGTGCTGGTGCCGATAAGCCCGCGGCTTTTGAGCTCCTCGCTCACCTGCAGGGCAAACGGCGGCTCAAGCCCTAGCTCCAACACGAGATTGGGCTGGGCAAAAAGCTCATCAGGCGTACCGTCAAAGGCGATAAACCCATGCGAGAGCACGATGACGCGATCGGCTTGCAAGGTATCGTCCATGTCATGGGTGACGTGAATGATTGTGTAACCATGGGCAGCCAAGTCGTCCATTTGCGCAAGCACCTCGGCGCGCCCTTGCGGATCGAGCATCGCCGTCGGCTCATCAAAGACGATAATCTCTGGCTGCATTGCCAAAACTCCGGCAATGGCGATGCGCTGCTTTTGTCCGCCGGAAAGGCTCGTCGGATCAGCCTGTCGTGCGTGCTGCATGCGCACCACACTGAGCGCCTCGTTGATGCGCTTGATGATCTCGTCCCGCTCGACCCCGAGGTTTTCTGGGCCAAAGGCAATGTCATCTTCAACGATGCTCGTCACCATCTGGTCGTCTGGGTTTTGAAAGACCATTCCCACATGGCGGCGGATGATCACGGCATTCTCATCGTCATCGGTACGCCTGCCCAAAACACTGACAACGCCTTCGTCAGGAATGAGGAGGGCGTTGAACAGGTGAGCAAGGGTCGATTTACCCGACCCATTGCGTCCGAGGATGCAGACGCGTTGACCCTTGCTCAGGTTCAAATCGACGCTCGTGAGCGCATCAGTCAGGCCGTCGTATGAGTAGAAGGCCTTTTCAACTTCGATGTCACATGAGGTCTGAGGGGGATGATGTAGAGAGGTTTTGTTCATTAATGTTGGTGGCTATCTGTCTGGGATTGTCTGAGGTGATGGCGTAAGGCAGTTGGCCTGGGATTGCATCGCTGAGGATGGCTCATCGAGCTACCAAGCTGTCTGACGCTCAACTTAGCTTCGGATCGACTCGGCAGCAGCCATTGCTTGCTTGCGGCGAGCTTCAAGATTTGCAGCCTTATCCTCGGTGTTGCCGTGGATGAACTTGCTGATGGTCTTGTAGAGCAAGAGGGTAATGCCGCAATTGATGAGCTGCTTGAGCACGTTAAACGGCAGGATTGCAGGAAGAATCAGGCTCATGACCTGCTCTGGTGAGCCACCAAAGTAAAGTGGCACGGCAACAAAGTTTGCCACGATACTCACGATGACTGAGCAGCAGATACCAACGGCCATACCGCGCACTGCGCCACCGATGGTGTGGGTGCGACGGTAGATGTAGGCAGCTGGAGCAATCATCGCAAGAGCAGCGAGGATGTTCATTACTGCGCCAACTGGGCTCATCAACAGGCGAGGAACCCATGAGAGCACGGCAACGATGATGCCGGTGACCGGTCCAAAGACAAATCCGCTGATGAGCGAGATCGCGCCAGATGGATCGTATTTCATCCACGGTGCGGTGGGGATGAGTGGTGTCTCAATAAAACTGGCGATCAGGCCAAGGGCAACAAAAACGGCGATGATCACCATCTGGCGGGTGTTCCACTTGCGTTTGGCACGTTCGTTGGTCATGGTTGCCTGAGTTGGCTGATTGGTCTGGTTGCTCATGAGTTCACGCTTCCCTTCACGAAGTGTTTTACTGGGTTGCGTGCAATAAAAAAGCCCGCAACGCCGTTTGGTGTGTCGGGCTTAATGAATGCGCTTGATGGTGATCTGCCTCATGTGAGGTGTTGCGATCGTGCATTCGTTTCTTCCATCCGGACTGTAACCGTCGGCTCTGGAATTTCACCAGATCAGCCATGCCGCCGTTTGGCTGCATGGGTCGTGGGCTGTACCACCGGTGGGGAGTTTCACCCCGCCCTGAAACGTAATTGCTTCGCTGTCATCCTACCCAAGGCAGATGGACAGATGCAACAATAAATTTTCTAATTTGTTTTCATCGACTTGAGCTCATCACGAATCTGAGTGAGCATGTCGAGGGTGAGCTCATCGTGTGTTGGTGTCGCTGGCTCATCGACCACAACGACCTCATCACGCTTAGCACGCTCATGAATACCGTTGATGACCTTGATTAAAACAAAGACCACGAGCGAGATGAGCAAAAAGTTGATGACGGCCTGGATAAAGTTGCCGTAGGCGATGGTGGCACTGCCAATGACGACCGAAAGCCCAGTAAAGTCGATGCCACCCATGATGATGCCGATGAGTGGCATGATGATGTTATCGACGAGCGAATTGACGATTGCGGTAAACGCAGCGCCGACAACGATACCAACAGCCATGTCTATGACGTTGCCTCGGCTGATGAAATCCTTAAACTCGGTGACAAAACCGCGAGCTTGCGCATAGCGCGCAGACTTACTCATGCAAAACCCTTCTTTCTGCGAGCATTAAGAAAAATTATTTACGATTATAAAATTATATCTTTAGTTTTTCAGGCTTTGCAATGGGGCAGGGATCCTGCCGCCTCGCTGCGCAAAGACGTGTCCAGCAAACTGATTGATGGGCATGACGGTTGCACTACCGAGCAAGCCACCAAACTCCAAAACCTCACCAACATCACGGCCAATTGCTGGGATAATGCGGACTGCCGTGGTCTTGTGGTTTACCATACCAATCGCCATTTCATCAGCAATTAAGCCGGCGAGCGTCTCGACGCTCGTGTTGCCTGGGACAGCGATCATGTCGAGACCAACACTGCAGACTGCCGTCATGGCTTCGAGCTTCTCGAGTGAAAGTGCGCCTTGTGCCACGCCCTCAAGCATCCCGGAATCCTCTGAGACTGGGATGAACGCGCCAGACAGACCCCCGACGCTTGAGCTTGCCATGACACCGCCTTTTTTGACCGCGTCGTTGAGCAGGGCGAGTGCTGCGGTGGTGCCAGGTCCGCCAACTACACCAACGCCGATTGCCTCAAGCACCGAGGCGATGGAATCCCCAATGGCAGGAGTGGGAGCGAGACTCAAATCAACGATGCCCTGCTGGTAGCCAAGGCGTGTGGCCGCCTGCCGCGCGATGAGCTCGCCAGCACGGGTGATCTTGAAGGCAGTCGCCTTGATCTTCTCGGCAACCTGCGTGAGATCCGCTGCTTCATCCAGATCCTTAATCGCGTTCAGCATGACGCCCGGACCAGAAACACCGACATTGATGACGGCATCAGCCTCGCCTGTCCCGTGGATGGCGCCCGCCATAAAAGGCGAATCCTCGACCATATTGCAAAAGACGACGAGCTTTGCTGGCCCTGAGCATTGATTATCCTTGGTGAGCTGTGCTGCGTCGAGGATAGTCTGCGCCATGAGGTTGACGGCATCCATGTTGATACCTGCGCGAACACTCGCGACATTCACGCTTGAGCACACGCGCGACGTCTGAGCCAGAGCAGGTGCGATCGAACTGATGAGCGTATGATCGCTGGCGCCGATCCCCTTTTGGATCAGCGCAGAAAACCCGCCGATAAAGTCAACGCCAACCGTCTCGGCAGCCTTGTCGAGGGCATGAGCGATCGGAGTAAAGTCATCTGCTCTGCAGCTTGCTGCAACGAGTGAAATCGGGGTGACGCTGATGCGTTTGTTGACGATAGGGATGCCATACTCGCGTTCAAGATCGCAGGCAACACCCACCAAATGCTCGGCTTTTGTCGTGATCTTTTCATAGATGTTGGCACAAAGCGTATCAATATCAGGAGAGGCGCAATCCATGAGATTGAGTCCGAGGGTGACCGTTCTGATGTCGAGATGATGCGAGTGCACCATCGAAAGCGTCTCTTTAACCTCGGCAATATCAAAACTCATGGCTGTCCTTTAGTTGTGGGTATGCAGCTGATTGTGAGAGATATTGTAGCTTGTGCGGATGTGCGCATGTCTGGTGGGTACCATATGCGGTAACCGTTCACGGTAAATACGCCACATCAGTTCGTTGGTGGAGCTGTCGCAATGGCGTGGCAGTACGTGGTGGACGAGATATACCGATCACCCCCGATTAAGAGAGGTGCCGATGAGTTCGTTTTTGACCAAGATGAAGGTTCGCGCCCAACAAGACCCCAAGCCCATTGTATTTCCTGAGGGCTTTGATGAGCGCATTCTCGAAGCGGCGCTTGTGTGCCAGCAAGAAGGTATTGCTCGCGCGATCGTGCTCGTTGGTAATGATGAGGTCGACGATAAAAATGGTGCGCAAGCACAGGCGATCACCAAGCTCAAGGAGGCGGGCGCTCAAGTCATTGCGTATCAGACTGATGAGCTGTTTGAGGAGTTTGTTCCTGCTTTGGTTGAGCTTCGCAAGGCAAAGGGAGTCACGGCCAATGAGGCTCGTGAACTGCTCAAAAATCCACTCATGTTTGGCATCATGATGGTCAAACAAGGAAAAGCTGCTGCCATGGTGGGTGGCGCCGCTCATGCGACGGCTGAGGTGTTGCGCCCTGCGCTACAGATCCTTAAAACCGCTCCTGGTTGTACCCACGTGAGCTCATTTTTTGTGATGGAAACCCCTGCGCTGCCGCCGATGCTCTTTGCCGATTGCGCTTTAAGCATCGAGCCTACGGCTGAAGAGCTTGCGAGTATCGCGGTTGCATCTGCCGCTTCGTGCCAGGCGTTTTTGGAGGAAGAGCCACGGGTGGCAATGCTTTCATATTCGACGCTCGGATCAGGCAAGGGCGAGCGCGTGGATAAGGTGTGCGCGGCGCTTGAGCTCGTGAAAGAGCAGTGTCCCGATCTTGCGGTTGATGGTGAGCTTCAGCTGGATGCAGCAGTTGACGAGGGAGTCGCAGCACTCAAGGCACCAGATTCTGCGGTGGCTGGTAAGGCAAACGTCCTTGTGTTTCCCAATCTTGAGAGCGGTAATATTGGTTACAAGCTGGTGCAGCGCTTTGCGGGTGCTTCGGCGTTTGGCCCGATCCTACAGGGTCTTGGCGCTCCGGTGAATGATCTATCGCGCGGCTGCACGGTTGAAGACATTATTGGAACAGCAGCCCTGACCTGCGTTCAAGCTCAGCAATATCAAGCTCAGTAAGCTCATCGATCACAAAGTCACACCACGGCGCAAGCTCTTCACGAATGCGGGAGGCTTGCGCCTTTTTATTGGCGTCGATGATCCCAACGGTGCGATAACCTGCAGTCTGTGCCGCTTTGAGTGCGTACGCCGAGTCATCAATGAGCCAGGTGTTCGCTGGTGGTGTGCCGAGCAGGGCGGCTGCTTCGTGATAGATGGCAGCATCTCGCTTAGTATGGGGCGCCCCATCGCTTGAGATGATGGCGGCAAATGTCTCGCGTACCTTTAAGCAAGTAAGCGCTCGATCGATTGGGATTGCGGGCGAGGAAGAAACAACGCAGCAGGGGATGCCTGCGCGCGCGAGGTTGCCGAGCAGGTCAACCATGCCGTTGCGAGGCTGGGCGTGGTGAGTGTAGCCATCCTCAAGCGCGGCGAGAAGATCGACGTAGACTTCATCAACTGAGGTGCCTAGCCCCAAGGTTTCATGAATCCACGCGGCTTCCTCTCGCATCGTGAAGGTTGCGATGAGCGCGTGATCTGCTGTTGAGAACACATGTCCCGATCGTGCGGTTAGTTCAGTCTCGATCTGATACCACACGGCGCTCGTGTCGAGCAGCGTGCCATCGCAGTCAAACATGATTCCGAGGCGTGGATGAGAGGGCGCTGTGGCTAGACTGTCTGGCTGCGGGGCTGTTTGTGCGTGTTGCGCTCGTTGCGCTTGCGTTTGGTCTTGTCCTGGTACGTGGTTTTCCATCGACTCTCTCACCTGAGTTTACCTAGGTTTTTTGGGATTGCTGATCAGCCCATATGTCTCAGGTTTTCGTGAGTCAAGGTAGGGGATTTCCCTGCGCAATCGAGTGACCTCAGCAAGGTCAACCGTGTGAACCACGAGGTCAGGCTCGAAGCGCTTTGCTTGGGCAAGAATTTCGCCGCGCGGACCTGCAATCATGCTCTTGCCCATCATGGTGAGGGTAACGCCTTCGGTTCCTACGCGGTTAACGCCGGCGAGAAAAACGTGGTTTTCCAGAGCACGGCAGGGGATGTTGATATCCCAGACATCCTCGTCCTCTTGGCACCACGCGCTTGGTGCCACGATCACCTCAGCCCCCTTTAGGGTCAGGATGCGCGCGACCTCAGGCAGACCCATGTCGTAGCAAATCATGACGCCCACCATGCCAAAGTCGAGCTCAAAGACAGGCATCTCGTTACCTGGCGCAAAGTAGCGTCCCTCGGTTGAGTAGGCGTGATTTTTGCGATACACACCTTTAAGCTCGCCTGCGCGGTCAATGATCCAAGCACTGTTGTAGAGAGCATCGGTCTTAGGATCTGCCTCGATAAAGCCTGCGATAACATTAGTGTGTGCCCGCCGCGCCGCGTCAGCGATTGCCGCAAAGCTCTCGCCCTCGGGCAGCTCCGCCAAATCCGCGAGCTTATCTGCCATGAGATCCTGTCGGTAACCGCTTGTCGCCAGTTCAGGAAAAACGACCAAATCAGCACCCTGATTGCCTGCGCGTTCAATCAAGTCAACCATCAAGCGCACGTTAGCCTCAACATCTCCGTGGGTGCAGTCATGCTGGGCAAGCGCAATGGTGACTGGCCGAATCATGTCAATGGTGTCTGCCATAGCGTTCTCCTCGATCAAAAGTGCGCTGAGGCTTCTCTCGCTTAGACGACCTTATCAGTCTCACGAAAACGAACGACTGCTTGTTTGGTCAGAGCACCGTAAATCTTCATGATGATCAGGTACAAGAGCGCAGCGCCAATGAGCGCATTGAGCGCAGGAATGCCAATGGGAGAGAACTGGCCAATCAGCGATGCGAGCACCCATGCGATGAGTGCGATGGGGTTCACGATCTCGACAGTTTTGGGCAAAGCCCCCGTCTTGCTCGTCTCATCGAGTGCTTTACGATCGCGCTTTAAGACATAGTAATCGATGAATATGATGCCTGCGATTGGCGGAATCGTTACACCAAGCAAGACCAAAAAGTTAGTGAAATGGTTGATGACACCAGCCATGGAGGCGACTGTGCCGATGATGCCTAAGATCCACGTCAGCATGGTGCGGCTCGGCTTTTTGCCGGTGAGAGCATCGACCATGGTGGCAAGGCCGAGGCTAGACGAATAGAGGTTGGTGTCGTTGAGCTTGATGGTTGAAAAGATGACGAGTGCAGCACCAAGCCAGCCAGCAAGTGCCATCATGATGTCAACAATGTTGTCGGTGCCAGTGGCGTGTGCTAGCAGCACGGCGAGGAGGTTCATACCAAGTTCGCCAACAAACGTACCGATGAGCATGACCCAAAAGACCTGCTTGCCATCGACCAGGTAACGAGAGAAGTCTGGCGTACAAACTGCGCCGATCATAAAGCCGCCAGCAACCATGGTAGTAGCGGCCGCGAATGTTAACTCTGGCCCTGGGTGGGCTGAGTTCAAAAGCATCATGAAGTCGTGACCTGAGAGCATGACACCCGCAGCGTAGAGGACGGCGATAACAAAGAGCGGAACAAAGATGTTAGCAGCAACCGAGATTGCCTTAATGCCGTAGACCACCAACAGCGTGATGCCAATGCCTGTGATAGCAGCCCAGATAGGGACATTCAAAAGACCGGTCACGGTGTGTAAACCCTCGGCAAAAATACCGTTTTGTACGCCAAACCAGCCCATCATACAAATGGCAATCACGCCGCCGATGATCGATGAGCCGACCTTGCCAAAGCCCGACCATCGTGAAAGCAGGCTTGTTGACATGCCCTGACGGGCAGCTGCTGTACCGATTGCCCAGCTCACAACCTGCAAGATCACTGAGCCGCAAACGGTCGCTGCAAACGCTCCCCAAAAGCTCATGCCATAACCGAGTGCTGCGCCCAACATGAGCTGCGAAACGCAAGCGAGTGATCCAATCCTGATGAGCAAGATCTCCCACATCTTGCGCTTTGATTCCATGGGAACGCGAGCAAGCGCGTGGTCTTCTCCGTGTGCCATACAAACTCCTTTCGCAACGGTCGACCTATCGTAGGACTTTGCAAAGAGGGCGCCAAAACATGCCTGCGAGATCTTTGTTAGTGGGCAGGCGCCTTCGGCAAGCGGTGGGGTTGGTTTCGAGATCTGTATATGCGTTTTCAATAAATGAATTTTTATGTCCGACCTATTCGCTAGGATAGGTTTCACCGATTTTGAAGGCGAGGAGTGTGGCGCGTTATGGCGCAGTTTTCTTTGTTTGATGAGCAAGCGTTTTCTCTTGATGGCCTGAATGCCGCGCAAAAAAAGGCCGCTGAAACCATCTATGGTCCCCTGCTGGTTCTAGCAGGTGCAGGCTCTGGAAAGACGCGCGTGCTCACCATGCGCATCGCCAACATGGTGATAAATCACGGCATCTCGCCGTTTTCGATTTTGGCGATCACGTTTACGAATAAGGCAGCTAAAGAGATGCGCGATCGTCTTGAAACTCAGCTTGAGCTGGGGACGCGTGGCATGTGGGTCTGCACGTTTCACAGTATGTGTGTGCGCATTTTGCGCCAGCATGCCGAGCGCATTGGATATAGCAACAACTTTACGATCTACGATGCCGATGACATGAATCGCCTGGTGAACGAGGTTGCACGAAGTCTTGGTATCGACACGAAGGAAACTCCAGTATCTGCAATCAAGAACATGATTTCACTGGCAAAAAATGAGCTCATTACTGCCCAGGATTGCGCTGGTTGTTTGCGTGGAGAGCCGTTCCCTCGCCGTCAAGATGAATCCGATGATGACTACTTTGAGCGGGGCAACAAGGCGGCGCTCGATGAGGCGGCAGCCCGCGTCTATATTGAGCTTGAGGAGCGCCTCAAGCGAGCGCAGGCGATGGACTTTGATGATCTGCTGCTCAAGACCTACGAGCTTTTGCGCGATAACGCGGATGTTTTAGCAGCGTATCAGGATCGTTTTCGTTTCATCAGCGTTGATGAGTACCAAGATACCAATCACGCACAATACAAGAT
>JAEZXW010000017.1 GCA_023419515.1 Actinomycetes bacterium
AAAACTCTGGGAGAATGTCCCATCATACACAGAGCACTATACTTCAAACACGCACCCTGCCTTTGTGGAGGCATACAAAGAAGCTCAGGCTGTTGCCGAAAATAAAGATAACGACCAGCCAACGATCAACAATGCGCTTCAAAAACTAAAAGATGCTTTTAACGCTCTAAAAACCCGTGTGAGCAAAAAGGCAAATGAGGATGCTATCAAGAAAGTTCACCATGATATGGGCGTCAATGGGGAAGAGCGCAAGAAGCTGGATGAGTTGAGCCGTCAGCAATATACGCCCGAGAGTTATGAGCCGTTTTTCAGGCTTTACGATGAGAACTTAGCGCTTATCGCCGATACTACCACCTCTAATGAGGAAGAAAACAGGCAAAGATTTGAAGCTAAGGCTCAAGAGCTCCTGACAGCCATGGATAACCTGCAAAAACGAGCTAAGATCAAAGATCTCAAAGATATGATTACTCAGGCAGAGAAAAAGCTTGCTGATGGCAGCTATCAAGATGAGGGAGTAGAGAAGCTTCAAGGGCTTATCGATGAAGGCAAGAAGCTGATTGAGAATCTTAATGCTAGTCAAGTCGATGTTGATGGCAAGCGCGTTGCTATCGAGGAAGCGATGGGCGAGCTTATTGAGAAGATCGATTACACTGCATTGGATGAAGCGATTGATGCTGCCACAAAAGTTGATAAAGAGACATTGACTGACAAGAGTAAAGTGGATTTAGAGCGTGCGATCAATGCGGCAAAAGCTGTTCGTGAGAAAGATTCGATTAGTCAAAAAGAAGTTGAAGCTGCAGCCCAAGAACTCAATGACGTCATTGAAAACTTGCAGAAAAAGGCTGATAAGGGTGCTTTGAATGACAAAGTTAATGAAGTCAGTGGCAAGGATCTTACAAATAAAACCGATGAGACTAAGAAGAGCTTTGAGGATGCTTTAGAAAAGGCGCGCGAAGTGCTGAACAAAGATGAGGCGACCCAAGAAGAAGTTGATGATGCTTTAAAGGCTCTCGAAGAGGCAGAACAAGGTTTGAAGGAAAAAGCAGCGCCCTCTCCCTCAGGAGAGGAGTCACCTGAGCCAGCTGATAATACCGGCGATGCTGGCAATGCAAGCAGCGATGATGGCAATGCAACCAGCGATGCTGGCAATGCAAGCAGCGGTGATGTAAGCGGTAATTTTGCCACTGAAGTCAGCGACAGAGAAGATGCATCTCAACAAGAGAGTAAAAAAGCGAGTCTCAAAAACGTTTCTTCAGACACTGGTCGCAGCCTGCCAAAAACCGGAGCATCTGGCCAATATGGTTATTTGATAGCTTTGTTGAGTGGGCTAGGCATGGTTTTTGGTGCTGTAAGACTAAAAAGATTAACGAGTAAAAATTGAGATTAATTTAATAAATAGACAGTTTACTTAAAAGCAAAAGCCATTCCTCTTTACGAGCTAAGCCCCAAGGAGAGGAATGGCTTTGTTGTTTAATAAGTAGGCATTGGACGTTACGAATAATGCTGCAAAAATCTCGAAAACTGGATTGAATTCCTCACTTTTGTTCTTAAGTTTTAGCTCTGAGCTAATGAAATCAATTAAAGAATAATTGATGATTGATTTGAAGGGTTTACTTAGCTCGTAGCTAATCAATGTTTAAGGAGATGTACATGAGTGAGCCAATGAGTCAAAATCCAATGCCGGCTGCTAAGCCGTCAACATCTGGTACCGCAATTGCCTCCCTTGTATTGGGTATTATTGCGATCCTGATGTCTTGGGTGCCTATAGTTAATAACTTTAGTTTTATTCTTGCGCTTATTGGCGTAGTGCTTGGTGTTATCGGGGTTATTGGCATTAAGCGTGGTAAGAAGTCAGGAAAAGGAATTGTCATTGCAGCGCTTGTTTTGAACATTCTTTCTTTTATGATCGTTATCGGGACGCAGAGCTTGTATAACCAGGCTCTCGATAGCGCTCTTTCCACTACAGAAATAACAAGCACAACAAGTGACGATGTGTCTGCAGACCAAGAAAATCAAGAGAGTGAAACAGCAGGTCAATCTTCACAGAATGATGATGTGCCTACCGAATATAAGAGCGCGTTAAAATCAGCAGCAAGATACAGCAAGACATTGCATATGTCCAAGCAGGGCATTTATGATCAGTTGACATCAGATTTTGATAAATTTAGCGAAGAAGCTGCTCAGTATGCAATTGATAATCTAGATGCAGACTACAAGGCTAATGCACTAGCAAAGGCGAAGTCTTATCAAAAAACTTTGTCTTTATCTCCCGAGGGGATTCGCAGTCAGCTTACATCGGAGTATGCCGATAAATTTACTCAAGAAGAAGCCGATTATGCGGTAGCCAACCTTGATTAGAAAGAGGTTGTCCAGACATGGCTGAGCGTTTAACAGAAGAGCTGCTTAATGAGCTTCTTAACTCGTCTAATATTGACGATTATTTGGAAGTAGCTCCAGTGGGCAGAAAAAGCCTGGCTCATTATTTGCAGGAGCTTCTGGAAGAGAAGCATCTGGAGCGCTCTCGCGTGGTGCGTATGGCTGACCTGAATGAGACGTTTGGATATCAAATTTTTCAAGGGCAGAGAAATCCAAGCAGAAACAAAGTTTTACAGATTGCCTTTGCTATGGCTCTGACGATTGATGAGGTCAATCATGCGCTTATGTATGCTGGTTTGAGTGCCCTGCATTGCAAAAATCGCCGAGACGCCATCATTATTTGGTGTATTGATCACGCGTGTTCATTAGTTAAGGTCAATGAAGAGTTGTATCGTCTAGGCGAAGAGACTATTTGCTAATCATATCGACGTCATTAAACTAAAAAGGAGCCGCAATATGTGGCTCCTTTTCTTTTTGCGTCTCAAAGGTAAAGCATGAACTTATTTTTGATTGACCGTGAACTTTTGAAAACTGAAGATGCTTTTAGGATAGAGCGCATTCTTGGCAATAATGCCATGGAGACAACTCAGCTTGTGTATCTGAGGTGTGAAGACGGGTCAGAGCGCGGTCCTTATGTTAGAAAAATAGTTAATAAAACACTTGGTTTGGGATCAGCATATCTTGAGCTATTTGAAGCTCAAACTAGCTCAGGTCGAAAGCCGGTGCTTCCAGTTATCTATCAGCTTTTTGAAGCTGATGATCAACTGTTTATACTGATGGAATATGTTGATGGACAGCCTATGTCAGAGCTTTTGAGAGGCTGCCAATATTATACTGAGCGGCTTGCGTTTGCTGCGCGTTATTTTCCTGCACTTTGTAAGGCAGTTGACGCATTGCACAGCAGCTTTAAATCTCCAGTGATTCATCGTGATCTTAAGCCGTCAAATATCATTATTACTTCTGATGGCATAAAGTTAATAGATTTTGGCGTGGCGCGAATATATAAGAAGCATGCAGATCGTGATACCCAGCATTTTGGTACACGTCCCTACGCTTCACCGGAGCAGTATGGATTTAGCCAGACGGATGTTAGGAGCGATGTGTATAGTCTAGGCATGATCCTTTATGAATGCCTGGCTGGTGAGGAACCTCAGCCAAACATACATCAGTCTTTGGATCGTCATCCCGAAATAGGAGAAGAGCTTAAATCAATTATTCTGGGAGCTACTCAATTAGATCCTTGTACACGGATACAAAGTGCTGAAGATCTTTTTGATGCCTTTATGTCTGTACGAGCACGGTTTGCTCCTATGATGAAGGGCAGTTCAAAAGCATCTGGCTCGAGTTTTAATATTCAGGAGTATCCAGATTTTAGTGAGCCTCAATATCAGCTTGCTTATGGTGGGAATGGTGTTGATGAGCAGCATCTTGGTGAATCAATATCCGCAGAAAAAAGCAAGGAATTCAAAGGCTTTAAAATCATTGGGATTATCTGGGATATCATCCTGTTAATTAATGCCATTCTTTTGATTATTGCTGCTTGGAGTACGCATAGTGAACCCACAACAAACACTCATGAAAACCTTTCTTTAACTCAGTTTATTGTCTTTTTTATTTGGTTTTCAATAAACACGCTCATTGTTTGCTACTTGCTGAGTGATCGTCGGCCTATTAGAAAGATATTTCCCCAACTGCCCTGTTTACCAATTAAAAAGGAACTTAGTATCGGAGTAATTGCCATGATCGCTACAACTGTTATTTGTGTCGTAGCGGCAGCGCTTCTTCCATGAACACCTTGTTATTAACGACACCCTTGTGCACCTAAGTGCTCTACGTTTGTTGGTGATGCTACGCTACAAAACTACACTAGTCTCAAACTCAGTTGCATCACGCAAGGAGTCGAGCGTAGTGTCGCTACGCTACAAAGCTACACTGAAGTTCAAATAAGAACTTTCGTACCCACGCCGTAAGGCGTCGTCCGGTGGACATCTTTTGATCATGCTAAGCGAGGTGGTTTTCCATCTCGCTTTTTTGTTGCGCTCATCTTAAATTAATATAATTTCAAATCATAATTTCTTTCATTCAAAGATATGGGTTGCTGACATAATGCCACCTGATACGCCATTTATCCCGATTAAAAGTGCAGCTCAGATTAAAAAAGCAATAAATTTCAAACTACACTTGACTTTTTTTTCTTTGTAAAAATGCCAATTGGATGTCTTAAATCAGTTAACTGATCGAGGAGGTATTTTATGAAGGGCATCAAACTTAAAAATATTTTGATGTATGGATGCTGCGCTGCATTGGTTGGCGGTCTGTCATTGGGTGCAGCATATGTTGGAACCGCATTTGCTGATGAGGGTCCAGAAAAAGCTACTGCAGAGGCTGGAACACAGACAGACTCTAATGATGTGACAGTAGAGAAAAAACCAGGAGATACCGTTGAGGTTCCTGGTAAGGCAGTGATAGTTAAGGTAGATGAGGGTGTTAACACAGGTGCAGTTCCTGCGGAGCTTGTACCTGAGGCTAAGCCAGCAGAGGCTTATGATCTTTCTAAGCTTGTGAGGGAAAAAGAGCTGAATGCTGGTGAAAAAGCCGCAGTTCCTAACTTGAACCTGTTCAATGATCCTAAGCCAGTCCACCCATCAGTACCATCAGTATCAGGAGATAAGCCAGAAGCTCCAGCTGACGATAAGTCAGAGGCTCCAGCTGACGATAAGTCAGAAGCTCCAGAGGCTGGCGTGACAGAGGGTGACGTTGTTGTCTTGAGCGGCGCTGCTGATGATACTGCAGCTACTGCAGATAAGAAGGCACAAGAAGACAAGAAGGCTCAGGGAGGCAGTGCACTTCCTAAGACTGCAGATCTTGCAACCGTTGGTACAATTCTTACCGCTCTTGCAGGCTCAGCAGGTGCTTTTGCATTCCGTCGTCAGATCTTGAAGTAAATTCTTAAGACAACATAAATATATCAGTTAAGACATTCCCGTTAAGACATTCCTCTCCTTCGGATGCTAGGCCTTCGCTTCTTCTATGGGGCGAAGGCTTTTTATATTGGTTGCACGCATGAATGTTTGCTATTGGTATCTACAATCTAGGGATGTACTGCTTGGGTTTTAATGATCTCAGCTCCGTGTTTCTGTAAGATCTCTAGTGTGTCATCAGTATTCTCAGGTCTGACAGCACAGCATAGATCCGCAATCAATCGAACCTTATAACCTAAGGTCAAAGCATCAAAAACTGTTTCCTTAACACAAAAATCAAGGGCAAGTCCTGCTATATCGACATGCGTTACTTCGTGGTTGGTTAACCATTTATCAAGAGAGATTCCTTGAGTATCGCGTCCTTCAAAACCAGAGTATGCAGCTTGATAGGCTCCCTTATTAAAAATTGCATTAAAGGGGTAAGTTTTGAGATCAGGGTGAATTTGATAACCGTGGCTTTCATAGATGCAGTGGACTGGCCAAGTATCAATATAATCAGGTGTCTCACTAAAGTGTTCTTTTGGATTGATGTGAGCATCACGGGTTGCCAAGATGTGCCTATAGGTTTGTTGCGCATCAGAATACAAAAACTCAGAAAGCTGCTTGGCAAGCAGGCTTCCCCCGCTTACGGCCAGGGAGCCGCCTTCACAAAAGTCATTTTGCATATCGATGATAATCAGAGCAGAACAAGTCATAAATTACCTGATACTCTGCAATAAGGTTGGATCGACTGAGTAATTTGCAAGAACGACTGAATAATCATTACAGAATTCTTCCTCTTTAGGCTTACTTGATAGCCGCTCTCAGGTTGTTTAATAGTGATACTCATTTTTTCTACCTGAAAGCAGGGATTTTTATGCTCGAATCTTTAACTTTAGCCGATGGTCGATTGATTCCTGCGCTGGGATTTGGCGTCTTTTAAATTCCAGCTGATCAAACTGCAGATGCGGTTACTCATGCTATTCAAGCTGGCTGTCATCACATTGATACCGCTCAGTCTTATTTTAATGAAGAGGCTGTTGGAGAGGGTATTCGCCGTAGTGGCATTGATCGCGATCAGTTGTTTTTGACAACAAAAATTTGGGTTGAGCACTACGGTGAAAAAGCTGCTTATAACAGTATCCAAGTGTCTTTAGAAAAACTTGGTGTTGACTACGTTGATCTCATACTTTTGCATCAGCCATTCAATGATGTTTACCCCATTGTTAATCAGATCGAAGTTAATCCGTTTCATCAGCAAGTAGAGCGCGTTTCTGAATTGCAGCAACTTGGTGTGACGGTTTGAGGCGTGGGCACCTTTTGGAGAAGGGCGTTCTGGTTTGTTTGATAACCCTGTTCTTACTAAGATTGGCCAGCAGTACGATAAGTCAGTAGCTCAGGTTGTATTGCGCTGGCTATATCAACGCAATATTGTCACATTGGCAAAATCAGTACATCCAGAACGAATGCAGCAGAATTTTATAATTGATGATTTTGAGCTGACTGAAGATGATATGGCTGCTATTGCTTTACTCGATACAGGAGCTTCACTGGTTTTTTTTGATCATGAGGCTACTGGAGCCGTAGATTTCTTTAAGGAATTAATTGTTCAGCGCCATAATAACTAGTAAGAAAGAGACACTAATAAAAGTATTATACGGTTTGAATAATAAAAAAACATCGCCAGTGCGGTGTCCTACATATACCCCGCCGGACGATGTTTGCTGTTAATATACCCATTTAGTAAAAACTAATCAACTCTAACAAACAACCTTGGGCATAAAAAAGGCCGCCTCCACGGTGCCAACTTGGGGCCCCGTCGGGCGGCTGCTGCAAACAATATACTCATTTACTAAAAAATCTGCAAGTTCTTAAATTGAGCGGGCTTTACCTTGCATTTTTAGGGTTAAAAATTGTCCCATTTTATCCCCACAGAAAACGGCATATAGCGTTTTCCAGCGGTTTTAATCGGTATTTCTATCTCTCACTCAAGTGCTCTAGGGCATTAAAAAACCGCCTTTGAACAGCGGTTTTTTAATAAAAAAATTGATGGCTGGGATGAAGGGAATCGAACCCCTACTGACGGAACCAGAATCCGTTGTCCTACCGTTAGACGACATCCCAGTTACAGCGAAACGAAATGGTACCCATGAATAATTTGGCTGTCAACTCCTAAAGAGTAATGCGCCTCAAAATTCAGGTCAACTTCGCATCATTCGTACAATCTGAAATCTGCGTAAGTAAATCTGCGTAAGTTTAATTTATACCAGCCTAAAGGCCGAACCGTTGATCTGCCCCGTAAAGCTTGTGATAGTGCTCTGAGCACCGTAGCGCGTGTACACGCCAACCAACTTACCGCCGTAGAGATAGAGTCCTGTGAGGTTATTAAGTGCCGTCATCGCACGGGGATCTTCGCCCTTACATACAGCACCAACCAGGGCATTGGTCTTGAACGATGGGATGTATTCCTGGGCGATGTAGCCGTGAGTTTGGCTTAACTTATCAACTAAGTTGCGCCACTCGCCAGGATTCTCGCTGTAATCCTTGCCAGCATAGACACCGCTGCCGCCGTAGCCATCACGCGCCTTGATGATCCAGTGTGACGGATTGCTCAAAAGCTCAGGATTCACGCTGTCGGGGGAGAGGATCTCAGTCGCTGGGACATGCGCCTGCAAGAAGGCATGCTCCTCGGGTGTGAGGATTTGTGCTCCTTCAGGCCCAGCGAGGATACGCAAGAAGTCTTTGGCTCCCGCAGGCTGCGTCCTGAATGAGCCGATGAGGCAGACCGCACCATCCTTAAAGGCCGCAAGCAGCGCTTCAGCTCCTTCGCCCTTGCGCTCAAGAATCTCAGAGGCTACTGCACGGCGCCAAATCACATCGATCTTATTGCCTTCGCCGTCACGTAGCGCGCGGCTCTCGGGGTCATACGTCAGGACATTGATGTCAACAAACGAACAGGTTTGCTCATGTTCCTCAAAGACCTCAACAAAGCGCTTGACGTCACCTTGAACAACCGAATCAGCGTAGTCAACAATCGCAATGCGTGGATTGGCGATTGCGCCTTCATATCGCGCATAGGTCGCGATAAACTCATCAACCCAGGTGTCAAAAAGCTCAAATGGCTCAAGCGTGTATTCCTGAGCAAGCGTCTTAAACGTTTGGGTTTCTTGCACGGCATGGCTTAATTCATGCATAAAGATCATGCCGCTGCTGCCATCAGTATTAAGCTCGCAGAAATAAAAGCCACCAGTGTTTTCGTCGTAAAAAATATCAACGCGACAAATAGGGAAATCACTGCCATAACCAGGATCAACCGCGATCAGTTCATTGAGCTCATCGCTTTGACCAAAAAGCGCACGAAACGCTGGCTGAGTCAGATAGGCCTCAGTGCCCTTTTTCATGATTTCGTATGTCATTGAGGTGATTTCCTCAAAGCGCTTCATTGTTTGAGCAGAGTAGATCTTGGGGGTAAATGCCCAGTTAATCGTCTTGCCTTTGCGGATCGCATAGGATTGATCGAGGTACTCTTGCATTGCTTGACGAGAGGTTTTGTCGCCATCAAGTTCACACGCAATTTGGTGAAACTCGTTGGTCACGTACTGGGTTGCCTCATAGCCCCACAAGAACTCACGGATAGTTTCTTGGTGCTGGACATGCTCGAGCAGTGGGGCGAGGTAAAACCCAGCATCCTCATCAGACAGACCGCTTGCTGCAATCTCAAACAGTTGCAAAATAAGCTCATGAGCAGCCTTGCCATAGACTAAGGCCTCGTACCCATCATTCATCAGCGCCCTACGCGCGGCAAGCACTGCTTCATCAGTCAAGCGATTAAGGCCAATAAGTTTCTTGACCTGTTCAAACGATGCCTGATTATAGAAGATTCCTTTAACGAGCGCTGTGAGTGAGCACACATACATGAGTGGCATGCTATCTGCATCGCGAATTTCGACAAAGTTCTTGGCGCGAACATCAGGAAACACCATCGAAAACAGATGCGCGATCTGATCTTCCGTCAACGGCTCATCGGTATTGCTGATCAGGTCTTTGATCGGCGTGCTCTTAGTCGAGATCGTGTTACCTGCTGCGTCTTTAAATAAAATCGCAGGTACCGAGAGTACCCAATCAACGTAATGGGCGTAGCTCATGCCAGTATCAAAGGTGCCAGGCACCAAACCACAGCGCACCGGATCAACGTCTTGCCAGATGCGAGCGTGCATCATGCGCTGGTTGTTGGTCAAGAATTTTTTGCGATAGATTGGTGTGTTGTCGGTAATGAGCGAGAAAACGGGAGCAAGTGCCTGGGAAACCTGATACTTCTCGATAAAGTCTTGCTCGCTCGTGTAATCGATCGATACTTGGGTCGAAGCCGTGCCGCGCATCATGTCGATGCCCTTGCCGCCTGTGTCTCGAAAGTGGGCATCCATGAGGTGGTAGCGTTCTTTATCGATTAGCGGCATTTCGCGAGAATCGTACACGGGGTTATAACCACAGTGGATGAGATAGGCGCCGCCTTCTGGATCGAGTTCCTCGACACGCTCGATGAGATCGTTAAACACTATCGAGTATGTGTCTTTAAGGTCATCAAGCTTCTCAAACGGACCAACACTCATCTCAAATTGGCTTGCCGGCTCAAGCGAAAACTCGACCCCAATCTCTTGCGCAGGGCGGTCTTTTGGCTCAATGTAAACCTTAGTCTTGTATCCCATGAGCGAACTATCAATGTAGACGGGCTCGCTTTTGGTGGTCTTGGTAAGCGGCTTGGCAACAAGACCTTCAAGCAGGTTTTTCACTCCTGTCTCGTACGTGATGATATCCTTGCGCGTCTCGCCAGTCTCATCGCAATGCTCGGTAATGACAAAAGCCTCAAGCTCAACGCCCATGCGCTCGCTACCGGGAGTAACCTCTCCGCGCCTCATGTAATCAATCATGAGGTTGCGGTTGGTTTCAAACATCGATGTTGTCATGAACGGTTACTCCTTTGTTGCCGATTGATCGGGAGAGCTGTTTCGTTCTTGTTCCCGTTTTGCGTTGTTTTGTCACCTAACGCGCCCTGTGATTTTTGCTCGAGCAGGAAGTTGAGCTCAACGCCAGCAAGAAAGACGGTGTTGACCAGCCAAAACGAAAGAATCAAAACGATGACTCCCGCAAACGCCCCGTAGCGAGCATCAAATGAGCCAAAGAATGAGACAAACTGCGTGAGCGTCCAAAGCCCGATGAGCGCGCCGATTGTTGCGACAAGCGCACCAGGTAACACCCGGCGTTTTTTGAGGTATGACAGGCTCGGGGTAAAGTCGGCAGGCGCGCTGATGTAAAGGATGCAAAGCGCGACCACAAGCAGGGCAAACAGCAGGGGATAGCGCAACCACGGCAAAGCCGCAAGCAACCCCTCAGAGATATCGCTCTGCGCCAGGATGGTGATGAGTAGGTTGTTGGTGCCAAACATGACCGCGATCGAAAGCACGCCGAGCACGATGAGGATGATCAGCACCACAAGCATCTTGACGCGCAGGATGATATTGGCGGGAGTTTCTTCAAGACCATAGATCACATCGGTCGCACGTCCAAAGGCAGCTAGGTACTGCGAGGCTGACCACAGCAGAGGCACAAGCGCAGTGATGAGTGCTAGCACCTCAAACGAGGGATGGACGTCAACCTGCGAGATGAGCGACGACAGGGTTTCAAGTGTCTGTGGCGGAAAGATTTCGTTCAGCAGAGGCTGGGCAACTTGCGCGAGATAATAAAAGACACCCGCCATACTCATGATGGCGATCACAGCACTTACGAGCGGTACAAAAGAAAAGAGAAGGTAGTAAGCGAGCATGGCGGCTTGATCGGTGATGTTGTCAGTACCGATCTTGGTCACGAGTTGTCCCGCGAAAGTTTCCTCTTTGAGCGATTCAACCCGCGCGCGAACAGAAGCTAGTCTCGTTTGAACGTCTGTCTTTATCTCAGAAAATCGACTCATGTTTTCTCTCTACTCTTACGGCGGGCTCTGGCGATAACACTGATGCAGCGCTTGAATCCACGCGTATCTCTGTGAATTGTTCCATAGTATACAAGAGCGCGCATATCTTATTATCAGGGCTTTGACCTGCGGGTCTTTTGTGTCGCTCAGGCGTCGGCGGCGCCAATCTTCCTCCGAGCGGTTGTCGAAATCACATCTTGCGTCAATCCGCTAAAGCCGATAAGATGAGGCGCATGTTTACTTATCTGACATATCAAGCTGCCATGGCATCCATGATGATGCCAATGCCTGGTTGCAATCACTAAGGGTTGCAGCTGGGCGTTAAACACGCTGTTTTGTGTCTTTGAGCTTTGGTATGCAGGAGTAATCATGAGCTTCTCTCAAATCCTTTTTACAACAATCCTTCGCGCCTTTTGTTTTGCGCATGAGCGAATGTGATGCTGGCGGTCACTTTACTGGTCAGGCCTTTGAGCAGAAACTTCTCGTGATGTGTTGGTTTTTGAGGCGAGAATGCGGTGAATGTTGTATTCTTGTCCATCTGAAAAATGATCGATGACATACCAGCGCACCTGAGCTTCAAAGCCTGTGCCGTGATCGCCATGGCTTATCGTCGCTGTATTGAATTGATATACCAAGGATAAACCGTGATAAAGATCAACCAAGTTAGCAAGGTTTTTCAAACAAGAGCCGGTGTTCACGAGGCGCTAAAAGATGTGACGCTCGATATTTGTGAGGGTGATATCTTTGGCATCATCGGCATGAGTGGTGCAGGAAAATCAACCCTAGTGCGTTGCCTGAATGCGCTTGAGACGCCGAGCAGCGGAGACATCGAGGTCGATGGTCAGTCGATTGTTGGACTCAAAGGGGCTGAACTTGCTCAGCTTCGTGCAAACGTCTCGATGATCTTTCAAAACTTCAACCTGTTTTCGCAAAAGACGGTTTTGAAAAACGTGCTCTATCCCTTGGTTGTCCAGGGTGGTTCCTACACCAAAGATCGCCAGATCGGCCTCGATATGCTTGCCAAGGTTGGTCTTGAAGATAAGGCGGATTTGTATCCAGCTCAGCTTTCGGGCGGACAAAAGCAGCGTGTTGCCATTGCCCGCGCGCTGGTCACACACCCTAAATACATTTTGTGTGATGAGGCAACAAGCGCGCTTGATAGCCTGACAACCAATCAGATCCTTAAGCTTTTGCGCACGATTAATAGAGAGCTCGGCATCACGTTGGTGATCATCACGCACTCGATGGAGGTCGTCGAAAAGATTTGCAACAAGGTGGCGGTCATTCATGATGGCTCCCTGGTTGAGCAGGGTCTTGTGTCTGAGGTCTTTGCTTCGCCAGCTCATGAGATTACCGCTCGTTTGCTTGAGAGGGTGCAGTGGGATGCTGAGTGAATTGACGCGCGTGATCGATCAGTACGGATCCTTGCTCGTGCAGGGAACCTGGGAAACGCTGGTGCTCATCTTTGTGCCAACGCTTTTGGCTTATGTCATCGGTTTGCCTATTGGCGTTTTGCTTTATGCGACTAAGGCAGGATCGCTAAGCCCGCACCCGCGCTTTAATGCGGTGCTCGGCTGGATTGTGAACATCGGCAGGTCCATCCCGTTCATCATCCTGCTGATCGCCCTGTTCCCCGTGACCCGCGTCTTGGTTGGCACGGTCATCGGTATCGTCGGTACCATTCCGCCCCTCACGATTTCTGCCGCTCCGTTTGTGGCTCGTATGGTCGAGCAGTCGATTGAAGAGATCGATTCGGGCAAGATTGAGGCTGCTCAGGCATGTGGTGCATCACTCTGGCAGACGGTCATGACGATGATTATCCCTGAGAGCCTACCGTCTTTGATCCGCGGTTTGTCGATCACCTTGATTGCGATTTTTGGTTACTCGGCAATGGCGGGCGTCATTGGTTCGGGAGGCCTTGGTGACATCGCGATTCGCTACGGTTATTACCGTCACGAGGAGATGCTTGCGATCATCGCGATTGTGATTTCGATCGTGTTGATTCAGATCATTCAATCAACCTGCGACTTTGCTGCTAAAAAGCTCGATAAGCGCATTCGGTAAGCAGCTGATAAGCAACCGATTAGAACACTGATAGGTACGTTGGCGATAAGAACGCTGACAGGTACGCTCATGATAAGTACGTTCATAAGCACCAATGAATATAAAGGAGACTCACATGAAGAAAGTAGCCGTATTGGTTTTCGCTCTTGCGATTGCCTGCTTTGCCCTCGTTGGCTGTGGTAACAACAAGCCGGCAGCTGAAGGTCCTGTAACAGAAGCTGATGGCCAGACCATCATCAAGGTGGGCGCAAGCCCTGCTCCTCACGCTGACATCCTCAAGATGGCTCAAGAGAAGCTCGCTAAAGAAAACATCAAGCTTGAGATCGTTGAGTTCACCGACTACATCCTGCCTAACAAGGCACTGAGCTCGGGCGAGATTGATGCAAACTTCTTCCAGCATCTTCCATATCTCAACGATTACAACGCAAAAGAGGGAAGCAACCTCGTATCTATCGCGCCCGTTCACTTTGAGCCACTGGCTGTTTATCCTGGTAAGGCAAAGTCCTTTGCTGAACTTGCCGATGGCGCAACGGTTGCTGTTCCAAACGACACTACCAATGAGGCTCGCGCACTCAAGCTGCTCGAGGCACAAGGGCTCATCAAGCTCAAAGAGGGCGTTGGTCTTGAGGCAACTCCGCGCGACATCGTCGAAAACCCTAAGAACCTTAAGTTCCATGAGGTAGAGGCAGCTGTTTTACCAGCAAGCTTGGCCGATGTTGATCTGGCTGTTATCAATGGTAACTTTGCGCTCGGTGCTGGCCTTGATCCAGCAACGGTGCTCGCAACCGAGGATAAGAACTCCGAGGCCGCCAAGACTTACGCTAACTGCCTGGTCGTTAATGCTAACAACGCTCAGAACGAGGCGCTACTCAAGCTTGCTAAGGTGCTTACCTCGCCAGAGATCAAAAAGGCAATCGACGAAAAATACCAGGGAGCTGTTGTCGCGGTTTCCTAAGGGTGAGTGATTGGCGCTCAATCTCGCGTGCGTCAGGTCATTGCGGTGATGAGCGCTTAATCATGTATGTACCAAATGCCATGATGTAGTGATAATGCTCATGGTCATCCATCATAACTCGTGTTTTAACGATGAACGCTCAGGCGCTCGTGCTCCTTGAATCAGGAGCGCGGGCGTCTTTTGTTAGGGTGAGGGCAAGAGTAATACGGCGAGAGGAATTGTTCCGATCAAAAATGGGTGGTCGGATCCGTCAGGCATACCGCCTGTCTTCTCACTCTCAACTTAAGGAGGAAGATTGCTCACCCGACGTATGTTTGTGCGCACATTGTGCGTGGTAGGCGCTGGTCTTACCACAGCCTGGCTTGCGGGTTGCACCACGCAAGAAAGTCCGTCCACGACAACCGAACAAGCCGCAGCCGATAAGCCAATCACATTGACCGATTTTCTCGACAAGCAGATTGAGCTTCCTGCGGTGCCCCAGCGTTTGGTCACCCTCGTTTATCCGTCGTTTTCGCGCGTGCTCTTTTATGGTGAGCATAAGCGCGTGGTAATGACGGCTCGTTTTGATCCAACCGAGTGGACCAAAAAGCTCTACCCAGACATCGAAAGCATCGATCCTGTAGTGGTTGAGCTTGCTGATGCTCGTCAGCCCAACGTTGAAGAAGTTGCGGCGCAAAACCCTGACCTCGTGTATTACTGGGCAAATGAGAGCGATGCCTATCAGGCGATTGAGTCGCTTAAGATCCCGATTGTGGCAGCGTATCCCAAGAAAACTGCTTATGACACGGTTGATGCGTGGTTGGGTGAGCTCAACAAAGAGATGCATCTCTACGCTGATTCGCTTGGCATAGATGCTCAAGAAAAGGCGGCAGACTGGTCTGATTATCTCAACGAGACGGTCGCTGAGCTTTCCAAGCGCATGGAGGGTCTGCCTGAGTCTGAGGTTAAGAGTGTTTACTACATTAGACAAGATCCCGATGGCCTGCAGGCGTTTGCATATAACTCCTATTGCCGCCATGTGGTTGAGCTTGCGGGAGGACGCCTGGTGACTGCCGATCCGCAGATCACTAAGGGCTTTGAGCGCTTTACTCTCGAGCAGATTATTGAGTGGGATCCTGACGTTATTGTGATGGGATGGCTCAACTCCACCGAGGCTGTGACCCAAAATCCGCAGTGGGCAGGCATAAAGGCAGTCCGAGAAGGGCAGGTTCACTTGTTGCCTTGGTCGGTCAACCTCTCGTGGCCGCACGACGTTGAGCTACCGCTTTCACTCTGGCATATGGCAAGCATCCTGCATCCAGAGCGTGTAAAGGACATCGATCTCGTTCAGCTGACGGTCGATTTCCACAAGCGCTTTAGGTCGGCAGAGATTACGGCTGAGGATGCCAAGGCGATGTTGACTCGCCAAAATCCTCCAGCGTAAAGGGAATGTTAGGATTTGTGGCCTGGCGTGCAAGGTTTGATGCCAAGCGCTCAAGGCTTGTAGTCTAGCGCTTAAAGACGGCATGGCGCTAATAACACAAGCGTGAATTTAAACGTGGTTGTATGCCATTGATGGGCGAGCAACCACGTTTTTTATTGGCTGATTGCTTGCGTGACGGCGGTTGGTTTTCGTCAGTTTGTTTGGGCTTTACTGCTTGCGACGCTTGTGGCGAG
>JAEZXW010000024.1 GCA_023419515.1 Actinomycetes bacterium
CGCAAACAGCACAAACAAGAGCTCAAGAAAAAGACAACGATTGGTGTGATTACCGGGCTTGAGAGGGTGCACAAGTCAATCCGCTCGTTCTTAAAGCGCCCGCTGACAAAGCACCAAAAGCATGTCCTGATTCTCATGGTACTCGTAGCCATTGTACTCATTGGGCTCACGATCGTCTTTTGGCAGCCGCTCAAAAACTTCCTAGCTGATCCTGCCGTATTTAAGCGTTGGTTTGAGCAAGACCCCATTATTGCGGTGCTTGCCTTCCTTGGTATGATGGTTTTGCAAATCGTCATCGCTTTTATTCCTGGCGAGCCCTTGCAGCTTGCCGCTGGTTACGGCTTTGGTTTTATCGGCGGAACGATACTATGTGTCGTGGGCGCCATCATTGGATCAACTATCGTGTTTGTAATGGTCAAGCGCTTTGGCGTTGCCTTGCTTCACATCTTTTTCTCGGAGGATGACCTCAAGGCGCTCACGCTCTTTAACGACCCCAAGCGACGCAACACCATTACCTTCATCCTGATGTTCATCCCAGGAACACCAAAGGATCTCTTTACCTATCTTTTGCCGCTAACGCCAATGAACCTCTGGACATGGCTTGCCATTTCGATCCCTGCACGGCTCTTGGGGATTGTAGGATCAACCATTATTGGCAGCCAATTTGCCAACCAAAACCACGCCGTTGCCATTGGTGTCAGCATTATTGCGGTGATCGCCTCGTTGCTCGGCATCCTGTATTACCGCAACTTAAGCAAAAAGCAAGCTGCCTCGCGTGAACGTATTGAGCGGTATTCACTTGAGCAGCTGGAGCAGGCTAAGCAACCAGCACAAACTGAACAGCAAGAGCAGCCCGCTCGCCCTTAAACCTGCGTATCGATAAAGGTGAGGTTATTCGATTTATCGCGAGCAATCCTAATGCGGCGATGCGTGTTTTTGAACCACGCGATCAGGAGCACCATAATCATCACGATACCGATATAACCGATGATCGGATAGAAAAACGAAAGCAGCGCCTTAAAGCCAGCAAAGCTCAGGCCAAAACCAACTACAATACTCAAGATGAGCGCGATATTAAAGCGACTGCTGTTCTTGTGCTCACCCATGAGTGAGGCAGGTGCATCTGCCGTGGTATCCATACGAGAAGCGAAGGCATAAAAACAGCTTAATCCCGTGTTGAAGATCATCGCAAAGAGCACGATCGCCATGACAAACGAGAGCGTCGGTGAGATCTGGTTGACGAGCTCAAGCAGTGGCATGTCGGCATGAGCCACTCCCCCGAGTTGCAAAAACAACGCAGCGCTCACCATCAAAATCATCGCGCCAATCAAAAAGCCGCCGAACATGCCGCCAACCCCAGCAACCTTAGCACTGCGCTCATTGCCACCCATAACCATCGCCATGGATGAGGACATCATGAGGTTAAACGAAACGTAGTTTACCGCCGAGAGCATCCAAAACGGGGTGATCGGAACCTGCTCGCGCGACATGCGTGAAAGCTCAGAAAGCGCACTCCAGTCTGCCTTGAGCAGCGCATAACCTGAGGCAATCAGGACAAAAAGTAGTAAAAACGGAGTGGCAGCCGAAATCACGCGTACGACGCGGGTTGTGTTGAGTAAGCCTGTCACAATCATGAGCACGCTGATGAACGCCGAGCCCACCCAGAGCGGCAGTCCAAACTGTTGCGCGAGATTTGAGCCTGCGCCTGCCACCATCACGATGCCAACCAGCAGCACTGAAAACGTGAGCGACCAGTCCAAAAACGCACTCGTAAATGGAGTCGCAATCTTGTTCAGCACCTCTTTGTGAGAGCGCGCGTTAAATTTGGCGCCAAACTGCAGCAAAATCAACCCAGTGAGCGAAAACAAAATAAGCGCAGTTACACCACCGGCAAAGCCCCAGACTCCGTGAGCCACAAAGTACTGAAGGATCTCCTGGCCAGAAGCAAAGCCGGCACCCACGATCACGCCCACGTAAGCAAAGCCAATGACAACGGCGGTCTTGACATTATCCGCCGTTGCCTTGCTCAAAAGTTTTTTCATGGCCTTTACCTCTGCACGCAGGACGAGGTGACGTGAGCGTCCTCTATAATCCAGCGAGCCACGTCCTTTGCGTGATAGGTGATGATGAGGTCAGCACCTGCTCGCTTAAACGAGATCATGAGCTCCATCACCACACGCTTCTCGTCAATCCAGCCCTTCTCGGCAGCAGCCTTGACCATCGAATACTCACCCGAGACGTTATAGGTACAGGTCGGAAACTCAAAACGATCCTTCACCCGCCAGGTGATGTCCATGTAGCTCATTGCTGGCTTGGTCATCACGATGTCGGCGTTTTCTTGGATGTCAAGCTCGACCTCGCGCAATGCCTCAAGGGCGTTTGCGGGATTCATCTGGTAGGTCTTACGATCTCCGTGCTGCGGAGCAGAATCTGCTGCATCGCGAAAAGGCCCATAGAACGCAGAGCAGAACTTTGCCGAATACGCCATGATCGGCAGATTGGTGTAACCCGCCTCATCGAGAGCTGCACGCAGCGCACCAATGCGGCCGTCCATCATGTCAGACGGGGCAACTATATCTGCACCCGCCTCAGCATGACTCAAGGCCTCTTTGACCAAAAGCTCGAGGGTCTGATCGTTGAGCACATCGCCGCCTTGATCGAGGGCGCCACAGTGGCCGTGATCGGTATATTCGCACATGCACACATCGGTAATGACCACCATATTGGGTGCCACGCGATGAATCTCACGAATCGCATCCTGAACTGCACCGTGCGGATCATGCGCCTCAGTGCCAAAAGCATCCTTATGATCTGGCAGACCAAAGAGGATGACTGCGCTGATTCCAAGTTTAACGAGGTCTTTCACCTCATCTTCAAGCATATCGATCGAAAACTGATAAACCCCGGGCATGCTCGAGATCTCATTTTTGACTCCAGTCCCATGCAAGACAAAGAGCGGATAGATGAGATCGTTTCTGCTGAGAGTGGTCTCCTGCACGAGGTTGCGCAAGCTGTTAGTCTTGCGCAGTCGACGCATGCGATAGCCTGGAAACTCCATGAGATGCCAAACCTTTCTGGGCACAAAAGCGTCGAAAGCCTCACGCCTAACGACCATCACTCACGATGCGCGAGCTGGGGTGGCGTGCGTGAGCCTTTCGCTCGCCGAGCAAACAAGTGCCCTCATTATACACGCGTCAATCACGCTGTAATGGCTCTCCCTTGGTGTCCAGCACCACAAATCCTTCGTCTTCTAAACGTGCCTGCTTGCAGCGAAGCTTGCGCATCTCAGGGATAAAGAATGAAAGTACGAGGATCGTTGAGGTGATGTCAGAGATCGACGCCGAGAAAAAGACGGTCTCGACACTCGTGATCGGGAAATACTGCGGCAAGAGCCCCGGCAAAATCAAAAGCATGGGGATGAGCAGGATGAACTGCCTCGTCAACGAAAGCATGGTCGACTTGAGTGCCTGGCCCGTTGCCTCAAAATAGTTTGAGCCGATGATCATAACCGAAAGAATTGGCACGAAGACGATCCAGTAGATGAGTGAGACCGCAGCCTCATGAGCAACTGCATCAGCCAAACCAAAGAGGCGAGCCACATCCTGCGGGAAGACCATCATAAAGAGCCACGGGATGAGGATAATGAGGGTTGCTCCAATCATGGCGGCATAAACCGTGCGTCTTACGCGCAAGTATTGCTTGGCACCATAGTTAAAACCGACGATTGGCTGAGCGCCCTGCATAAAGGCAAGCGCGGGCACGATGGTAATCATGCCGACACGAGCTGCGACACCCATCACCGCAAGTGCACCGTCTGATCCGAGCGGGTCTTGCGAGCCCCAGTAGATGAGGAGATTGTTCTCAATCATAGTTAAGACACCAAAACCAAGCTGCAGAATAGCTGGTGCCAAACCGAGCGCTAGGATGCGCAAAGCAAGCTTAATATCAAGGCCAATGAGTGAAAAATTGAGCTTGAGCGACGAGCGTCCACTCAAGAAAAACCACATGACGATGGCGCATGAGGTTGCCCATGCAATAACCGTGGCATACCCCGCACCCTTGATGCCCCAGTTATATTGCAGGACAAAGAGGTAACACAAGATGAGGTTCACCGCGGTGCCGCAAACCATCGAAAAGAGTGCCATGTTGGGAGCACCCGCCGTGCGGATGAAGTTGTTCATACCAAAGCCGACGCTCTGCAAAACGTACCCCGCCAGCAAAATGGTACAAAAGTCCTTGGCAAGCCCCATGGTTTCTGCAGTTGCGCCCGAAAGCACAAGGATGGGATCCAAAAGCACAAAACCGATAGCACTCACGGCAAGTGCAAAGACGACCAACAGCATAAAGCTCTGAGCAGTGATGCGCTCAGCCTCGTGTTGGTTGCCTTCACCCAGCCTGATGGCGCAGATGGCGTTACCGCCCACACCGATGAGCATAGAGAGCGCCACCATGATGGTCATCGTAGGGACTGCTACCGTTGTTGCAGCAAGGCCAAGATCGCCCACACCGTGACCAACAAAGATACCGTCAATGATGTTGTAGAGGTTTTGAACCACCAGAGCAATAAGCGCTGGGATCGAAAACTCAATCAGGAGCTTGACGATATTTTGTGTGCCAAGCCTGCTGTAGGACGTGATCTTTTGCTCTTTGACAGCACGGCGCTTAAAGCGCTTGAGCATGCTTTTTGGTGACGAAATCTTTGATTTTGACGTCTGTTCAGTCACGTGGTGGACTCCTCTCGTATAGTCGATGGCTAACCCTTTGATGCGAGCGCATCAGTGAGTGCATAAATAAACGCTGGCACGAGACCAGCGTTTATTTATGCACTCACTATCAACTTGCATGCTAACAGAGGTTTTTATAAAAAACCTCGCTCATAATTAAAAATTGCCCAAAAATTGAGCCGTTCTCTCATGATCTGGATTGGTAAAGAGTTTTTCAGGATCTCCCTCTTCTACCACAATACCATCAGCCATAAACACCACGCGATCAGAAACATCGCGCGCAAAGTTCATCTCATGAGTGACCACCATCATAGTCATGCCATCCTGAGCAAGCTCGCGCATAACATCCAAAACACCGCGAACAAGCTCGGGGTCAAGGGCGCTTGTTGCCTCATCAAACAGGATCACCTTGGGATCCATCGCAAGAGCTCGCGCGATCGCAACACGCTGCTGCTGACCACCCGAAAGCTGAGCGGGGTAATAGCGAGCGCGACTTTTAAGACCAACACGATCAAGCTGTTTAAGCGCCATCTCGTGTGCTTCGTCCTTTGAGCGCTTTAAGACCTTTTGCTGAGCAAGCATGACGTTTTGCTCAGCAGTTAAATGTGGAAAGAGGTTAAACTGCTGAAACACCATACCGATATAGCGCCTGACCTCGTTTACATTCACGCGAGGCGCCGTGATCTCTTTGTCCTCAAAAAAGATCTTGCCACCCGTTGGCATCTCAAGCAGATTAACGCAGCGCAAGAGCGTTGACTTGCCGCTTCCTGAGGAGCCGAGGATCGTGACTACCTCTCCCGCGTGAACATCGAGCGAGATGTCACGCAAAACAACCGTGTCGCCAAAGCGCTTTTCAAGGTGCTCGATACGGAGCACCGGGGTGTTATTAGTTTGCGGCATGGCTCACTCCAATCTGGCCGTTTGCTCCAGCCGATGATTGAACCTGCTCTTCTTTCTCATCATCTTTGATTTGGCCACCAAAGCCACCCATCTCTTGCTTAGCAAGGCGCTGCTCAAAGAGGTTGACAAACTTGGTCAGCGGAATAGTGACCAAAAGGTAGTAACCAGCAGCAACGATGTATGGTGTGATGTTGCCCGTTGCAGCGGTGATGTTTTTTGAAAACATCATAAGCTCCATGACACCCACCGATGACAGTAGCGAGGTGTCCTTGTACATCATGATGAACTCACTCGTCATCGTTGGGATAACGCGGCGGATAGTCTGCGGCAAGATGACGTGGAACATCGATTGCCACTTATTCATGCCGAGCGAGGCGGCTGCCTCAAACTGCCCGCGCGGAATTGACTCGATACCAGCGCGGAAAATCTCTGCCATGTAGGCAGCTGAATTGATCGCCATCACGCCAAAGCCGAGGATGAAATTATCGATGTCAATGCCAAGCAGCGGCAGACCAAAGAATGCGATGTAAATCTGCAAGAAGATTGGTGTACCGCGGATGACGTTGATGTAGAGCGATGCCAGAATTCGAGCGATACGAATACGGCTCATTTTCATGAACGCCAAAACGAGCGCGAGTGGCACTGCAATCGGAAAGCCAAGGGCAACGAGCCCCAAGACGCGGATCCAGCCACCAAAGAGCTCAACTGCTGACTTGACGATGAGCTGTGGCTTAAAAAACATCGAAAGGAACTGGTTAGAGTTCCAGGCCGCAACCCACGGCTGCTCATCGAGCCAAGCAATAGTCTTATCGAGGTTCGAGGTGCTCGTCACGGTGATTTGCTGAGCAACCTCGACCGCCTGGCCAGCATTACCTTGGACATCCTTGCCAACGACCTCAAGTCCAAAATCGCCACCATGGGTTGGGAACACCACGTCCTGAAGCTCCAGGCGCAGACGAGCGTTTTGTGGCAAGGGCTCACTAAAGGTGAGTGTGAGTGTTGGCTGCGCATCACTGATGCCAGCGGTCACGGCTCGAACGGCACCAAGAGCGCTAGCATCTGCTGGCATAATCTCGCCCACCTCAGCACTTGCTACCTCAATCGGCAAGCGCTCAAGACCCTGCAGGATAACCGGATGAGCCACAACATCCTTGAGGTCGACCTCGCGATCAAAGAGCAGAGTGATAGTGGTGAGCTCCTCGTCTTCACCAACGAGACCCTCCCAGGTCACGCGGGTTGGAATGCCGCCTGCAACCTGATGGTTGCTCGCGTTTGCGCGCGCGGTAAATCGCTCAGAAGTCAAGCCGAAGGCGTGCGATGGCTGAACGGCAAAAAACCCTGCTGATATGCAGAAGAAAACGAGTGAGAGGAGAAGGGCGAGCACTGCTCGTCTCGAACAAAAATTTCGCCTCAACATGAGTGAAAACACTCCTCAAAACCTGAGAAATAAATAAGTGGCGTGATCTTTGGATGGTTGTCGAAGATTAAAGCAAACGCGTCAGAGAAACTCGGTGGCTTGACACTGAGACGGGCGCCGATGCCACCGCGATCACCTCGACCTTCGTGACATCAAACGCCCTGTTATTAACTAAAAACTCGTTTCGTTAGAATCCCGGTAGCCATCCTTTTGACGCAACGTATCGACGTCCAAGCGCTCGCCAGCGCTGTTAGTTAGTGTGATACGCCAAAGTACTTATCATAAATCTGCTGATAGGTACCGTCAGCCTTGACCTCCTCGAGCGCCTTGTTCAAGAGCGCCTGAAGTGCCACATTGTCCTTAGTCAATGCAATGCCGTACTGCTCACCCGTTGGGATCTCAGCAATGATCTCACAATCAGGATAAGAATTCTTGACAAGCCATGCGGTTACAGGCAGGTCAACCACAACAGCATCTGCTTGCTTTGCCTGCAATGCACTGAATGCAGCGGTGGTCTCCTCAAACGGAACGACCGTTGCATTGGGCAGGTTCTCAAACGCCCATGCCTCGCCCGAAGTACCAGACTGAACGGCAATCTGCTTACCCGTAACGTTGAGATCAGCTTCGGAGGTATAACCTGAATCCTTGAGCACGGTTAGTGCCTGGTTAGAATCAAGGTATGGATCAGAAAAAGCGATCTCCTTCTCGCGATCAGGGGTGATGGTAATGGAAGCAACAGCAGCATCAATCTTGGTGTGCTGAGCAACCTGTGGAACGAGGGTGTCAAACTTCATAGGATCGGTCCAGTTGATCTCAAGACCAGCCTTTTTGCCGACAGCATCCATGAGCTCGACTGAAAAGCCAGCCTTCTTGCCATTCTCGACGTACTCAAATGGTGGGAAGGCAAAGTCACTCGCGATGGTGAGCTTGCCCTCTTGAATGAGTTTTGGCGCCTCAGAAGCCGCCTGATCTGCAGAGCTGCCCTGATCGCCTGCGTTATTTGAGCAACCAGCGCACGCTAATGCACTGATCACCAAGCAAGCACTTGCAAAAGCAGCGAATGCCTTTAATGCAAAGGGTTGATGGATCTTTGCTGCCATAGTTCCTTCTTTCTACATAGTGCGCTCCGTGAGATTGACGGCCAATCCCGTTTGGTTGCGAGGCAACCAATTCACCGATTCACACTCTACCTATGGTCACCTAAGATACCACAAAGATGCATTAAGGTGGGATATTATGCAGATATTTTTTGACTTAATTTAGGTTTATTCATTTTTACTTATAAATATGCAGTTTATAAACCTTGCTCATATGTTTTATTCAGTTTGCTGCATATCTGAGCGGTCAAACTGAATAATGCGATTTTTGGTGAGCGGCAGACTTTCACCTTTTGGGGGTGAACGAGGGCACCGGATGGGTGTTGTAATGAGCTGATAGCAAAGGAGAGTCCCGCACTTGACCAGACGCGACTTAAGCTGATAACAGATAAGTTCTCTTAACGCTCGGCAAGTCTTCTCGCCCTCTAGCGCTCTTGGCGAGTAGCGGCACTCGCCGCGGCCTTTGTCTCGCGCTCCCTTTGACGACGGCGCTTTTCACGCTCGATCTGCTGCTCGTGATTTTGGGCGATGTCAACAGCATTAAGCCCCATGGTGATCGCCCCCGTTGGGCACACTCCCACGCACTTGCCGCATCGAATACAAAGGTCCTGATCGAGCATTGCGAGCGAATCGACCATAGTGATCGCATTTTTGGGGCATACCTGCTCACAGCGGCGACAACCAATACAGCCAACCGTGCATACCTTTTTGACGAGCGAGCTTGGCAATGGATTTGAACAACGCACCTCGAGCGCTTTTTTATGCTTGGGAATCATATGAATGATGAGCTTGGGGCATGCAACCACGCACTTTTTACAACCCACGCATTTATCGGCATCAATTTCTGCCACTCCATTCACCATGCGGATGGCATCATATGGGCACGCTCGCATGCAATCACCCAGGCCAAGGCAACCATATTGACAGCTTCCCGGACCTTTTTGCATTGCCTCTGCCGCAGCGCAGGTCATGATGCCTTCATAGGAGCCACGGGTCTTGGTGTGGGCGCAGCTACCCTGGCACTTGACCGAAGCGATAAGATCGACAAAGTCCTGGCTCTCCTGCCCCAAAAGCTCTGCCAAAACCTGAGCCGTCCTTGAGCCACCCGGCGTACAGCGCGTAGTATCGGTGATCTCTCCGCAGGCAAGGGCATTAGCGTATGCCTCGCAGCCTGCGCAACCGCAGGCACCGCAGTTAACACCTGGCAGCTCGTCAAAGAGCTGATCTGCCAGCGGATCACGGG
>JAEZXW010000049.1 GCA_023419515.1 Actinomycetes bacterium
CGCGCGTGCGCTTGAATATCGCTTTGACTTTGCGGATGATCACGCGCTTGGCAACCTATTGATCACCGCCCTTGCCAAAGAAACTGAGTCGTTTACTGAGGCGCTTAAGATCTGTGCACGCCTGCTCGATATTCGCGGGCCAGTGTATCCGTCAACCCTAGAAAGCGTGGTGCTCTGCGGTCAGACGATTGACGGTCATCAGTTTCGCGGTCAGGTGGAGGGATCAGAAGGGCCAGCTGCGCTCAGTCGAGTCTGGCTCGATCCGTATTTTCCTGAGGCATACGAGCCAGCGCTGATTGCCCTAAAAAACAGTGATGTTATCGTACTTGGTCCAGGCTCACTCTTTTCTTCGATCATCCCTAACCTGTTGGTGCCTGGTGTGTGCGAGGCAATTAATGACGCGCGCCAAACCCGTGGTGCGATGGTAGTGTTTATCGCCTCAAAGGCAGACATGCAGTATGAGACCTGGGGCATGAGCGCGCAGGAACACATCGAGGCGTTGCTTAACCACGGTATGCGCGGCATGCTTGATGTCGTGCTTTTGCATCGCGATGCTAATCATGATCTTGGCGTGGCGACGAGATCGTTTACGGCACTTACCGGCGAGCAGATCGCTCAGGATAAAGCCCTGCACAAGCAGTTGCTCACCCGTCATGAACTCGATGGATACCGCGGGTTTATTCGCCCGATCACCTTAACCGATGAGATGATTCAGGCGATTAGCGAGAAGGTTGGTCAGGTCATCGTCCGCGATTTCAGCGATGCTGATCGTCCCACCTGGCACGATCAGGCAAAGCTCACCAACGCCCTCAAAGGGGTGATCGACAGTGTCATTTACCGCCGAAGTAAAAGATGAACTTTCTCGCGTCAAGCTCGTTGACCAAGGCCTGACAGAGGCAGAAGCGCTCTCCTGTGATCGCTCGTGTTTGGCGGCGATGGTGCGTATTTGTGGTTCACTCATCAAAACAGGGGCTCAAAGCTATCGTCTCGAGATGGCAACCGAGACCGGTGCGGTGGCACGCTCGGTCATCAAACTCATCCACCTCGTCTACGATTTGCAGACCGAGCTTGTCGTGCGCAAGAGTTTTTTGCACAAGACCCATAATTACCTCATCGCCCTGCCAGATCAACCAGGCCTCTTGGAGGCACTCATCGATCTTGGACTGCTCTCACGTGATCTGCGCCTTGAACGTTGCATCGCACCTCATCTCATTGCAGGCACCAAGGAGCGAGCAGCGTATCTGCGCGGCGCTTTTTTGGGTAGCGGTTTTATTGCAGACCCTAAGGGTGACTTGCATTTTGAGATGGTGATGAGCGGAGCGACCAAGCAAGAGCTTGCGAGTGAGATCATCACATTGATGAAGCAGGCTTCAATCAATGCGCGCGAGGTGGTGCGACGCAACGAAAACCTCGTCTACATCAAAAACGCCGAGGATATCAGTAGTTTTTTGGCACTCGTTGGGGCGCACAATGGCGTGCTTGCTATTGAACAGATGCGCGTGATGAAGTCACTCAGAAACGACGTTAATCGCCGAGTGAATGCTGAGATGGCTAATCAGGCAAAAAGCTCTCATGCCTCACTCCAGCAGCTTGCTGATATTGCGTATCTTAAAGAGCGGGGGCTTTTTGAGCAATTGCCCCAAGCACTCAAGGACTTTTGTGATCTACGCGAGACATATCCCGATGTGAATCTGCGAGAGCTTGGCGAGTTGGCCAAGCCAAAGCTCAGTAAGTCCGCAGTCGCTCATCGTGTTCGGCGCATCCAGCAGCTTGCTCAGGAGTATCGTGAAGCTTAGCGCTCGTTACCCGCACTCTCGTGGGATTTTCGTTAATGAAAGTGCTTCGCATATTCATCGGTTACAATGCATCAAAAGACGTTTTTTCAAGGAGGTACCATGGCTTTGAAGGTTGGTATTAACGGATTTGGTCGTATTGGTCGCGTTGCCATGCGTATTTTGCTCGATACCCCTGATGTTGAGTTGGTCGCAGTTAACGACTGGAAGCAAATCGATACGATGGCTCACCTGCTCAAGTACGATTCAATCCATGGCCCTCTCAAGAAAGAAGTGGTTGTCGATGGCATGGACATGATTATCGACGGCAAGCGCATCAAGGGTCTGTCTTCTCGTAATCCCGAGGAACTCGGTTGGGGAGAGCTTGGCGTTGACGTTGTGATCGAATCAACCGGTAAGTTCACCGCGCGCGAGGATCTTGAGCGCCACATCAAGGCAGGTGCCAAGAAGGTCGTCTTGTCCTGCCCTGGTAAGGGTCTTGATAAGACAATTGTCATGGGCGTGAACGATCATGAGTATGATCCCACTCAGCATCACATCGTCTCGAACGCTTCTTGTACGACAAACTGCCTGTCACCGCTGGCGCACGTGCTCATGGAGGAGTTTGGCATTGAGCGCGGCCTCATGACGACGGTTCACGCTTATACCAACGATCAAAACATGCTCGACATGCGTCACAAGGATCTTCGTCGTGCTCGCGCCGGTGCCGTTAACATCATCCCAACCACCACGGGTGCTGCCAAGGCGGTCGCTGAGGTCATCCCGTCGCTCAAGGGTAAGCTCGACGGTTTTGCTGCCCGCGTTCCGGTGACTGATGGTTCGATGGTTGATCTCGTAGTTGAGCTCGGTAAAGAGGTTACTGTCGAGGAGATTAACGCTGCGGTGAAGCGCGCGGCAGAAGGTAAGCTCAAGGGCATCTTGCGCTACACCGAAGACCCAATCGTTTCATGCGACATTATCGGTGATCCTCACTCCAGCATCTTTGATGCTAGTCTCACCATGGTGCTGCAGGGCAGCTCAAACATGGTGAAGGTGGTTTCTTGGTACGACAACGAGTTTGGTTACTCCAACCGTCTGGTTGAGCTTGCCAAGCTGGTTGGCACCAAGGCTTAAAGTTATACGTTTGCACGACCTGCCTTGTGACTTCACCAGTTGCGCGATAGACGCGCGGCGCGTGAGGTACGCATGGCAGGTCTTTTTATAGTGCTTGTTTTGATCATAAAAGGCATACCATTGAGCAGCCCAACAGAAAGGCAGCGTGCATGACAACTCAGACGTTCCAAACCCTAGATACCCTTGAGGTAGCAGGTAAGCGTGTGTTGGTTCGCGTCGATTTTAACGTCCCGCTTAAAGAGGGCTTAGTGACCGATGACACACGCATCAGGGCAGCGCTTCCGACAATTCGCGAGCTTTTTGATCGCAAGGCGCATTCGCTCGTCCTGATGACGCATGTTGGTCGCCCTCAGGGTATTGGTATTGAGCCTGAGTTTTCGACTGCATCAATCGCGCGAACACTCGCTTCTTATTTGGGCGAGAAGCACCCTGTTGTGCATGTGGCTGATATCGCTGGTCAGGAGGCGCTGCGGGCCGCTCAATCCCTCAATCAGGGTGAGATCTTGCTCGTTGAGAACCTGCGATTTGACCCGCGTGAGAAAAAGGGCGATGAGGGGTTTGCCCAAAAGCTTGCAGCCCTTGGCGAGGTCTATGTGAATGATGCCTTTGGTACAGCACACCGTGCACATGCCTCAGTTGCAACCGTAGCACGTCTCATGCCGAGTGCAGCGGGGTTGTTGATGCAGCGTGAGGTTGAGACGCTCAAAAGTCTCACCACCGATCCTGATCGTCCCTTTGTCGCCATCCTCGGTGGTTCAAAGGTGTCCGATAAGATCGGCGTGATTGAAGCACTGCTGACCCGCGTTGATGCGCTTGTGGTTGGAGGTGCTATGTGCTTTACCTTCCTCAAGGCTCAAGGCTTTGAGGTGGGCAAATCACTTGTCGAAGATGACTGGATTGAGCGCTGCAAGACGCTGATGGCACAAGCCAATGAGCTCGGCGTTGATCTCATTATCCCAACTGATGTGGTTGAGGCTGCCGAGTTTGCCGCCGACGCCTTCTGTCAGACGGTGGACGTTGATGCAATGTCACCTGAGATGATGGGGCTCGATATTGGTTCAAAGACCGTTGAGCGGATTGCCGCGGTGGTAGCGGGCGCCAAGATCATCTTTTGGAATGGACCGATGGGCGTCTTTGAGATGCCTGCGTTTAGCCACGGAACGCGCGGAGTAGCTGAGGCGCTTGCAAAGGCATCGGGCACGACCATCATCGGTGGTGGTGACTCGGTTGCTGCGGTTGAGCTTTTTAACGTGGCAGATCAGATGGACTATATTTCGACTGGCGGCGGCGCTTCGATGAAGCTACTCGAAGGTGCCGATATGCCAGCGCTTGAGCCTCTCTGGAGGTAAGCAATGGGACTATTTTCTAACCTCATGGGTCAGCCAAAGACGCAGGATACTCGTGTGCCGCATGCTACGCAGGTTGCGGGCAAGCGCCGTCCGGTTGTCGCTGGCAACTGGAAGATGAATACGACTTACGCATCAGCCGTGGCGCTTTCGCAAAGAATCAGCGATCGCGATAAGCAAGATCGCATGACCGAGTACATTGACATCATGCTCATTCCGCCGTTTACGGCGCTTAAAGGAGTCTCGAATGTCATCGCCTTTGATCACGCCGATCTTATCCTCGGTGCTCAGGATGTCTCTGAGCACGATGATGGGGCATACACCGGTCAGATCTCGACGGCGATGCTCGCGGATATGCAGGTGCAGGTCTGCCTTGTGGGTCACTCAGAACGCAGGGTCTTAGGCGAGGATGACGCGCTGTTAGCACGCAAGGTTAAAAAGCTGATCGATGCTCATATCACGCCGATCCTGTGCTGTGGTGAGCCGCTTGAGGTCTATGAGGCTGAACAGACAACTGACTTTATCGCCAATCAAATCAAGGCAGGGCTTGCCGAGGTGAGTGCAGAAGAAGCGGCTAGGATCATCATCGCGTATGAGCCCATCTGGGCGATTGGTACGGGTAAAGTGGCATCTCCGCTGCACGCGCAGACGATCGCAAAGACGATTCGCGACACTTGTGCCGAGCTTTTCTCAGTAGACGTTGCCGATCAGATTAGGATTCTTTACGGTGGTTCAGTTAAGCCTCAGAGTGCCGGCATCTTTTGCGATGGCGAGGATGTTGACGGCGTGCTAGTGGGCGGTGCTGCTTTGGACGCTGATGATTTTTGCCGTATTATCGATGAGGTGATCGAGTATGGCGGCTGATTGCACGCAGCGCAATAACCTCTATCTGCCAGCGCTTTTGGTGATCATGGATGGGCTTGCCCTCGATGAACCAAGTGAGGCGAATGCCGTTAGTTTGGCGCATACGCCCTATCTCGATCAGCTCTTTGAGCGCTGCTCGTGGACAACACTCATGACCTGTGGCGAGCACGTTGGTCTGCCCGATGGCCAGATGGGCAACTCCGAGGTTGGCCACATGAATATCGGGGCAGGCCGTATCGTCTATCAGGAGCTTTCGCGTATCAATCGTGCGATCGATGACGGCTCTTTCGATCAAAACCCTGTGCTCGTCAATGCGATCCAGGATGCCGTAGCGCGCAATGCAACTGTCCACGTGATAGGCTTAGCCTCACAGGGCGGTGTGCATTCTCAGCTTTCCCATGGTATGCGAATCGTGTCGCTCGCTGCTTCGCTTAATGCTCGCGTTGCGGTTCACGCCTTTACTGATGGGCGAGACGTTGATCCACATTCTGGCCTAGATTTTATCAACACCCTTGATGAGCACTGTAAAAAGCTTGCTAAAGATTCGAGCAAGTTTGTCGGCATTGCTACGATCGCGGGTCGCTACTACGCTATGGATCGCGATGAGCGCTGGGATCGCGTGAAGCGTGCCTGGGATGTGATGGTGCACCCACAAGAGCCTTGCGGTTTGTTGCCTGCTGAGGCGATGCAGGCGTCTTACGATGCAGGCGTGACCGATGAATTTGTTGAGCCAGTATGCATTGAGCCTGTTGGTATCTCATCAGACGACGTCGTCATCTTCTTCAATTTCCGCGCCGATCGTGCCCGCCAAATGACGCGGGCACTCACCGAGTCAGATTTCCCTGGCTTTGAGCGTGACATCCTCATTGATCCAGCTCGCTTTGTGACGCTCACCGAGTATCACGAAGACTTTGTTTGCCCAATTGCATTCCCTAAGGTATTTCCAGAAAATACCCTGGCAGATGCCATCGCAGATGCGGGCTTGAAACAATATCACACGGCCGAGACCGAAAAATATGCGCACGTAACCTTCTTTTTGAACGGTGCAAAAGAAACGCCAAAGCTTAACGAGGTACGCAAGCTCATCGCATCTCCTCAGGTAGCAACCTATGACTTGCAGCCAGAGATGAGCGCTCACGAAGTGACAGCTGAACTGCTTGCTGCCATCGAGAGCAATACGGCTGATGTTTATATCGTCAACTACGCCAACTGCGACATGGTCGGTCACACCGGAGACGTCAAGGCTGCCGTACGTGCGGTCGAGACGGTTGACGAAGCGCTGAGTCAGATAGTACCTGCCATTCTCAAGCGGGGAGGTTTCGCGCTCATCACCGCCGATCATGGCAACGCTGATTGCATGTTTACGGTTGATGAAAAGGGTAATCGTCGCCCTCACACCGCACACACCCTTGCGCCTGTTCCGTTTATCTTGGCAGAAGCTGAAGCCTTAATGCCGCCGGCAAGCACGGTTCGCCACGACACCACATTGCTCTCGCGTCAAAACACTGGAGCGCTCTGTGACATCGCTCCAACGCTTTTTGCGTTAATTGGGCTTGAAACCCCATCTGAGTGGACAGGTCGTTCACTTTTGTGCTAACTTAATAAGTTGCATACTTTTGCATTAATTATCTTGAAAGGGAGCAGCTGGAATGCAGGCTTTGGTTATTGGTTTGTTGGTCGTTTGGGCAGTGAGTGGCTTGGCACTGGTCGCCTTGATCTTGATGCACTCAGGTAAGGGCACGGGTGTCTCTGACATGATCGCATCGAGCATGTACTCAACCAGCGGTGGTTCATCCATCATTGAGAAGAATCTGACGCGCGTGACCGTTGCTTGTGCCATCGTTTTTGTACTTTGCATCCTGATCTTTATGCTTATCTATCCACTCGGTACCGTCCAAATGGGCTAAGCACTGCCAGCGCAAAACACGAGCAAACATCGTCGAGGCACACGCAACAGTACAAGATATGCCGTTGACTTAAAAGCTCGATACCACTGGCGGTATTTGTTCGGTGGATTCATCTATAACTACTTGCAAATCATTAAAAAGGGCTGCCACAATATGCGGAAGCCTTTTTTAATGCCCAAAAGCGGCGATAAGGCCTTAAGTTTTAGCAGATAGGCGAAGGCCTCACGGGATTTGAGTGAAACCAAAACAAACTCACCTGATTGAGGTTCACCCGTCTGCTCGATGTAAAGGAGGACAGATGTCCAACGAGTTTTTGCCTAAACTCAACCGTCGTCAGTTTGTGGCAGGCACGCTGGCAACTGGTGCCCTGCTCGCTTTGGCTGGCTGCGGCAAGAAGGAGTCAGACAAGGGCGCATCGAGCGGTGGTGGCAATGCCGCTGCTGGTGCTGAGGGTGGTACTCTCAAGTTCCGCATTAATGATCCTGCGTCAATCGATCCATTCAACGCTCAGGAGACCGAGGGTATGCAGGTCATCAACGCCCTCTTTGACGCGCTGACTGTTTACGATTATAACGCTGAGAAGCTCAAGCCTTCTGCATGCGAGAGCTGGGAAGTAAACGAGGATGCTACCAAGTTTACCTTCCATCTGCGCAAGGGTGCTACCTTCCACAATGGTGATCCTGTCACTTCAGCAGACTTCAAGTATGCGTGGGAGCGCCTTGCTAATCCAAACACCAATCCAGACAGCCCTTCGGTCGTGAGCTATCACATCGGTGGTGTTGTTGGTTATGATGAGATGCTTGCTGGTACCGGCAAGGAGCTCGGTCTTGAGTGCCCAGATGACTTGACCTTCATCGTCAACCTGAGCGCGCCAAACGCAGACTTCCCATATGTCTGCTCACATCTGGCTCTCTCGCCAATTCCACGTAACGCTTCGGGCGACTTCCAGAAGTTCTTCGTTGCTCCAATTGGCAACGGTCCATTTAAGATGGAAGGCGAGTGGGTTAGCGGTCAGTACATTCAGGTTCGCCGCTTTGATGACTACTATGGCAACAAGCCAAAGATTTCAGGCATCGACTTCAGTGTTCAGAAGAGCCCTGAGACTGCATTCACCGAGTTTGAGGCTGGTAACCTTGACCTCACCGACATCCCAGCTGGTCGCTACAAGGAGACCGTTGAGAAGTACGGCGAGGCTGAGAGCGACGGTTATGTTGCTAACCCAGGCCGTCAGACCTTCACCGGTGGCGAGCTTTCTGTTTACTACATGGCTGTTAACGTTAAGGATCCTGTCTTTAACAACATTGAGGTTCGTCGCGCTTATTCCTACGCAATTAACCGTCAGGCAATCTGTGACACCATCTTCGAGGGTTCACGCACTCCTGCTGACAACGTCATTCCTCCAGGAATCAACGGCTATAAGCAGGGTCAGTGGAAGGACTGCGTCTATGACGTCGAGAAGGCAAAGGCAGCTCTCGACGCAGCAGGCTACGCTGATCGCGGTGGTTCACGCGGCCTGAAGTTCACCTTGAGCTGCAACTCTGGTTCAAACCACGAGCAGATCATGCAGCTGATCCAAGCAGACCTCAAGGCTGTTGGTGTTGACGCTGAGATCGAGGTTATTGAGTGGGCAACCTATCTTGCTAAGCTCCAAGGCGGCGAGTATCAGACCGGTCGTTTGGGCTGGGTTGCAGACTATCCAATCATGGAGAACTTCCTCTACCCACTGTTCTACACCGACAATGGTGACAACCGTTCGCAGTATTCAAACCCAGAGGTTGACAAGGGCATCCTTGAGGCTCGTAGTATCGTTGATGATCATGAGCGTGTTGCTCGCCTACGTGAGGTTAACGAATTGGTTGCAGCAGACCTGCCGGTTATCCCGCTGTTCTTCTATCGCCACTCAAGCGTTTCCTCCAAGCGTGTGAATAACTTCTACTACGGTCCTGCAAAGCTTGCTGACTTCGTTAACGTCACTCTTTCTGAGTAATTAGCGGCTCGTTAGTACTGCATTTCAGCACCGTGTGTGCCCTTGAGCGAGCGCAAGATTTTATGCAACTTGCGACGTAGAGCGCACAGGGTAAAAGAATCATGTATGATAGCGGAGTGCCTGTGATCCATAGGCACTCCGTTTGCCTTATCAGAACACATATTGGAAAGCTCATATGCTGCGTTATATCTTGAAACGAATACTGCAATTTATTCCAGTATTCTTTGGGGTCACCCTTATCCTTTTTGCCTTGAAAAACGTCGTTCCTGGCGATCCTGTCAAGCTTATTGCGGGCGAAAAGGCGCTGTCTCCTGAGGCTGAGCTTCAAATCAGGATTGCAAACCATCTCATTGAAGTCGATGAAAACGGACAAGCGCTCCGTGATGAAAACGGAGATACGATTGCAACACCACTTTGGAAGCAGTATGGCTTCTACCTCGTTGATTTGGCTCACGGAGACCTTGGTAACTCTTATCAGCGCAAGATGCCTGTCATGGATATCTTTGTCGAGAAGTATCCCTACACCATCCGCCTTGCGCTCTGCGGCATCGTGATTGAGGTGATCGTCGGTATTGCGGCGGGCATGATTTCTGCCTTAAAGCGCTATACCTTCTGGGACATCTTTGTCACGCTGGCGACCTCGACATTCGTTTCAATGCCAGCATTTTGGCTCGGTATGTTGCTCCAGCTTTTCTTTGGTATCAAGCTCAAGGAGTGGACGGGCGGCGTCTTTGAGATGCCAATTTCAGGTGCTGGAGGTCCGACCTCAGATTTTTATCCGTGGATGCACTACATCCTTCCTGCAATTACACTGGCATCGGTCTCAACGGCATACGCTGCGCGAATCATGCGTTCTCAGCTGCTTGAGGTCATGAATATGGACTACATCCGCACGGCTCGTGCAAAGGGTCTGTCTCATCGCCAGGTGATCTTTGGACACGCGCTTAAAAACGCGCTCATTCCGGTTGTGACTTACATCGGTCTGGACTTTGGTGCGATGCTTTCGGGTGCGATCCTGACTGAAACTGTCTTTAATTGGCCTGGTATCGGCTTTGAAATATACCGCGCTATCCAGCAGCGTGACTGGCCCATCGTGCTCGGCGGCGTTTCACTGGTAGTAACTGTCGTTTTGATTATTAACTTGATCGTCGACTTAAGCTATGCGCTTTTGGATCCTCGAATCAGGTACGGTACGAAGAAGGGGGATTAAAAGCGTGAGCGAGACTCAAAGCGCTGTCACTCAGCGTAGTGCTGATCAAGGGCAAAATCAGGTGCCCGAACAACAAGAGAAAAAGCCTCAGAACTCTCGCACCTTGTGGGGAGATGCTTGGAAGCGCTTGCGCCGCAATAAGATGGCAATCTGTGCCGTTGTCTGGATCGCGATCGTCATCCTCTTGGCATGCACGGCTGATCTGTGGGTTGTTCAGTTCTTTGGCAGCCCAACCGACATTGACTCTTCAGCTGCCTCCGGTATGTCACTCTTGGCTCCGAGTGCTGCTCATCCTTTAGGTACCGACCTGCTTGGTCGCGATGTCTTGTCGCGTCTGGTTTACGGTACGCGCATTTCGCTGTCCGTCGGTCTGCTCGCCACCTCAATCTCAACCATCCTTGGTTTGATCATGGGTGCGCTTGCAGCTTATTACGGTGGCATCTGGGATGCGATCATCATGCGTCTTGCTGATGTGTTCCTCGCGTTCCCATACATCCTCTTTGTTATCGCGATGCTCGCCGTCTTTGGCGCGGGCTTTCAAAACGTATTTATCGCGATTGGTATTTTGGGTTGGCCAACGATTGCCCGTGTTTTTCGTTCTGCCATCCTTTCGGTTAAGCAAAATGATTACGTTTCTGCAGCTCGTGCCCTTGGCGCGAGTGACTTTCGTATCATCGTCCGCCATATTTTCCCAAACGCAATGGCCGCTATCGTCGTGTACGCCACCATGTCAATCGGTGGTGCAATCCTGACCGAGTCGGCTCTGTCGTTCTTGGGTATGGGCGTCACCCCACCAACGCCTTCATGGGGCTCCATGATCAGCGAGGGTCAGAGCTATCTGGCAACCGCGCCATGGCTCATGCTTGCCCCTGGTATCGCCATCTTGATGACGGTGCTTTCATTCACGTTGTTGGGCGACGGTCTGCGCGATGCGCTTGATGTTAAGTTGAAGGATGCGTGATAAAGGGTCTTATGACGACTGAAAAGCACACGAAGCCCGGCGGTCATATCCTGCGCGACCGTGCAGAAAAGAGCCAAGACAAGCCGTGGAATCAGCCATATAAGAACGAAAACGACCTGAAGTCGCAGCCCATTCCTGAGGGAGAGCACCTCTTGGAGCTCAGTGATCTCAAGATGTATTTCCACACTGATGAAGGCGTGGTCAAGGCTGTCAACGGCGTAAGCTACACGCTCGATCGCAATGAGACGCTCGGTGTTGTCGGTGAGTCAGGCTCAGGTAAGTCGGTGACGCACTTGACGCTCATGGGTCTCATTGATATGCCTCCGGGCCGCATTGAGTCGGGTGACATTCGCTATCGCGGTCGCTCGCTGCTCGAGATGACCGACAAGGAGATGCAGCGCATCCGCGGTAACGACATTGCCATGATCTTCCAAGATCCGATGAGCTCCCTAAATCCGGTCTACAAGATCGGCAAGCAGGTGGGCGAGGGTCTTCGCGTTCACCGCAACTACTCAAAGCAGTGGGCGTTTGAGCGTGCGGTTGAGCTGTTGGAGATGGTTGGTATCCCAAATGCTCGCCAGCGTGCCAATGAGTATCCGCACCAGTTTTCGGGCGGTATGCGTCAACGTGTGATGATCGCCATGGCGCTCGCCTGCGATCCAGACATCCTTATCGCAGATGAGCCAACCACAGCACTCGACGTGACCATTCAGGCGCAGATTCTTGAGCTCATGCTCGAGATGCAGGAGGTCAACGGTAACGCTATTGTCATGATTACTCACGACCTTGGCGTGGTTGCTGATATGGCTGACAAGATCATGGTTATGTATGCTGGTCAGCCTGTTGAGTTTGGTACGGCTGAAGAGATCTTCTACGAGCCAATGCACCCTTATACCTGGGGTCTGATCCGCTCGATTCCTGAGCACATTAAAGAGGAGAAAAAGAAGCTCACGCCAATTGTTGGCAACCCGCCATCACTGGCAAACCTGCCAGCTGGATGCGCGTTTGCCCCTCGCTGCCCCTATGCAACCGAACGCTGCTTGTTGCAAAAGCCAGAACTTCATACAACAGCGACTGGTCACTATTCGCGCTGCCACTTTGCGGGCGATCCCGACTTTGTCGAGAAGCATCGTCCCGAGACCTCGCGCACCAAAGAAGTGGTGACGACCAAGGCAGAAAAAGGCATGTCTGGCGTGAATCCTGATGTTGCTGCAGTACCCGAAGGATCAAATTAATGGAACCATTGCTTAAAGTCGAACATCTCACCAAGGAGTTTCCTGCAGATGCTAGTCTCGTGCTCTCAAAGCTTGCAGGAACGGTTTCTGCCGTCGATGATGTGTCGTTTGAGATTAATCCAGGCGAGACTCTTGGTCTGGTAGGAGAGAGCGGTTGTGGCAAGACGACGACCGGTCGCTGCATCATGCGCCTCATTGAACCGACAAGTGGTTCGGTAACCTTTGAGGGTCGCGACGTGCTCAAGATGAGCCGTTCAGAACTGAAGAAGTTCAGAAGCGAGATGCAGTTTGTGTTCCAGGATCCGTATGCCTCACTCAACCCTCGCATGACGATCGGTGAGATCATCTCAGAGCCGTTTAAGATTCACGGTATCCTGAAGGATCGCGCTGCTCGCGAAAAGCGCGTAGCTGAGCTGCTCGAGGTTGTTGGTCTCGATCCAGCGCACGCAAACCGTTATCCCCACGAGTTTTCGGGCGGTCAGCGCCAGCGTGTTGGTATCGCCCGCGCGTTTGCATTGAACCCTAAGCTCATCATCTGCGACGAGCCAGTCTCTGCACTCGACGTTTCCATTCAGGCGCAGGTCTTAAACCTGCTTAAGGACTTGCAGACTGAGTTTAATACGGCGTATCTCTTTATCGCGCATGACCTGTCGGTTGTTCAGCACATCTCTGATCGTGTTGCCGTTATGTATCTGGGTCGCATGGTTGAGATTGGTGACTGGAAGAACCTCTATCAGACGCCGCACCATCCGTACACGCAGTCACTCTTGAGTGCGGTGCCGGTGCCCGATCCTGATGTTCAGCGCGAGCGTAAGCGCATCATCCTGAAGGGCGATCCACCTTCACCGGCAAATCCGCCGTCAGGCTGCCGTTTCCACACGCGCTGCTCGATCGCTCAAGAGATTTGTGCAAAGGAATGCCCAGCAATGAAAAAGGTAGGACCTGGTCACTACTGTGCCTGCCACTTTGCCAAGCCGTTCCCGATCAAGTCTGCTTCGATTGAACTTTAAGCCATCAAGCGCGCCGAACGTACCTGGCGCGCTTTTGTTTTTTTGCATCCAAGGATTGCTCTATGAGTGAGCGCAACACCTCAGCTCCCGCCCATAAGTTGACGTCGGTGTCTGGTGAGACGTCTCATCAGCAGTCGCATGCAGCATCGGTCACCAGCGATCGAGCGGTTCAGCGTACTCTCAAACAAAAGCGAGTGAGCCCCGCTCAGCGCGTTGCCTTATTGGGACTCTACACAGCACTGGCGCTCGTGCTCGGGTATCTCGAAATGCTCATTCCGCTGCCTTGGGTGGTGCCTGGCGTCAAGCTCGGTCTCGGTAACATCGCGATCCTAGTCACCCTGCTCACGCTGGGATTGTCGCCCGCCATCATGGTCATGGTCTTAAAAGTAGTTATCTCGCACCTACTCTTTAGCAACTTGGCGCTTTTGCCGTTTTCGCTTATGGGTGGCTTTGTGAGCACGTTTGCCATGTATGCAGCTGCCCGCAGCAAAGTCCTGAGTGTCCTTGGGGTGTCGCTCGTTGGTGGTGTCATGCACAACCTTGGTCAGCTCATTGTGGTGGGCTTCGTTTATAACCTGCAGGTGGTGCTCGCGGCGCTTCCTATGCTACTCATCTCAGGTATGATCATGGGTATTTTGACGGGCATTGTCGCACGACTGCTGCTCAAGTCACTGCAAAGAACCGTGAGTACACTTCCTCAGTTTTTGAAAGATTGTTCATCATGACCCAACGCACCAATGCCAACCCAAAAAAGTGGTACTCACGTGCTGATTTTTTGCTCGGCGCCTGCGTGGTTGCCGTCGCTGGCCTAGCTTATGCCGGCAAATCGATTAAGGATCACATGGCGTTAAGCCAGGCTAGGAGCCAGGGGGTCAAAGGGCCTTTTGTTGTGGTGCAACACAGTGGCACCGGTATTTTGTTCACGGGCTCGCTTGCTGAGGATGCGACCTATCTGTGCGATGTGGTTGAGGGAAAAAACCAAGTGCGTATCCAGGATGGCGAAGTTTTTGTTGAGTGGGCAGACTGCCCCAATCAGGTCTGTGTTGAGACCGGGAAGATCTCGGCCGTGGGAGATGTGATTGCTTGTTTGCCGCACCATATTCTCATCGAAGTTGTCGCTGATCCATCGGATGCCTCGCGCCTTGCCTGATGAGGAAGCGCGCTTTGCGCTCAGTCATGGTTACCCTGTGTGCTGTGCAATCAGAACTCTCAGTCAAACTGGTTCATTCAAACCAACGGAGTCAATCAATGAAACAACAGTTTAATCGTCGACAATTTATTGGCCTTGCGGCTCTTGGATGCATTGCAACTTCCGGATCAGTGCTGACGAGCGCATGTCAGAACAGTGACATGCCCACTGAGCAGACTCAGACGAATAATCCCGAGGAGCTTTATTCGGGCTCTACTTTTGCCTTTGACACCCTCGTTAAGATTTCAGGCTACGGTAACAAAGAGCTTGTTGACGACATGATCGCCACTTGTCACACCTACGATCGACTCTTTGCCGCGCAAAAAGAGGGAACTGACATCTGGCGCATCAATCACGCTGAGGGCAAGCCAACCCAGGTTGATCCTTTAACCGCACAACTCATTAGTGATTCGCTTGCCTTTTGCGAAAAATCAAACGGATTGTTTGACATTAGCATTGGTTCGGTTAGTCTGCTTTGGGATTTTGTAAACGGTATCAAGCCCAGTGATGAGGCGATTCAGGCAGGTCTTGAGCACATTGACTACACCAAGGTACACGTTGATTTGGCGAGTTCAACGGTGACGCTGAGTGATCCCAAAATGATGATCGACATCGGTGGTAGTGCCAAAGGCTGGATGGCAGATCAGTTTGCCCAGCGGTTTCGTGAAGCCGATACCCCGGGAGCCCTCATCAACCTCGGCGGTAACGTTATGGCGGTGGGCGAGAAGATTAACGGGGAGCCCTGGGTTATCGCGATCAACGATCCCAATCACCCTGGTGAGAAGGTCGTGGGCGCAGTGCGCGTGAAGGATAAGACTGTGGTTACC
>JAEZXW010000064.1 GCA_023419515.1 Actinomycetes bacterium
CCGCTTCATCCAGATGCAAGGTCTGAGACTCGAAGTCCAGCTTGTCGAGCCAAGCTGCATCTTCAGTCTGGCTCAAACGCCAAACCAGATGCTGCTTGATCTTTTGCATCTCTTTTTTGTTTACCCCTGCTTGGGTAAGCATGTACTGAAGAGCATCGACAAACTGGGCATTTGAAACCCTGCGCGGATCAATAGCCTGCAGGTCTGCCAAAAACGCCGTTAAGCGCTGGCGTCTGTCTTCCTCTTGATTGTGCTCACCATCTTGAGCAGCACAAGCCTCTTCGTCATCTACTTCAATCTCAGGCGAATCAAGCGGCTTCATTGACTCCATAATGATCTCTGCTATCTCAAGATGCAGCTTAAGCATCATGAGGTACTCAGAAAACGTGTTGCCTTGGGCATCAGCTTCATCGCGAGAATCTGATTGAGTGGACGTCAGATCAATGGGCTCGATAAACTCAAGACCATCATCGTCTTCTTCATCATCAAATGGATCATCGAGGGACTCGGTGTTCACGAACTCCGAAAGTAGTTCCAAAAACTCGCCATCCTGGCCTGAACTCTCACCGCTTTGCAGGGCGTTTTTAAGCTCATCGGCCAGATGCGACTCTTCGCTCGGAAGGTTGAAGATCGGTGGCAGCACACCCGCATCATAACCGCCCAAGCGCTGCTCGATATCAACCATCATCATCTCCGAAACAATTTCGGAACAATCCTCGGGGCGCAACAAAACTCCCCTATTTTTGAGAGCTTCATCAATTTGACGCTCCATGAAGGCACTGCGCTGGGCAAATCCCTGCTGCAAGACAGTCAAATCAAATCCAGAAAGACCCACCTCAATACGCTCGTTAAAGCTATCTTCGAGTTGCTGACGATACAGATCAAACTCATTGGACTTCTCGATCGCCTGCGCCAATGAGCGTCGATTGAGGTCAATCCGATAGGAGGAGCTCACCGTTGCAGCGTATTCCACAAGCGTCATACGTGTGAGCGCTGGACCAAGTGGCTCTTGCGCGCGCTTGAACTGGGCGCTGAACAGCAGATTGAATACCTTAGCGATCTGTTCGCGCGTGAGATCATTGGCAAGTCGCTCAAAGGTTGCTGGACCCCTACCGTACTCAATGTGACCTTCAAGAATCCAGTCGAGATCCTCATACGAGATCCCAAGCGCACGTTCATCCTGCTGATCGGGGGCAAGCTCGGCAGATGGCGCCTTGATCAAAATGCGCTCTGGAATAATGAGCCTGCCCGCCTCACGGTTAATCTCACGAGCAAGCATAAATACATTGGTCTTGAGGAGATCACTCAGCGGTGCAAATGCTCCAACCGTGTCGCCATAAAGGGTTGAATAACCCACTGCTGCCTCAGTCTTATTGCCCGTGTTCAGCACGAGGGCGCCGCGGGTATTGCTCAGCGTCATGAGGATAAGACCGCGCAGGCGCGCCTGGGCATTCTGATGCGCAAGCCCAGTGAGTACCCCTGCCTCTCCCTCGCACGATGAGCGCAAGACTTTCTGCATGTGCTCAAGCAGTGAGCCAATCTCAACTGTCGTGGTTGTGATGCCAAGCGCCTCGGCTAACGTGAGCGCATCTTCGATCGACTCATTGCTCGTATAAGGACCTGGCATGAGCACGCCATGAACACGATCAGATCCAAGCGCCCGTACTGCCAATGCAGCTACAACCGCAGAATCAATCCCGCCCGAAAGCCCGATGATAACTGGGAGCGGACTTTTGGGATCGACACTTGCATCGGTACAGTAATCAGCGATGGCTCGCGTCAATGCTCGATACAAAAGCGCTGGGTTTTTGAGAAGGTTTTGAAGCAACCGCAGGTTTTTTTCGAGCGCCTGCTTCGAGGGTTCACCCCTGCGTTCACGCGCTTGATGGCTGAGATCAAACTCAGCCACGATGAGCGCCGGTTCAAACGGCTCAGCAATCGCAACAATCGATCCGTCTCGATCGATGGCGGCGCTCATGCCGGCATAAAGTTCGGTATCATACCCACCAATTCCCTGTGTGTAGATCACAGGAACATTGCTCTCTTGTGCCCGCCAGGCGTAGCTCTGGATGTGATCAAGCTGAGCGCAGGTCATCTCGCCACCCGAATCAAGGGTCGCGAGCACACGCGTCTGCTCAAGGTCAAAAGCAACTACAAGATCACAATCATCTTCGGGACTTGCAATCAGAGTTGCCGATGGGGCGGTCGAAAAGCCGATCTTAATACCAGCAACCTCAACCGGTCGTGAGGTCGGCTCGATGTCAGGTGTACGAATTGCTGCCGAAGGCGCAAGCATGGGATAACAGCCACTGACTTGGTGGTTTTCAATCACAAGCGGCTGGACAAAAACCATGCCATCTCGCATAAAAGTCTGGGCAAGCACGATGGGAAGCTCTGCCATGTTTGCCAGGTCTTTGAGCAGCGAGAGCCGCTCGTACGCAAACTCCTCCATGCGATGCACAGCACCGTGATAGGTACCCGTCAACAGCTGCGCAGGCACCACGAGTACGTCAGCCTGATGCTCCTGAGCCGCTTGATGAGCTGCCTTAAGGATCAGACCGCAGTTATACACGAGGTCATGCGGTCGTGCATGTTCTTGCAAGAGAGCGACCTTTGTCATGCAGTTGCTCGTCCTTTCTTATGGTGCGCAACATGATACGTAATGTGGCACGCAAGATGCAGTGTCTACTCAACCACGCAGACGTAACACTCATCACCCAACATGTCCTTAGCAAGTGCCAATAGCACCGGGTTTTTACTATCAACCCAGGCATCGACATCCGCCTGGTAGCGCTTGCCCGAACTCGTCGTGATATAGACATCAACACGGTCTGCTCCGCGATACTGCTCAAACAAGCGAGATAGACGCGCCATGCTATCAACGCTCAGACGATTTGCCGGAATGGTGACCTCAAACACACGCGGGCGATTGAGACGATCGTCGACTTTGAGCACCTCAATTTTTGAGGCGATAATCTGATCTCCTCGATCTGATCGCTCAAGGCGGCCAAAAATGCGTACCACCGGTTCATCCTGTTCGCGACCCGTCTCATCGAGCCTCGGCATCAAAAGCTCACCCGACTGCTTAAAGAGCTTAGGGAACACCACGACGCCAACCTGGCCAGACATATCCTCAAGCACAATGGTCGCCATGGGATCACCGTTTCTGGTTACGCGCTTGGTGAACTGACTCACCATGCCGGCATACCAGTTGCTCGCTCCGTCTGGCACCTCACTGCCATCGAGCTTACCCTCATTGATCGCCGAGATACCATGATCACACGCGCGAACCAGCGCATGCTCAATTGGCTTGAGTGGATGATCGGTGACATAGATGCCTAGGACTTCTTTTTCGATATTCAAGCGCAGACGACGATCCCATTCACCTGCATGAGGTGTCGGCTTTTCAACCACAAAGCCGAGATCAGGATTATCGTCAAAAAGATCGAACATCGAAATCTGACCTGTGCTGCGCTCTTTTCTCCTACGCTGAGCAGTATCAAAGTAGTTGTTAGGGTTGGTCTTATCAACCAAATCAACCATATGTTGGCGCGTGTAACCACTAAAGTCAAAAGCACCGGCCTTAATGAGCTGGGCAATAACTGAACGCGTGACAAGCTTGCCATCCATACGATCGATGAAGTCAAAGAGATCTTTGAATGAACCACGCTTATCGCGCTCACGCAAGATCTCTTCAACAACGCCCTCGCCCACGCCACGGATACCAGCCAAGCCAAAACGAACGCCCTCAGCAACAGCGGTGAAATTACTGCGCGACACATTCACATCCGGAGGTAAAATCGGGATACCCTCACGACGACACGCGCTGATGTAGTGGACGATCTTCTCGGTGCGGCCTGTGTAACTCGTGAGCACTGCTGCCATGTATTCATGCGGGTAGTTCGCCTTCAGCCAGGCGGTCTGCAGCGTGAGAATACCGTAGGCGGCTGAGTGTGACTTGTTGAAAGCGTACTCAGCAAAGGCGAGCACGTCGTTCCAGATGTCGATCGCCATCTGGCGGTCATACCCATTACGAACTGCGCCGTTGATCCAGTGGTCTTCCATGGTCTCGGTCGCGCCGTCTTCCCAAGTCTGCACAACCTCGCGCATGAGGTCGACCTTCTTTTTTGCCACCGCTTTACGCAAACGGTCTGACTCTCCCAGTGAAAATCCCGACATGGTAACTGAGATCTGCATGACCTGCTCCTGATAGACAATGGTTCCGTAGGTGTCTTCCAGGATGGGACGCAGGCGATCATCGTAGTAGTGCACCTGCTTTTTACCGCTCATGCGCATAACGTAGTCGTCAACCATGCCTGCGTTGAGCGGACCGGGGCGATAGAGCGCAAGCACTGCAACAATGTGCTTATACTCGGTAGGGCGCATGCGCTTGAGCAGCGCGGTCATACCAGCCGACTCAACCTGAAAAACGCCTTCGGTCTTACCCGCCCAAAAAAGCTCAAAAATCTCTTTGGCATCAAACGGAATATCGGCCTCGTTGATCTCAACGCCGTGGTTTTCTTTAATATAGCGCTTGGCCGTATTGATAACCGTGAGCGTACGAAGACCCAAAAAGTCCATCTTCAGTAGACCGAGATCTGCGCAAACGACATGGTCATACTGGGTGATCTCAATGCCACCTTTGGTGTCGTACTTGGTAGGCACGTGATCGTAGATGGGGTCACGGCAGATAATCACTGCAGACGCGTGAACACCCTCGCCGCGTGTCAAGCCTTCAATCCACCGAGCAACGTCGATAACCTCGCGCGCTTCTTCATTCTCTTTGTACTCTTTTTCAAAATCGGGATTGTAGTACTCGGGGTTTTTCTCGGACTTACTCAAGGTCTCTGCGAGCGTGACCTTGGGCGCACTTGAAATCATCTTGGACAAGCGCTGACCAAAGTGAACCGGCTGATCCAAAATACGACAGGCATCGTTAATCGCCTGCTTTGCCTTAATGGTTGAGTAGGTAATAACGTGAGCAACCTTCTCATGGCCATAGAGCTTGCGCACGTAATCAATGACCTCATCGCGACGCTCATCGTCAAAGTCCATATCGATATCGGGCATCTCGGTACGCTCTGGCGACAAGAATCGCTCGAAGATCAAACCGTTTTCAAGCGGATCAAACGCTGTGATGCCAAGGGCATACGAGATAATCGAACCGGCAGCAGAACCACGACCTGGCCCCACGCCGATGCCATTTTCTTTTGCCCAGCGCGTAAAGTCTTGCACGATCAAAAAGTACGCCGCAAAGCCTTTTTCGCAAATGATCTTGTATTCGTGCTCAAAGCGATCCATAACATCTGGACGCTGCGACAAATCGCCGTAGCGCTCAGTCAGGCCCTTGATCGACTCTTTCTTGAGCATCGACTCATTAGTCTCTTGTGGCGGCAGCGGGATCTTTGGAAGGATGACGTCACCAAAGCGAATGTTGACGTTGCACTTATCGGCAATCTCAACGGTGTTGGCGAGTGCCTCAGGAAAGTCCTGCTCAAAAATCTCATACATCTGCTCAGGCGACTTCATATAAAACTCGTTGTTCTCGAACTTCATACGGTTTGCGTCGTTGAGCTTTTTGTTAGTGCCAATACAAATCAGGGCATCCTGCACACGAGCATCTTCCTTGTGCAGGTAGTGCATGTCGTTGGTGGCAACCGTCTTGATGTTAAGATCGCGCGCAAGGGTGTTGAGCTTGACGTTCATCTCATGCTGCGTGAGCCCACCATCTGACTTAATTCCGTGATCTTGTAGTTCAATGTAAAAGTCATCGCGGCCAAAAACATCCGCGAATTTCTCTGCCCACTGATAGGCATCCTCTTCTTGATGGCGATCAATTAACTGAGGAATAATGCCGCCGAGACAAGCGGAGGTAGCCAGAATACCCTCGTGATAATCGCGCAGCATCTCGATAGTCGTGCGTGGCTTGTAATAAAAACCCTTAACCGCACTTTCTGAGCAAATGTGCATGAGGTTTTTATAGCCCTCGTTTGACTTTGCCAGAAGCACCATGTGGTAGAGCTCTGGTTTTCGGTCACGTGCGAGGGTTGAATCGGGCGTGAAATAAATCTCACAACCCAAGATTGGCTTAATGCCGTAACTGCCATCAGGGCGCGGATTTTTTTGCCCAGCATTGAGTGCCGCCCGATAAAAATGCATCGCGCCATACATGTAGCCGTGATCGGTGAGTGCCAGGGCTGGCATGCCTAACTCGTATGCTCGCTCGACCATATCCTTAACTCGGGCAGCGCCATCAAGCAGCGAAAACTCCGAGTGATTATGCAGATGAACAAAGGGTCGTGACATCAGTCAGGCACCTTACCAATCCGGTGTTCTTTATTGTTGATACAAGCAGCAAGCGATTACTCGTCACCGAGGACATGCTGATATCCCCCCGCACCATAGCGAAGGGCGCGAGAAACGCGGGCAACCGTGGTTGCCGAAGCTCCAGTTGCCTGCTGAATTTCGGAGTATGAAGCGCCCTTTTGCAAGAGGCGCGCCATCTCAAGGCGCTGCGCCATGTCTTGCACCTCCTTGGGGGTACACAGATCATCCAAAAGCGCCAAAACCTCATCCACCGAAGAAAGCTGGAGAAACGCCTGAGCAAGCGCCTTGCAATGCTCGGCGTCCTCCTGACTGTGAAACCTCTGATCAGATCGTGTGCGATCCATATTTAACTCACGCCGCGCTTTCCCTAAAACTCAACGCGTGAGAGCCAGTGTTCGTGACGCTCATCCTTACCACGAACTGCGTCAAAGTACATTTTTTGCAGGCGTTGCGTAATCTTGCCGGGGCATGGGATAGCACGGTGATCAACCGAGCGAATTGGCGTGAGCTCAGCTGCGGTACCGGTAAAGAACGCCTCATCAGCGTTGTACAAATCGGTGCGCAGCATCGAAGACTCCATGATGTAGAGCGGCTCTTCACCCTCAACATCCTCGCTATCAAAAACCAGCTCAAAGATGGTCTGGCGGGTAATACCGCTCAGGATGCCATCGGAGGTTGGCGGCGTCATAATGATGCCATCCTTGATGACAAAGAGATTCTCGCCCGAGCCTTCGGTCACAAAGCCATTTTGGTTGAGCAGGATCGCCTCACCAAAGCCGTTTGCAACTGCCTCCATCTTGGCAAGACCGCTGTTGAGGTAGTTACCGGCGCTCTTAACAGCTGGAGGCATCTCATTGGCTGAGCGCTGACGCCAGCTTGAAACACCAGCATCGATTCCCTGAGCAAGCGCTTCCTCACCCAGATAAGAATCCCACGTCCAGCAAGCGATTGAAACGTCTACCTTGCAGTTTTGTGTGTAGATACCCATCTCGCCATAGCCGTGATAAACCAACGGACGAATATAGGCGCTCTCAAGACCACAACGAGCAATCAACTCGAGGGTCGCATCACACAGCTCATCGACAGTGTAAGGTACCTTCATGCACAGCGCCTCAGCCGAACGAACCAAGCGTTCCATGTGCTCACGCAGGCGAAAGACCGCCGTGCCGCCATCAGCAAGCTTGTAGGCACGAATTCCCTCAAAGACAGCATTGCCATAGTGAAGCGAGTGCGTCAATACATGAACCGTCGCGTTTTGCCACTCAACAAATTCGCCGTTCATCCAGATATACTTTGATTCATTCAATGCCATGAAAGACCTTCCCATCGCAAGCTCAAGGGCGCCCGATTTATGATGCGCCAAATTGATGTTTCTCTATCATACTCACTCCCTCGGACAAATAAATGTACACGGGCGTTTCACAGGAAATAAGCACGAGCAAACAGGGTGTTTGACCGTATGGTTTATCGCATTTCGGGTAGCATGTGACTATGAATAAAGCAGATGCCGAGAAAATCTTAGGGCTTACGAGCCCACAGGTTTCGCAATACACACAAGCAGATCTCAAGAAGCGCTATTTTGCTCTGGCAAAAAAGCTCCATCCGGATGCTCAGATGGGAGTGCCAACCACACACAGTACCGCTCGCATGGCTCAGATAAACGAGGCCTTCGCCTATCTCGATAGCGTCTTTACCCAAACAAAATCTCGCGTTTTAACACCAACGCCACCGGCTCAACAGAGTCAGGGCGCACGCAGACAAACGGCATCCTCAGGCCATACTGCGTCTCGTCGACACACTCAGACCCAGCGCACACACCCACACGCGCAACAGCAAAGCCAGCAATACGGCGCTGACTGGGTCAAAGATAGCCGTGGCTGGGCTCACTCAACCACTGACAACAGCGCTGATAGCTGGACTCATGGCTCTGCCTCTTCTGCTTCGAGCGACTTTGGTAGATCTACCAAAAGCGCGAGCGGCAAAGCTGAGTACAAGACAACCAACACCCATCAGTATTGGCAAAACTGGCACAGCGCTACTCAAGGTTCGAGCAACAATGCAAACGGCAGCAACGCCGCTCAAAGCAAGACATCTGCCCACCACGAGACATCTCGATATGGCTATACTGCTCACAGCGATCAGCATACTGATCCGTTTCGAGCCGCATATACCAGCCAAGAGCGCTGGGAAAAGGCGAGCAAGACAGCAAAACAAGCCGCCGATTTTCTCGACGGTGAGCCCTTGTTTCGCGATGGCAAGATCGACCCTCATGCAGTTGCAAAGCGCGTGTGGGGGTTTGCACCCGGTCGCTTCAAGGCGTACCTCTATACCATCTTGGGCTGCCTGATCATCCTGCTTTTCACCCTGTTCTACAGCATCATCAAGGCAATTGGCGGCGTTTATCTCTCACCGCTCTGGTCTCTCGCAGCGCTTTTGCTCTTTCTCTACAGCTTTTTGCCATTTCTTTCAAAGCACGTCTATCGCATTTATTGCGCCGTGCAGCAGCGTCTTGCTCGCCACAAGCGTCGCAAGCAGTAAAGCCCAAACAAACTGACGAAAACCAACCGCCGTCACGCAAGCAATCAGCCAATAAAAAACGTGGTTGCTCGCCCATCAATGACATGCAACCACGTTTAAATTCACGCTTGTGTTATTGGCGCCATGCCGTTTTTAATCGCTAGACTACAAGCATTAAGCGCTTGGCATCAAACCTTGCGCGCCAGACCACAAATCCTAACATTCCCTTTACGCTGGAGGATTCTGGCGAGTCAACATCGCCTTGGCATCCTCAGCCGTAATCTCTGCCGACCTAAAGCGCTTGTGGAAATCGACCGTCAGCTGAACGAGATCGATGTCCTTTACAC
>JAEZXW010000007.1 GCA_023419515.1 Actinomycetes bacterium
GAGGGGATAGGCATATGGCAAAACGTTGGTATGTGATTCATACCTATTCTGGTTATGAGAACAAGGTCAAGGCTGATCTGCTTAATCGCATTGAGTCGATGGAGCTGCATGATCGCATCTTTGACATTCAGATTCCAACCGAGACGGTGACTGAGATCAAGGAGGGTGGCAAGCGTGTCACCCAGGAAAAGATCATCATGCCAGGTTATGTCTTGGTTCGTATGATTATGGATGATAAGAGCTGGAGTGCTGTTCGCGGTACAACTGGTGTTACGGGCTTTGTTGGTCCACAAGGTCATCCTGAGCCGCTTTCTCGTGCGGAGTATCAAAAGATCATGCGCCGCACGGGCGTTGAACCGCAGACTCCTCGTGCTACCACAACTGATGTCGAGGTTGGCCAGACTATCAAGGTCGTTTCTGGTCCATTGGCAGACTTTGAGGGCACAGTCAGTGAAATTGACTTAAGTGCTGGCAAGGTCAAGGTCATGGTTTCGATCTTTGGTCGCGAGACTCCCGTTGAGCTTTCGTTTGACCAGATTGCGAGCACCGATTAAACGCTCGCCACACATTTGTTTTTAATGAGCTTGCTGTGCCTTGGATTTAAGGACGCTTCTCGCAGGATGCTCAAGAAGATACCGACGAACTTTGTATGACATGAAGGGTTTTGAGTAATTATGGCTAAGCCTAAAAAGGTAACCGGCTTTATTAAGCTTCAAATTCCTGCAGGTGCTGCTAACCCTGCACCACCAATCGGTCCTGCACTTTCTGCGCAGCAAGTAAACATCATGGATTTCTGCACGCAGTTCAACGCTGCAACCAAGGAGCAGTCTGGCACCATCATTCCAGTTGAGATCACAGTTTACGAGGATAGGTCTTTCACCTTTATCTGCAAGACTCCTCCAGCACCAGTGCTCATCAAGGAGGCTCTTAAGCTTAAGAGTGGTTCCGCTGTCCCTCAGCGCGACAAGGTTGGTGAGCTTTCTCAGCAGCAGCTTCGTGAGATCGCTGAGCTCAAGCTTCCCGATCTCAACGCCAACGATGTTGAGGCTGCAATGAAGATCATCGCAGGTACCGCTCGTTCAATGGGTGTTACTATCGCCCAAGATTAAGGAGCAGTCATGAGGCTCTCAATTAGGCGAGCCTTTTGCTGATATACCCGTGGGAGAAACTCACGTTTCGCCATCACCACTAGGAGGAACTTATGGCAAAGCACGGAAAGAAATTCGTTGCTGCATCACAAAAGGTTGATGCAAAGAAGCTCTACGATCCATTTGAGGGCTTCAATCTTGTCAAGGAAATCGCGTTTGCAGGCTTTGATGAGACGGTGGATGTCAACATCCGCCTTGGCATCGACACCCGCAAGGCAGATCAGGCAATTCGTGGCTCAATTTCATTGCCACACGGTACTGGTTCAGACGTTCGTGTCGCTGTTTTTGCTGAGGGCGAGAAGGCTCGTGAGGCAGAGGCCGCTGGCGCTGATGTTGTTGGTGCAGATGACTTGGTCGCTCAGATCCAGGCTGGCGAGATCAACTTTGATGCTGTTGTTGCAACTCCAGACATGATGAGCCGCGTTGGTCGTTTGGGTAAGATCTTGGGCCCTCGTGGTTTGATGCCCAACCCTAAGCTTGGCACCGTTACCATGGACGTTGATCGCATGGTCAAGGAGCTCAAGGCTGGTCGTGTTGAGTATCGTGCGGATCGCTATGGTATCTGCCATGTCCAGCTTGGTAAGGTTTCATTTGACACTACTGCTCTGACTGAGAACTACGCTGCTCTGATCGAGGAGATCCTGCGCGTTAAGCCTTCAACCGCAAAGGGCAAGTACGTCATCTCCGTTTCAATCTCATCAACCATGGGTCCTGGTGTTATGCTCGACCCAACCAAGACTCGCCAACTGGTTCCACAGGCTTAAAGCATCTGCCTGCAGGGATAGTAACGAGCTTTACAAGGCACACGGACTGATCAACCAAAATAGAAAGAGATTAGCCCTCACTCGTGTCATTCGATCAGCTTTTAGTCGGTAGCTTCGCACGATGCAAAGGTTCATGAGCTATAAAGCGTGTAACTTTTTAGCACCGTGTGAAGTTTGCCGACAAATATAAGCAAAGCCCTTGCTCTGCTAGGGCAAAACGGGGAGAATATCCCACTGTTGATAATTAAAAATCGCACGAATCCGCTACCCAAGACAGCCGGTAATCGCTCAAGCGATGTAATGACAAGATCGGGATCACCCGTCGAGTCGCCCGCCGAGGTTAAGGAACATTTTTAATCGACCTTATGAGCCCTCAATGCTGTGTTGAGTACGACCAGTTTTGAGGGTTTTTGCATATCATGCGCCCTTTGTTGTGGTTAAGGATCGTGCATGAGATGCACGTAAGGAGGTGTACAGATGCCAACACAAGCTAAGCAAGATCAGGTAGCAGAAATTTCTGCTCGCCTTGAGGACGTTAACAGCGTTTACGTCGTGGACTATCGTGGTCTTTCGGTCAAGAAATCCGAGGAGCTTAGGCGTGCCCTTCGTGAGGCTGACGCAGAGATCAAGATCTATAAAAACAATCTCATGAAGATTGCTCTTGAGCAAAAGGAGATCAGCGGCATTGAGGATATCCTCGAAGGCCCAACGGCATTCGTGTTCATGAACAATGATCCCGTTGCTCCAGCTAAGGTGCTCAAGGAGTTCGCTGCGGAAAACCCTGTTCTCGAGATCAAGGGTGGTTTGGGTGAGTCTGGTGCTCTTTCTGTTGAAGACATCAAGGCAATCGCAGATCTCCCAAGCCAGGAGGAGCTCATCGCCAAGCTGCTGGGTACCCTGCAAAATCCGCTCACTCAGGTGGTTCGCGTTTTCAACGGTCCAGCTCAAGGCCTGGTTACTGCTCTTCACGCAATCCAGGATCAGAAGGATTCTGCTGCGTAAGACAGCGCGATGCGGCGTAAGCGTTGCCCAGCAGGCCGCTTAGCACCGCAAGCGCTGAGGCCATCACCCGTCCCTCGGGTGACAACCGCAAGGCGTTAGGCTCAAACACTGCCAGTCTTGCACCAAAAACAAGGCGCAAAAGCCTTGCACTGATTAGTAAACACACGCGGATGCACGATGTATCCGTCCATACACGAAAAGGATGTGTATCATGGCTGTAACTCGTGAAGAGATCGTAGAGGCCCTTAAGGCTATGCCAGCTCTCGAGCTTTCTGAGCTCGTCAAGGAGCTTGAGGAAGTATTCGGCGTTTCCGCTGCTGCTCCTGTTATGGTTGCTGGCGGCGCTCCAGCTGCTGGTGCTGCACCTGCTGCTGAGGAGAAGGATGAGTTTGACGTAGAGCTCACCTCATTTGGCGATAAGAAGATCGACGTCATCAAGGTTGTCCGTGAGCTCACCTCACTCGGCCTCAAGGATGCTAAGGAGCTCGTTGAGAAGGCTCCAGTCGTCATCACCGGCTTTGAGGGTGCTGCTAAGGATAAGGCTGAAGAGGCTAAGGCCAAGCTTGAAGAGGTTGGCGCTACCATTACCCTCAAGTAGTCTGTCGTATCTTCAGACTCGCGCGCGTGAATGCGCGGCAATTATTTCACTAGAATTCAGGCCTGCTTGCCCAGTGTGAGCAGGCCTGTTTCGTACTTTTTGCTCACTTTTGTTGGCGCCTGAAATCAAAAACGCATCCCCTCAGAGCAGAGTGCAGATGCTGCGCCATATTCGCCTGATCCAGCGCTATAAACGCAGCGGCAAAAAGCCCCAATCCTCAGCCACGAACACCGCTGCAAATCCCGCTCATTTAGCCCCGCAATTTTCTCATAGAAAATTCATAGATGCCTTTTGGCACATCCAATCACTTCCGCGCATGACCTGCAGTTTTGTTGGATAAACAAAAAGCGAAATCACCCTACAGCGCAAAATTGCAATTTTGTCAAGTAAAAGAATTGACGAAGGCCTTGACCTTGCATATATTGTCAGTTTGCGACTTATGCAATTTTTTGTGGGAAGCCGCATATTTCAGGATGCAAAAGGAGGAGTCGCCTGGTGCGAAACGTTGACGTTGCCTCAAACATTCCAAGTACTGACAAGCATCATGAGCGTATCAGTTTTGGGATGATCCCATCTGCCATGCAGATGCCCAATCTTATTGCTGTGCAAAAAGAATCGTTTGAGTGGTTTATCACCGAGGGTCTCAAAGAGACCTTCCAGGATATTGCCCCCATCGAAAACGCTGCCAAGACTATGATGGTCACTTTTGGTGATCACGAGTTTGGTGACCCTAAGCACACGGTTGAAGAGTGTAAAGAGCGCGATATTTCTTATCAAGCCCCACTTTTGACCGAGGTGCGCGTGGTCAACAAGGAGACCGGCGAGATGCAGGAAAACGTCGTCTTCATGGGCGATTTTCCGATGATGACCTCGCGCGGTACCTTCATCATCAATGGTAGTGAGCGCGTTGTTGTTTCGCAGCTCGTTCGTTCGCCGGGTGTGTACTACTCCTATGAGCGTGATAAGACTTCAGACCGCATGCTCGAGACCTGCAAGGTTATTCCTGCGCGTGGTGCGTGGCTTGAGTTTGAGACTGATAAGCGTGACGTACTCTACCTGCGCATCGATCGCGGCCGCAAGCAGCCGGCTACTCAGCTGTTGCGCGCGCTTGGTATCGCAGTCACCAACGAGGAGATCATTGAGATTCTCGGCAACAGCGAGTTGGTTCAAAACACTCTCGCACGCGATAACACCAGCACGCGTGAGGAGGCGCTACTTGAGCTCTACCGTCGCTTGCGTCCTGGCGAGCCTCTGGCGGTTGATTCTGCTCACGCGCTTTTGAGCGGCCTGTTCTTCAACCCACAGCGCTATGACCTCGCAAAGGTTGGTCGCTACAAGATCAACAAGAAGCTTGGCCTTGATATTCCTGAGGATGAATTCACCCTCACCCCAGAAGACATCAAGGCGATCATGCGCTATATCGTTGATCTGGCAAACGGTGCGCCAGATCATCGCGTTGATGACATCGACCACTTTGGTAACCGCCGTATCCGTACGGTGGGCGAGCTTATCCAGAACCAGTTCCGCATTGGCTTGACCCGCATGGAGCGCGTAGTTCGTGAGCGCATGTCGAGCCAGGAGCCCGATGACATCACGCCGCAGTCACTCATCAACATTCGTCCGATCGTTGCTGCGATCAAAGAGTTCTTTGGCTCAAGCCAGCTCTCGCAGTTCATGGATCAGAATAACCCGCTGGCAAGCGTCACGCATAAGCGTCGTCTTTCGGCGCTCGGTCCTGGCGGTTTGTCGCGTGAGCGCGCTGGCATGGAGGTCCGTGACGTCCACAGCTCACACTACAGCCGCATGTGCCCGATTGAGACCCCTGAAGGTCAAAACATCGGTCTGATCGGTTCGCTGGCAACCTATGCTCGCGTCAACCGCTTTGGCTTTATTGAGGCGCCATACCGCCGCGTTAAGGACGGCAAGGTGACCGATGAGGTCGATTACCTGACGGCTGACAAAGAGGAAAACTACGTCATTGCTCAGGCAAACGACATTTTTGATCCTGAGACACGCGAGTTTATTGAATACGATGCCGAAAAAGATCAGTGGATCAAGGCAGAGCGTGTGCTTGCTCGTGCCAAGGACTTCAAGGGTGACTTTGGTGAACCCGCGCTTGTGCCAGTCGAAGAAGTCGACTACATGGATGTTTCACCTCAGCAAATGGTATCCATCGCAACTGCGCTGATTCCATTCTTGGAGCACGACGATGCAAACCGCGCTCTCATGGGCTCGAACATGCAGCGTCAGGCTGTGCCGTTGCTGCGTCCTCATGCGCCGCTCGTTGGTACCGGCCTTGAGCATCGCGCAGTTGTTGACTCGGGAGACATCTTCATCGCTGAGCACGATGGTATCGTTGATTTTGCTGATGCAAACGTCATCCGTGTTCGCCGTGAGTCTGGTGAGCTCGATGAGTACGTCCTGCCCAAGTATCAGCGCTCAAACCAGAGCACTTGCATCAACCACAAGCCAATCGTCTACATCGGCCAGTCGGTCAAGAAGGGCGATGTGTTGGCCGATGGTCCGTCATGCAAGAACGGCGAGCTCGCGCTTGGCCAAAACCTCACCGTGGCATACATGCCATGGGAAGGCTACAACTACGAGGACGCTATCATCGTCAGCGAGCGTGTGGTTGCCGAGGATCTCTTGACCTCGATCCACATCTCCAAGCATGAGATCGATGCTCGCGATACCAAGCTCGGTGTTGAGGAGATCACAGCTGAGATTCCAAACGTCTCCGATGAGATGCTTTCACACCTCGATTCCGACGGTATTATCCGCATCGGTGCTGAGGTTCACGCTGGTGATGTTCTGGTTGGTAAGGTCACGCCAAAGGGTGAGACTGAGCTGACTGCTGAGGAGCGCTTGCTTCGCGCTGTCTTTGGTGAAAAGGCGCGTGAGGTTCGCGATACCTCGCTACGCATGCCACACGGCTCTTATGGTCGGGTCATCGGTGTTGTGCGCTTTGATCGCAACAATGGCGATGAGCTGGCACCCGGTGTGAACCAGCTCGTTCGCGTTTACGTTGCTCAGCGCCGCAAGATCCAGGCGGGCGACAAGCTTTCTGGTCGTCACGGTAACAAGGGTGTTATCAGCCGCATCTTGCCTGTTGAAGACATGCCTTATACCGCAGATGGCACCCCTGTGGACGTCATCTTGAACCCGCTCGGTGTTCCTTCTCGTATGAACGTCGGCCAGTTGCTTGAGACTCACCTTGGTTGGGCAGCTGCTGCTGGTTGGAATGATGAGGGCGATGACTACATCCCTGGTCCTTTCACGATTGCAACGCCAGTCTTTGACGGTGCGACCGAGGAAGAGATCAACCGTGTGATCGATTTGGCCAACAAGAACCTGATTGCCCGCGCCTACGATCAGTATGGCGAGCATGCGCGCACCGAGTTTGTGCCACAGCTTTCAGCAACGGGTAAGACCACGCTCTACGATGGCCGCACGGGCGAGAAGTTCCGCGAGCCCATCACGGTTGGTAAGAAGTACATCCTGAAGCTCGGCCACCTCGTTGACGACAAGATTCACGCACGTTCAACTGGCCCTTACAGCTTGATTACTCAGCAGCCGCTCGGTGGTAAGGCTCAGTTTGGTGGTCAGCGCTTTGGTGAGATGGAGGTTTGGGCTCTCTACGCATACGGTGCATCCAGCGTCTTGCAAGAGATCCTGACCGTAAAGTCCGACGATACGAGTGGTCGCGTCAAGACCTACGAGTCAATCGTCAAGGGCGAGAATCTGCCCCAGCCTGAGGTGCCTGAGTCATTCAAGGTTCTTATTAAGGAGATGCGCTCACTGGCTCTCGATGTCGACCTGGTGTCGCAGAAAGATCGTGAGAAGCGTGAGCTTAGGCAGGCTGAGCAGTTCACGAGCGTGCATGTTGACGCAGGTAACGATGCCCTTGATTTGATCACTGGCGATCTTTCTGATTTAACCTTCGATGGCGAGCTTGCAGCACAGGCTGATGAGCTTGAGGATAAGGAGTAATGGTGACGGGATTCGATCCAAATAACTTTGATGCCATTCAAATTAGCCTTGCAAGTGCCGATAAGGTGCGCAGCTGGTCTCACGGTGAGGTCAAAAAGCCCGAGACGATCAACTACCGTACCCTCAAGCCCGAGAAGGACGGTCTTTTCTGTGAGAAGATCTTTGGTCCAACCAAGGACTGGGAGTGCGGCTGCGGTAAGTACAAGCGTATCCGCTTTAAGGGTATCGTCTGTGAGCGCTGCGGTGTTGAGGTAACGCGCGCCCGCGTCCGCCGTGAGCGCATGGGTCATATTGAGCTTGCCGCTCCGGTTTCGCATATCTGGTACTTCAAGGGCACGCCTTCTCGCATGGGTTACCTCTTGGACATCACGCCCAAGGATCTCGAGAAGGTTCTTTACTACGGTTCATACATCATTACCTCGGTTGATACCGAGCTTCGTGAGGCTGATGCTGCTGAGCTTCGTGAAGAGCTGAGCGCTGATCTTGAAGAGATCGATGCCGAGCTCGAGCGCATGATCGAGTCGCTCCGTGCTCAGGCTGAACGCGCTGCAGCTGATGAATTTAGCGACGAAGAGCCAATGACCGAAGAAGAGCTCCAGATGGAGATCATTGATCTTCGTGAGGAGTATGCCGAGCGCAAGGATCTTCGTGCCGAGGCATTTGAGGCATTCATGAAGATCTCCGAGCGCGATCTCATCACCGATGAGGAGCTCTATCGCGAGATGCGCACCTGCTACTTTGACTACTTCAAGGGTGGCATTGGTGCTGAGGCGATTCGCACGCTGCTCGAATCAATTGATCTTAAAAAGACCGCCGAGGAGCTCGAGGAGGTCATCGCGACAAGCAAGAGCCATAAGCGTGAGAAGGCGGTCAAGCGTCTTCGTGTCGTTGCTGCGTTCTTGAAGAGCGAGAGCAATCCTGCCGATATGGTGCTCGACGTTATCCCGGTCATTCCACCAGATCTGCGCCCGATGGTGCAACTTGATGGTGGCCGCTTTGCGACTTCAGACCTCAACGATCTGTATCGTCGCGTTATTAACCGTAACAACCGTTTGAAGCGCCTGCTTGAGCTCGGCGCACCTGAGGTTATCATCAACAGCGAGAAGCGCATCCTCCAAGAGGCTGTCGACATGCTGTTCGACAACGGTCGTCGTGGTCGTCCGGTGACAGGTCCCGGTGGTAGGGCATTAAGGTCACTTTCAGACATGCTTAAGGGTAAGCACGGTCGCTTCCGTCAAAACCTGCTCGGTAAGCGTGTTGACTACTCTGGTCGTTCGGTAATCGTTGTTGAGCCTAACCTTAAGCTTCACCAGTGCGGTGTGCCTAAGACCATGGCGCTTGAGCTTTTCAAGCCATTCGTTATGCGCCGCCTTGTTGAGCTTGAGCACTCCATCAACATCAAGGGTGCTAAGCGCGCAATTGAGCGTCAGGCTACGTTTGTCTGGGACGTTCTCGAAGAGGTCATTCAGGATCATCCGGTTCTGCTTAACCGCGCTCCCACGCTGCACCGCTTGTCGATTCAGGCATTTGAGCCGGTGTTGGTCGAGGGTAAGGCTCTCAAGCTGCATCCGCTCGTCTGTACGGCATTTAACGCCGACTTCGACGGTGACCAGATGGCTATCCACGTGCCACTTTCGACCGAGGCATGCGCCGAGGCTCGCGTCTTGATGCTCTCTGCCAATAACCTGCGCTCACCTGCAAACGGTAAGCCTCTGGCGGTTCCGACGCAGGACATGATCGTTGGTATGTACTACCTCACCTCGCCACGTGCTGGTTTTGAGGGTGAGGGCAGGGTCTTCATGAGCTTCGAGGATGCCATCAATGCATACGATGCTCGTGCTGATGTTGACTTGCAGGCTAACATCCAGGTGCGCCTGCTCAAGGATACGGTTGTGAAGTCTTCTTACACCGAGTCTGAGCTCATGCCAGCTGGCAGCCGCCTGTCAACGACGATTGGTCGTATTATCTTTAACTCGGTACTTCCTGAGGATCACCCGTTCATTAACTATGTGATGAACAAGAAGGAGGTCGGCCGTCTCGTCCAGGACTGCTGCGATCGCTACACCACTTCTGAGATGCAGCCAATCCTCGACGGTATTAAGAGCACCGGTTATCACTATGCAACCCGTGCAGGCCTGACCGTTTCGGTTTGGGACGCAACCATTCCGCCAGAAAAGGCCGATATTTTGGCTGATGCTGATAAGGCAGTCGATGAGATCGATGAGATCTACGAAGCCGGTATGATGACGCACGATGAGCGTCACCGTAAGGTCATCGAGATCTGGAATGCTGCAAATGATGAGGTCGGAGATGCTATGGCGAGCCACTTTGACTCCCAAAACCCGATCTTCATGATGGCAGACTCTGGTGCTCGAGGCGACATCAAGCAGATTCGTCAGCTCGCTGGTATGCGTGGTCTGATGTCTGACCCGAAGGGTGAGATTATCGACCTGCCGATTAAGTCAAACTTCCGCGAGGGACTTTCGGTTCTCGAGTACTTCGTTTCAACGCACGGTGCTCGTAAGGGTCTGGCAGATACCGCACTTAAGACGGCAGACGCAGGTTACCTGACCCGCCGTCTGGTCGATGTTGCACAGGATGTCATTGTTCACGAGGGCGACTGCGGCACCGACGAGGGCGTTTGCTACTCGATTCTCTCGCCAAAGGGCGAGCTTGATGACAATCTGATTGGTCGCTGCTTGCTTGAGCCAGCAGTGAACGAAAAGACCGGTGAGATCCTCATCGAGGCCGGTGACTACATTTCATCGCATGCTGATCTTGAACGCTTGATTGACGCTGGTATTACTGAGGTGACCATCCGCACGGTCATGACTTGCCACTGCGCTGAGGGCGTTTGCCAGAAGTGCTACGGCTGGGATCTAGCAAGCCGCCGCCCGGTTACCGTTGGTACAGCAGTTGGTATTATCGCTGCTCAGTCCATCGGTGAGCCTGGTACTCAGCTCACGATGCGTACCTTCCACTCCGGTGGTATCGCAGGTGACGACATTACACACGGTCTACCTCGTGTTGAGGAGCTTTTTGAGGCTCGTAGACCCAAGGGTCAGGCAGTGCTTGCTGAGATCGACGGTACGCTCCAGATTACGGCAACTGAGACGGGTCGTTTGCTGACAATCACTGATAACCAGGGCAACCTGCGTGAGTATGAGGTTTCGGCACGTGCACAGTTCTTGCCAAACGTAGTTGATGGTGCTGAAGTCAAGATCGGTCAGCAGCTGACCAAGGGTTCAATCAATCCGCACAGTTTACTTGAGCTTACCGATCCAAATACTGCGCTGCGCTACATTGTCGAGGGCGTTCAGAGCGTGTACACCTCCCAGGGTGTAGACATCAACGACAAGCACGTCGAGGTTATTGCTCGTCAGATGCTGCGTCGCATCATCATTACTGATCCAGGTGACTCACGTTTCTTGCCTGGTCAGCAGTGCGATCGCGTTGAATTTAGGGCTGAGTCACAGCGTGTCGGCGCCCAGGGTGGTGAGCTTCCTGCTGGTCGTCCTGTGCTTTTGGGTATCACCAAGGCAGCACTGGCAACTGCATCATGGCTTTCTGCCGCATCGTTCCAGGAGACCACGAAGGTTCTCACCGATGCTGCACTTGAGGGCAAGATCGATGATCTGTGCGGCCTGAAGGAAAACGTCATCGTTGCTGGTAAGAAGATCCCAGCTGGTACCGGCTTTAACGTCTATCGCAACGTTGGCTTGACCTATAAGGGTGAGCGCGTTGATGCAAACGTTTCACGCATGAGCAAGCTGCCTGATTTTGCTCCAGATAGCCTTAAGCACGTTGAGTCGACCCTTCCGGTTCCTGCCGAGTACTTTGACGGCGGCGACTTTGAGGGCAGCAGCGCGAGGAGCCACAACGGCCACACGATCCCAAGTGACGTTGCCAAGCTCTATCTCTTTGATGATCTGCAAGTGTCGCAGCGCTGGACGAATAAGTTTAGCGAGGTAGGTATCGAGACGGTTGGCGACTTGATTGGTAAGACCGAAGAGGACTTGCTGCGTATCGATGGTATTGGCGCCAAGGCGATCGAGGAGCTTCGTGATGGTCTTGAGAAGTATGACCTGCTCTACCTCCTTGAGCCTGAGGAGGAGACTGTTGATGATGACGAGCTCGCTAAGCTGCTCGACATGGTCTTCTCACCAGATACCGATGAGCCAGTTATGATCGGCGGCTCGATTGGCCCACGCGTCTACACCTCAGATGATCTGATCGGAGCCCCGTCAACGGGAGCAGTTGATCCAGGTGTTATCAACGAGGACTTTTCGTCACTTGATGAGCTTTTGGCTCAGGTAGAACAGTCGCAAGAGGAGCAAGAAGACGCATAGAGTGCACCTGTGCTTTGCCACAGATAAATTTAATTAAAACAAGTGATACCCGTGGGATTTTTGAAAATTCCGCGGGTATTTTTTTGTGGTCAGTATTTGCTAAAAATTTCCGTTACAGAATTAGAATAATAAATATTATTAAGTAAATTTATTTATAACATTGATACAGATGATCTGCAAAATTGTTAATCACAATAATAAATTTATTAATTTTTGCTAGAGTATTTCTCAAGCTTATTCAGAAAGGGATTGTTATGAGACCGTTGCTTGCGATTGGCCGCATGCTGTTTGCGCACGATGGCAAGCAGTGGCAACGATCAGTTGCAGTGCATGCAGTTGCTCTGAGTGTTGTAATGTTTTTTAGTCTTTGGACACCTCTTATTATCGCCAATGCTGTTTTGCCGTATAGCAATGCTCGCTATAATTTTATAATCAACGGTACGGTAAAGCCTGCTGAGCTTCAGAGGACCGAGCAGGAGCTTTCTGCTACATCAGTACCCTTTTATCTCTTTGTCTCCTTATTAACTGATAAGTCACAAAGTAAGAGTTTTGCAGTAGATGCTTCTGTCTATTTTTTATCGCAGGAAGATTTAAAGAATATAGATATTACACCGATTGCATCTCATTTAATGGCTCACGGAAAAACACTGAGCTCATCATCAAAAGATGGTATTGTTATCAGCACCGCGCTCGCTCGTGATCTTAAGGTGGATGTTGGAGATGAGGTTTATCTACAGGTCAGCCTCGACCCTGATCGCATGCAGCACTTTGTCGTAAGCGGTATTTTGCAAACACCGATTGATCAGTCGCCCGTTGCATATGCTATCTATGAACCCCATGAACACTTACTTCCATTTGTTTTTAATGAGTATAATGGCGCATTTGTTGCTGCTCTTGATCAAGCTAAAGCTGAGCAATATTTTTGGCATGACGCACATTTTGATGAGATCACAACTCCAGACGTTATAAACGAGTACGCTCATCGTCGGACAGTATTTGAGGCAAGACATGCTCAGGTTGACCATGCATTGAGCTCACTTGCTTTTTTACCAAAAATTGCTGTTGCAACCTCTGTAATTGGTCTAGCCTTGACATTTATGCTGGTATGGAGAGCTTCAACGCAAGATCTTGAGTGCTATCGACACGAAATTCAGACATGTAGATACCTTGGGTGTTCAAAATCATTCGTTGCATCATTGCTTGCTGTCCGGTTTTTTACCGTGCTCATTCCTTCATTGTGTATTGCGGCTCTCGTTTTAAATAGTGCGCCAGCTCGCTATTTTTTGGGAGGAATCTATGTTTATCCCAGTATTGTGTTTGCCTTTGCGCTGGGATTGCTTGTCATCGCATCGCTTTCATTCTATTTAACGATCATGCTGCATCTCAATAAAGCTTAGGTGGGCAATATGCATCGACTGATAACTAAAAATACTTTGCGTCTTGCACGCAAAGACATAAGATCACTGATTCGCTACGTTGTTCTTATGGCGCTTACCCTAGCGTTATTGGGGATATTTGTTTTTTCACCTGTGATTCCGCTGTGGACGCAAGCCGCATATTATTTTGCAGGCTCTTATCAAGCGATTGCTCGTGTCGCAAGCACCGAGTTATTGGCGGGCGATAAAACTGATGCCGAGGTGATATTGCAGGGACAAGGAGACCTGTTTGTTGCTGACTACATTCCAGACTTTGAGGTAATACATAGAAAATTGAGCGTAGATGAGGCTCCTATTCTTCTTATTTCTTCTCAGGTTGATGTCAGTAAAACGTTTTTAGCCAAGGGTAACGTAGTTTCAGGTCGCCTGCCTGTGCCAGGAGCCTCCGTGCCAGAAGTAGCCCTTAGTTCGACATCGGCATCTCGGCTTGAAGCGAACATTGGTGATGAAGTTGTATTTTGGACCAAAGATCAATCAGATTTTATCAAAGACGATCTTGATAATAAGGTCAGAGTGGTTGGCATTGTGCAGCCTGTGATGTTTGGTAAAGAAGCACTACATCTTTCAAATATGGTGTACGCGGTAATGTCTGAATCTGATTACCACCGAATGGGCAATGCTCCTATTGTTGCTGGATATTATTTTGATCCAACCCAGGCAGATGTTGATAAGTTTAACGGTGAATATGAACTTTTAACTAAAAGCAGCCTCATTACCAGCAGTCTTTTGTTAGGCCCTCTTTTTGACTGGGTGCTTGGCGTGCTCGAGCTCCTTGGTTTTGCGCTGCTTGTGTCAATTTTTATTAAGGAATATCGTCATGACCTGGCACTTCAGATGCCAGAAATGCGCAAAGGCGCTCTGTTAGGAATTCATCCAAGTTGTTTTTTGCAGGCGATGTTGATAAAACAGCTTGTTGTTCAGGCTATTTGTGCAGTCATTGCCTGTGCCTTAATGAGTTTTTGCTACTTTGGTTTTTATATTGGGGTGAGCTTGCGTTGGGAGGTTTATCTCATGATGCAGGCTTGTATGTTGATTGCTCTGTTTATTCCAGTGTTTGTTGCGTATCTGTTTTACCGATCTCGATATAGCGAGGTGAGCCTCGATGACTCAGTCACTCATCCAGCTTAATGATATTGATTTGACCTTTCAGCTTGAAAAGAGACGCCTTGATGTTTTTCAAGGGTTTTCATGCGAGTTTCCACGTAAGGGCATGGTTGCACTGATGGGTCGCTCTGGTACCGGAAAATCAACACTCCTCAAGATCATTGCTGGATTTTTACGACCACAACGCGGTAGCGTGTTTATGGATGGTAGCCCCGTTCCATATCAAGGAAAAGCGGCGCGAATTTATCGAAATCAAACTATCGGTGTTGTGTTTCAAGACTTTAAGCTTCTTGAGGCGCTGACAGCTCAAGAAAACGTCATGCTTGCCCTGCTGATAGGAAAAACACCCTTTGACGAGGCGCGCAAGCGGGCTCAAGAGCTTCTTGAGCGTGTCGAGCTTGCTGATCGAGCCGATCACTTAAGCTATGAGTTATCTGGTGGAGAGCAACAGCGCGTCGCGTTTGCACGAGCGCTTGCATGCAATCCTCAAGTATTGCTCGCTGATGAGCCGACAGGCAATCTTGATGAGATAACTCGCAATATCATGCTGGAGCTTTTGTGCAATTATGCAAAAGATCATTTGGTATTGGTTGTCACGCATGATGATGAGGTTGCTCAAGCTGCAGATCAGATAATTTATATGCACAAAATGCCGGGCGTTATACTGACGCCAAACGGCAGCCTTGCTTAATAAAACTTCAGATTACTCACGATTCTTGAAACAGCTTGCACTAAAAAGCCTCTCACTTTGTAGCTGATGTAACGTCATCATAAACCGTGAGAGGCTTAGTTGTTTTGGGCAACGCTTATAAATAGTTATGAGTCGTGTTTATTTTTTCTTCGGTGAATAATCCGGCTTACTGTAAGGCTTATAAGTGCTGCAAGGCTTGTTCCGACAGCAAGACCCATGGAGGCGTTATCGCCCGTGCGAGGAATCCGATCCACCTGCTTTGATCGAACAGGTTTTTTGGTGTCCTGGTCAAGCACGGGTGCTTCTGGTTGCGGTGTTTTAGGTGTGGTGTCAAAACTGTCTTCTGGAGTGGGAGCCTCAGGCTTGCTGTCAGGATCTGGAGCAGGAGTCTCTGGCTCGCTACCAGGATCTGGAGTAGGGGTTTCTGGCTCACTACCAGGATCTGGTGCGGGAACTTCAGGTTCACCACTGGGATCTGGCGTAGGAACTTGAGGCTCAGGATCGGTTGGATCAATAGGAGCCGGTTCAGGCTCTGGCTGAGGATCAGGTGTTACTTTGATTTTTTCAAGAATAACAGTTCCGTGCTCACCGGGCTTAAGCGTGAGTTTTGCCCCTTCACTGTCCGCTAATTTATAACCTTCGGGTAACGGTATGGCGCTAAAGTCGATATCTTCCTTTTCAGATGGTTTAGTGCTGCGCTTTTCTACTTTCAAGACTGTGTTATTGGCAGCATCCTTATATTCCAGTGTGGTTTCAACTTTGACTGCAGTTCGTTTAACTTTCAACTTAATATCTTTGTCGGTAAGCATCAGATCTGCTGGTATTGCATCGAGAGCTTCTGGATCAAGTAGCTCATAAGTATAGTCCTGGTCAATTTGAGAGAGGTCAGGGCTATCTTGTGCAGATAGTTCTTCCTTATAACGACCCTGTGCGCTCATAGCAGTAAATGCCTGTTTTTCAGCATCGGTATACTCTTGAGGATCTATGGTCATGCTTTGCTCATCAACGAGTTCATAGGTGTAACTTACTGTCAAGGGTTTTCCTTGGAGCTTCACCGTTGTAGGCGCCTCATGAGTTCCAGATCCAGGGGTGATTAAGAAAGCATCACCACCCTGTTCAAAAACATAATGTTCGGGCAGTTTGCTCGCAACATTAATAGGGTCTTTTTCACTTGGCTTGGTCTTGAGTACAAATTCTGCAAGTGGTTTTCCATCTTGACCCACAAAGCGCACGTGGGTTTGTACAATGAGAGGCGTGCGTTTAATCCTAATTGCGCGTGCAATATCACCGATCATATTTTCTGAGCTGATGTTTTCATAGGCTTCTGGAGTTAACAGCTCATACGTGTAGTCCTGATCAATGGTTGTAAAATCTGGCTGTGCCAAAGCATTAGTGGCTTGCTTATATCGAGCTTGCTGTTGGACATCCTGAAAAACTGCTCGTTCTTTATTACTCATGCTTGATGGATCAATGCTTTTGCCCGTCTCATCTACAAGTTGATAATGCCAGCTTATGGTTATGGGTTTTCCTTGCAACAAGATGACCACATCATCACCAGGGGTGACCTGAAGCTTTGCATCCTCACCGGGCATCAATTCGTACATGCTTGGGAGTTCTTGGGCGCTGATAGTAATTGGATCAGTATCAGAAGGCTTATTAGTAAAGGTAAGGGTCTTGAGCACCTCCTGATTTGCCGCATCCTTGAATTGAACACGAGTTCCCACCTGATGCTCTGCTCGCTTGAGTTGGATTACAATCTCTTTTGATGCCGTCATGTTCTCAGCCGTAATTGGCTCAGTTGCTTTTGGATTGATAAGCTCATAGCTGTAATCAGGTGAGATCTTATTAAAATCTACTGGCATAAATGCTGGTTGTGCTTGTTTGTATCGCACCGTTTTAACCACAGGTGCAAAAGCTTGTTTTTCTGATTCAGTAAGCTCTGCATCAGAGAGAGGTGTTCCTGCGGCAGACTGGATTGCATAGCGATAAGTGAGTTTCAAAGACTCACCTTCAAGTTTGACGCTTGAGTGTGTGCCAGGCTCGAGTGTAAGTTTATCTTTTTCTCCAGCAGCTAAAACATAGTGCTCAGGGATTTGATCAGTGCTAACTACAATCTTATCTTTTTGGCTTGGCTTAGTTGTGAAGTTCAGCTTATGAAGCTCAGCTCCCGTTTCTGAATCAATAAAGCGAAGGCTCGTTTCAATCTGTTTTTCAGTTCGTTTGATCGTGACTGCTCGATTTTGACTCTGCGTCATATCCTCTGCAGGGATTGCATCAAAAGCATCAGGATTGACAATCTCATAACTAAAGTCTTCAGAAATATTATCCAGTGTAGGTGGGGTAGTGGCAGGTAAGTTTTCCTGATAACGACCTGTGCGATTGATGGTCTTAAAGGCCTCGCGCTCTTGAGGCAGCATGTCAGCTTCGGTAATTTGAGTTCCTGCCCCATCAACAAGGGTGTAAGTATAGTTGACAGTGATAGGTTCGCCGCGCAGGATAAATTCAGTAACGCTACCTGGTTTAATTTGTTTCTTATTGTCTTGACCAGGGGCAAGCTCATAATGTTCAGGAATCAGATTCTCATCAAAAGCAATGGGGCTTGTTTGGCTCGGACGCGTCTCATAGTCTTTTGAAGCAAGCACGGTGCCAACGTTTTCTTGAATGAGTCTGACGGTTGTCTTTACCGTGATAGGCACACGGCGCAGCGTTACTGTCACCGTTTTGTCTTGAGTAAGGCTCAAGGGATCCAGCGGTTTAAGGCTATCTTGATCCACTAATTCATAGCGATAATCAATGTTTGGACTGATGGGCTGATCGGGTGCGGTGTAGTTTTCTTCATAGCGAGTAGAGATAATGTTATCGGCAAGAACCTGCTTTTCCTCGTCTGTGAGTGCGCTATCGGGGACTGAAGTGCTGTTTTCATCAATCACATCGTAGTGATAAGTTACCTGAACTGGCTTGCCAAGTGCTTTGAAAGTGGTCGTTTGACCGTAAGTTGCGCGTGCCTTATCACCATCATTGAGCGCATTGGGATCAATGACATAGTTTTCTGGCGCACGCTTGGCAAAATCAAGATTTTTGAGGTCTTTCTCATTGAGTGCCAGACGTGTTGATGAGAGCTCGGTTCCATCAGCCTTCACAAAGCGAATAGTAGAAACCTGATTAAACTGGATGAGCATGATGTTGGGATCTTGATATCCAGTACCAGATAAACCACGGCGCTTGCCAACCGAAAATCCTGGCTGATTGATGTATCTATCCTCAAAGAATGAACGAGACGAGTGTCCCTGGTTTGATGCCTCCAAAGCGATATAACCTTTTGGTGCACCGGTAAGCGCGGTTATTGAGTCGTTTGCTACGACATAGTGTTTAACCGGAAGCTCGCGACTGATGATCTCTGAAAGACGCGCGTATTCTTGACCATACTGATTAAAAAAGCTTGCAACAATTTTAGGTGCGTTAAAGGTATAACCACGTGTGACGTTGCGGTTGTCAAATTTGTTTGGCTCCCAATAAAGCTCATTGTTAGTGGTATAGCCATTTTTGGTGTTGCCATAATAAAGTCCCCGCGAATGCGTGGTAAAAATCTGAGTAAGGTAGCCACCTAAAGAGTGCCCAGTGACTGAGAGATCTTTAATTGTATCGCGGCGGGCGTTAATGATTTTAGCGACATTAATTGCATCAGTTGCTTGATCTGGCCACAAGCCAATGCCAAGCTTGGTGTCCGCTCCAACATCAGCTGAACCAGCTGTGCCACGAATAGCAAGGATATACACCCCTTCTTTGAGGAAGGGTAGGGTCTTATTGGAAAACTTAAAAAGCGAAGCGTCAAAGCCAGAGTTGTTATGAAAGCTTTCTTGGCGGATCCAGTAAGGGCCCCACTCGCGATTCATGAGGCGATACTCCATTCGACCCTGAGCTTCACCATCTTTTTTGTAGAGTTCTGAGTCAGCTAGTGGACGGTTACCCTCAAGCACGCGATTGATGTATTTATCTTCACGATAGGTAAGCTCCTGACCAATGATGGCGTCACGCTCACTGACATTCCAAGAGAGCGGATCGCTGTCAGCGTTATCGAGATAACCGTCACCGTCAGTGTCTTCAAAGCGAGGATGCGACTTGTAGTAGATATAGGTTTTGCCGTTGAGTTCGTACGTGCCGATCTCATCTTTGTTGAGCACCCCGTCTTGATCATCGTCTGCATTAGGATCAAGTGGACCGTAGTTAAAGAGCAGCGTATCGACGGTGCCATCCTCTAAGGTTATTTCACCAAATTTGATCTTGGCGGCACTTTCTGCCGTAAGCGGCTTAAAGCTTGCTGGCGGCGTGTCAGGCTGGGCAAAGGCTGTTTGCGGTGTAAGGCCGGTGTATGCAAGAGAAAGAAGGCCGGTCGCCGCTGCGGCAACGAGCAGGCTTCGTTTCAGGTTGAAACTCAAGTGATGAGAGGTTTCATGCTGCATGGAAGGTATCTCTTTTCTAGCTTGTCTCATATCATATTTCGGCTGGTCAGAAAGGGTGTTCCTGTACTTGATTCACCCCTTTAGTTGTGCTGCCGGGGAAATGAAGCAAGATGCGTTCGTAGCAATCTTAAATTTTAGCAGACGCGATTTTTTTCACTGCTAAAGTCAAGAATTAAGTAGGTCAACCAGGGAAAAATCACGCAGTTATAGCCGGGCGAGCGTTGCGCTCTCGCTGCGCCCTGTGCGATATCGTTGTTATGCCTTGCTTTGATCTTCGACTTCGCGCCAATCGGGATCGACCTTAGTTTTTTTCGGTAAGCTCAATTCGAGAGTGCACATCGGTCTTGCGGTAGATGTTTCTCAAGTGCACTTTGAGTGTGCCCGAGGCGATGTCGAGCGCCTCGCAGATCTCACTGGTTTTGAGCTCCATGAGCACGAGGCGCAAGATCTCATGTTCGCGCCGTGAGAGTTGATAGGTGCTTGCAAGCTCAGCGGCAGCTTTTCGCGGGGTGATACGTTGATGTTGCAGCTGACTAGCGCAGGCAGGCTTGCCCGTGTACCAGAGATGCTCAAAGTCGCTCTCGTTAAACAAGAAGAAAAACGCGATGAATGCTGCAAGGGTCAACAGCGCGATGATGATCTGCAGGCTGGTTTGCTGATTGAGCGGCGGTGTTGTTGCCACGGTGCTACCGAGCGCGATACCAACGCCCATCATGATCAAGATAGCAGCATTACCGGTGGCGATGATGTGCGAGCAATGTGCTTGATGTCTTCTCGTGAGTGAGATCAACAGTGCCCAGATTGCAATCGTAAAGATGACAAAGCCCGAGCCGGTGATGGCTCGTGAGACCGCCAGCGGCAGAGTGGAGCTTACCAAGAGCGGCAGGCTTACAACACCCACGATAAAAAGCAGCATAAACGGTCGATAAGCGCTCGTGATATTGGCCTCATGAAAGAACAAGAAGACGAATATGCTAAGCGCCACCCCCGAGGCAAGCAGCCGTGCTAGTGCTTCAAGGTCGCCATGGG
>JAEZXW010000043.1 GCA_023419515.1 Actinomycetes bacterium
GTATAAGCGCGCTCGCATGCCACTCCCTCGATTTGATTCATGACACGATACAGAATCGAGATCGCCTGGTTAGGCAGGCCAACCTCGTAGGTATCGGGATAGATCATGCAGACGCGATAAGCAGCATCGGCGTCATATGGCTCGCTCATCCATTCCCCACCCAGATAGCGAGAAGGCTGCTCCACATGGGGCAAAAGCGGCGCAACCTGACTCCAGAGCGATCCTGCTGCGGCAGTTTGATCGCTCAGGAGCTCATACGTCTTAGTGTTATCCCTCATGCCTGTGCATACGTCTTTCTGAACGCTTGTGACGATTAGTTTCGAGCAGATCATAGGCTCGCTTACTCACCGCTTGGCTGATATTCTGGGCGCCCTCTGCCACAGCATTGATCTTTTGCGCCGCAGACTGACGAGCCTTGTGATACGTCTCGCCCGCCTTTTGAGAGGCTCCTTCACGCGTGGTGCTTGCAGACTTGATGAGCTTATCGCGCTGAGCCAAGAGCGTGTCGAGCATGCCAGAGAGATCGGTGTTCTTCTCAAAAAGCTCAATTGCCGAGCGACCCATCGCGAGGGTACCCGAATAACCGATACCAGCCTTGACTGCCCAGCCGAAGCCAGGCACCACACCAACGACCTGTCGCGCGAGCGCACGCAAAGCAAAGCCACCGCCCACTGCAATGATGAGCTCACGGGCGCGCTCTGGTCCGATGCGCTCACCATAAAGCGCCGCAAGTTGCAAGAGCATCTTTGCCTGGTTTGCCGTCATAATCGGAAAATCAGCACCCGGGATGATGGTAATACCACCCACGAGTGCGTTTTGCTTGGCAACATCATTGACAATCTGCTGAGCTTTCAGCCTTCTTACAAACGAAAAGTTTGCAGCGTAGGCAAGCTGCAGCTCATCAGGCAAGGTGTGCAGCACCCAGGCAGCAAGCTCCTTCAAAAGCTGCTTATCGTCGTTAAATGCCACAACGTCACTCACCGGAATCACCGCATCAGCGCGCATAGCACAATCAAGTACAGCCTGTTCACTTCTACCAACTACGCAAGTCGAGATGCCAGCTGCCTTAAGCTCGTGATAGAGCGAGAATGTCTCACCATCAATACCACTAATGATAAAGGCAAGATCAGTCTTGGTATGAATCGTGGTCTCGTAGCCCTCGCCATAGCGCTCAACGTGAATTAGTCCGCCCGAAAACTGCGGGATAAATGCCTCACGAATACAGTCAATCAGACTCTGCGGAGCGTTGGCGCTCACAAAAAGAGCGGTCTTGATGACCTGATCACGATCGTGTTGCACAGCTGCGCTTGAACTCAAAACCTCACGTATTTTATCGATTGGAAGACCCATCTCTATCCTCTCGTTCATACAACATCGCATGTCACAGCGAGTTAAGAAAATACTTTCAACAATAAAAAGTTAGAAGTTGTTTCACATATACCCTAACTGACTGATTTTATAAGGTGAGCTCCTGCGTAGGCGTAGCTGGATTTGTTCGATGTCGCCAGATTGACAACAACAACCCGACTGCAGCGATATTGACAATCATCGACGATGAACCGTAGCTCATAAACGGAAGCGGGATGCCTGTAATAGGCATAAGCCCAATACACATGCCGACCGACTGCCAGACCTGAAACAGCCACATACCAACGATACCGACCGCAATAAGCGTGCCAAAGAGCAGGTTACATCGTTTGGCGATCACAAGCCCGTTAATCATGAGTGCCAAAAATAAGGTGAGGAGCACTGCGCCGCCGGCAAAACCAAACTCTTCAGACAAAAAGGCAAAGACAAAGTCGGTGTGAGCCTCGGGCAAATAGCCTGCATTTGACTGAGTTGCATTACCAAAGCCCTTGCCGAGCACACCGCCGCTACCAACCGCAATGAGTGACTGCTCAAGGTTATAGCTCTCCTCGGTATCGTGACCAGCAAAAACGTTGAGGCGCGCCATCTGATAGTCCTTGAGACCGACGTCCTTGCCCGCGATACCGTCAATGATAGGATCGCTGATAATCACGACCGCAGCGAGCGCCACCATGATTCCGATCGTCCCGATGACCCAGCGCTTTTTGGGGCCAGCACACATGATGACAATGGCACCAGAAACCAAAAACACCAAGCCCGTTCCAAGGTCGGGCTGCAACAAAATCAAAAAAAACGGGATCGACAGAAAGCCACAAAGCTTAGCATACGCTGCCAAACTATGAATCTTGCCGTTGTATTGCGATGCAAGCGATGCCATAAGCACAATAATCACAAGCTTAGCAATCTCGGAGGTTTGGAGTCTCAAGCCAATGAGCGGGATTTGAATCCAGCCGTTGATGCCCTTTGAGTGTACGCCAATGATAGGAAGCAAGGGGGCAACCAGCAAGAGCACATCGAGGATAAGCAAAAACACCGTCAGGTTGGCGTAGTTGCGATAGTCGATCTTATAGAGGATGGCACCAAGTACCACACCTAAAAAAACACCGATGAGCTGACGTGTAAATGATGCATTGGCGATCGAAAGCGATGCCGAGTAAATGACGATAAGCCCAAAGGTCAAAAGCATGAGCGCACTTAAGGCGAGCGGAAGGTGAATCTGCTTGAGCCAGCTTGGCCCAACACGCAGTTCTGAACCAAAGGACGCCTGCTGGGCGTGAGCCTGTGAAGGTAAACTCATGGCTAATCCTCCGATCCCGCTGGCTTGCCATCGACTCCAAGCTCGCCAAAGATGTATCCAAAGGTTTGACGCACGGCATGAGCAGGACCGCCTGAGCCAGAGCCGCCCTCCTCGATCACAGCTGCGATGACATATTCAGGGTTATCGGTTGGCCCATAGCCAACAAACCAGCCATAATCGTCCTTGCCGTTAACCTCACCCGTCCCAGTTTTTCCGGCCACATCAAGCGCGCCTTTGCCAGAAAAACTGCTCATCGTTCGAGCACCAACGCGCAATAATCCCTCATGAACGAGGCTCAAATTGTCCTCATGAAACGATGGTTTGAGGTATGCTTCGGGCTCTTTGATAACCACGGGTGTCTCGGCATCCTTACCCAACACGTGCTTGAGCAGATGCGGACGATTGATCACACCGTGATTAGCAACACCAGCGTAAACTGCGCACATCTGCAAGGGCGTGACGAGGATATCGCCCTGACCGATGACAATGTTTGCCGTATCACCGGGCTTCCACTTGCGATCCTCAGGAGCTGCCTGGGTGAAATATGACTCTTTCCATGCGGCATCGGGGACACGACCGTGAGCTTCACCAGGAAGATCGATGCCTGTGCGAGCACCAAGCCCCCAATTCCTAAAGGTCTCCTGGAGTGCCTCGGGGGTGTCACTGGCGTTGAGCGCCTTAGCGATCTCGTAATAGACGGTGTCACATGACTCGACAATACCTTGAACAAGATTGATGCCACCGTGACCACTATGCAGCCAACACCACTTGCCCCACGCCTCACCGTATCCTGTCCACCACCCGCTGCAGTACCAGCTTGACGAACTCGTCGCGACGCCGTACTCAAGCGCTGCAATGCTCGAAAGCGCCTTGATCGTCGACGCGGCTGGATACTGACCAGCGATAGCGCGGTTGTTGAGCGGGTAGCGCGAATCCTCATTGGTGAGCTGCTCCCAATCTGCTGAACCAATGCCACCAACAAAGGTCGTGGGATCAAAGGTTGGACGCGAGGTCATGGCGAGGATCTCGCCTGTCTTGGGGTTCATGCAGACTGCCGCCCCATTTTTTGCCCGACGATACCCGCGCCGATTGCTCTCACGAATACCCTCTTCAAGAGCTGCTTCCAAGGCTTTTTGCAGATCAATATCAATGGTGGTTACAATGTCGCTACCTGCAAGGCTATCGACTTTATCAGCAAATCCAATAATTCCACCGTGAGCGTCGACGTGCACCGATTCCTCACCGCGCACGCCCTGTAGTACGTCCTCGTAAGCCGCCTCGATACCCGCCTTGCCGACGATATCACCCATCGTGTAC
>JAEZXW010000057.1 GCA_023419515.1 Actinomycetes bacterium
TGATGATCGATATTGCGTTACCGCGTGACATTGACCCTGCCTGCAACGATCTTGACGACGTCTTTGTCTATGACATCGATGACCTGAACGGCATTGTCGAGCAAGGATATGAGCATCGCCGCATACAGGCACAGGCGGTGCGCGTCATTATCGATGATGAGGTTCGTGAGTTTCAGTTGTGGCTGCAAGAGCAAGAGGTGGCGCCCACTATTCGTCAGATGCGTGAAAAGTCTGAGCGCGTGCGTGATAAAGAGCTCGCGCGAGCTCGCAAGCGCCTTAAGGATTTGAGTGATGAGGAGTGGGAGGTTGTCGAGACCATGGCAAACTCCATCATCAGCAAGATGCTTCATGGGCCGTTTGCACGGCTCAGAAAGGGTGCCGGAGATCCTGAAGCACTTGAGATGACCCAGGCGGCGCGCTTCTTGTTTGGCCTCGATTCGGTTCCCCAGGGTGAGCTTGCTCCTCACCGACGATTTGAGATGCTGCAGGCAAAGCATGAGCGTATTGCCCGAGAGATGCATGAGGCAGCGTACAAGGCAGATGAGGACGGGCAGGCGCCCAAGATAGGGTAGATTATGAGAGAGATTGCAATCGGAACGCGTGGATCGGCGCTTGCACTCTGGCAAGCTCATTGGGTTGCCGAGTGTATCGAAAAGACGTTCCCAGACCAAAAGACCAAGATCGTCATCATCAAGACCAAGGGCGACATCATTAAGGATGTCGCCTTAAGCCGTCTTGGCGGTCGCGGTGCCTTTACCAAGGAGCTGGATGAGGCGCTACTCGATGGACGCGTTGATATTTGCGTTCACTCCATGAAAGATGTCCCATCTGAGCTACCTGAAGGCACGCACATCGCTGCGATGCTCAGGCGTGCGAGCGCGCTCGATGCCTACATTGGCTATCGTCATGTGCCCTTCATTGATCTTCCCAAGGGCGCCCGTGTCGGGACAGGCTCGCTGCGTCGCCGCGCTCAGCTTTTAGCGCTGCGTCCTGATCTTGAGCTTGTTGAGGTGCGCGGTAATATCAACACGAGGATTAAAAAGGTCGAAACTGGTGAGCTTGACGCCATGATTTTGGCAGAAGCTGGCTTAGCTCGCATGGGCTGGCAGGATCGAATCACTTCGGTGCTTGAGCCCGATGTGATGCTGCCGGCTGTTGGCCAAGGTGCTGTTGGTATTCAGGCGCGTAGCGATGATAAAGAGGTGCTCGACGTGCTGAGCGCCATTAACGACGCCAAGACGTTGATGCAGGTGAGCGCCGAACGCGAGATTATGATTTGCCTTGATGGTGGCTGCCAGGTGCCACTTGCTGTCCACGCTCGAGACATCGACATGCAGCGCGTGCTCGTGGAGGCGATGGTAAGCTCACTCGATGGCTCGCGTATGATCAAGGCTCGCTATGAGGGCGTGTCGGGAGACATCTTGCACGTCGCTCGCAAGGTGCTTGACCAGCTCATTGAACAGGGTGCTCAAGACATCCTCGAAGAGGCGCGTGACGCATTCGCTGAGCAAGAAGAGCCAGTTGAGGTGCTCTATGACTAAGATAAATGGCGTTGAGACGCGCATGTCACCCTCGTCGCGAGGCAAGGTGTATCTTATTGGAGCCGGTCCTGGAGATCCCGGACTCATGACCCAAAAGGGTATGGACGTTCTGCGCACGGCAGATGTGGTGGTCTACGATTATCTGGCAGCTGACGCACTCCTTCGCCATGCGCGCGAGGATGCCGAGCATATCTACGTGGGCAAACAAGGATTTACTCGTCATATCACCCAAGGAGAGATCAATCAGATCCTCGTAGATTTGGCGGCGGCTGGCAAGACGGTGGCGCGCCTGAAAGGTGGCGACCCGTTTGTTTTTGGTCGTGGTGGTGAAGAGGCGCTTGCCCTTGTTGAGCACGGCCTTGAGTTTGAGGTAATTCCTGGTGTGACCTCTGGTATTGCTGCTCCGGCTTATGCTGGTATTCCAGCAACGCATCGCGCAGTTGCCACCACACTCACTTTTATTACCGGTCATGAGGATCCTACCAAGGACGAAACACAGACAAACTGGGAGGCGCTTGCTGGTCTTTCAGGGACGCTGTGCTTTTACATGGGCATCAAGAACCTAAGGCTCATCGCTCAAAATCTCATGAAGTGGGGCAAGGATCCTGAGACCCCTGTGGCGCTTGTGCGCTGGGGGAGTACGCCTGAGCAAGAGACGCTCGTAAGCACACTTGCAGCCTGCGCCGAGGATGCTGAGCGCATGCAGTTTGAAGCTCCCGCCATTATCGTGGTGGGTGAGGTTGTCGCTCTGCGCGAGCAGCTCAAGTGGTTTGATGACCCTGCTCAAAAGCCGCTCTTGGGCAAGCGGATCGTCGTGACTCGTTCGCGCTCACAGGCAAGTGAACTTACTGCCCAGCTTGAAGCTTTAGGCGCAAACGTCTTTGAGCTTCCTACGATTGCCTTTGAGAAACCCGATGCGGCGCTCATGGCTGAGCTCGAGGCAGCAGTTGCACGTCTTGGTAATTATCAGTGGCTCGTGCTTACAAGCGTCAATGGTGTCGATGCCTTTTTTGAAGCGTTGGATCGCGCGGGCAAAGATTCGAGGGCACTTGCAGGCATTAAGGTGGTCGCCATTGGTCCTGCTACGGCAAAGCGCATTGCTGCGCACGGGATCAAGGTTGATCTTTTGCCTCGTCAATACATTGCCGAAAGTGTGGTTGAAGCAATGCTCAGTCAAAAGGGTGCCGAGCAGACCGATCGTGTACTCATCGCTCGGGCAGAGCTTGCGCGCGATGTCTTGCCCGATGCACTCAAAGCCGCTAGGCTTGCTGTTGATGTGGTGAGTTCGTACAAAACGGTTATGCCAGAAAAATCGAACGCTCTGACACTCATCAATGAGTTAAAGAACGATAAAATTGACGCAATCACGTTTACGTCATCTTCTACGTGCAGTAATTTTTGCGCGATGGTGGCTGATGCTCTCGCTCAAACCGAGAACGATCTCACGGTGCGAGAGCTACTGACAGGCGTTGACATATTTTCGATCGGACCGGTGACCTCGCAAACGATTGCAGATCACAGGTTAACTGCGACCGCCGAGGCTGAAGAGTTTACGATCGCCGGCTTGGTTGCATCAGTAGTGAAGCACGTTGCTCGCGGATAGGCACCGCTTGTGCGCGCTGAGGGAGCGCATGAGTTAACGGGTGCCGGCGCTGCGGGTGAATGCAAGAGGCCTTGATGGGGACTGAGGGACATAAAGGCCTTGATATGTTGATCGCGTTTGAAAAAACGCTTGGATTTAAGGGGTACCAGGCATGATTGGAATCTCCAAACTCTATTGCGGAACGGTTGAGGCGAGCGATGTATTGCGCTACAACCGCAACTCAGCCGTCCTGCCCAGTGGCATGTTGCAGTTTTCCCGCGATAAAAAGCCCGTTGTGGTGTGGAACTGTACGCGCACGTGCAACTTGAAGTGTGTCCACTGTTACGCAGGATCCGATGCCCGTCGTTATGATGAATTGACGACTGAGCAGGCAAAGACGATGATCGATGATCTCGCCCAATTTGGCTGTCCGGTCATGCTGTTTTCTGGTGGCGAGCCAACGCTTCGCAAGGATCTTGTCGAGTTGATGGCTTACGCAAAGCAAGCTGGTATGCGCGTGGTTATTTCGACCAACGGAACCACCATCACCCCCGAAAAAGCCAAGCAGTATGCCGAGGTTGGCCTTTCGTACGTTGGTGTGTCGCTCGATGGTATCGGTGAGGTGCACGATAAGTTCCGCGGGGTAGAAGGCTCGTTTGATGCGGCGCTTCAGGGCATCGAGAATGCTCGTCAGGCTGGCATCAAGGTAGGTTTGCGCTTCACGATTAATAAGCGCAACTACCAAGAGATTCCGCAGATCTTTGATCTGATGGAGGAGCGCAAAATCAACCGCATTTGCCTCTATCACCTCGTGTATGCAGGTCGCGGTACTGATCTTATGGATGAGGACTTGACTCACGAGCAGAGCCGTGAGACCGTGCGTTACATCATGACGCGCACCCGCGAGATGTTCGACAAGGGCTTAAAGCCCGAGGTGCTCACCGTCGATAACCACTGCGATGGTCCGTTTGTCTACCTCAATCTCCTCAAAGAAGATCCAGAGCTTGCCGAAAATGAGCTGCAGCTTTTGACCTGGAACCAGGGTAATTCCAGCGGTAACGGCATCTGCTCGATCAACTGGACGGGTGAGGTGTACGCCGACCAGTTCTGGCGCCACTACTCGTTTGGTAATGTGCTCGATCGTCCATTCTCCGAGATCTGGAGTGACGTGAGTCGCACGACCGAGGAGTCTGAGCTCATGTATCGCCTCAAGGATAAGCGCCCCTTTGTCAAGGGCCGTTGCCACTATTGCAAGTGGCTTGATATCTGCGGCGGTAATTTTAGGGTTCGCGCAGAAGCCGCAACGGGTGATCTGTGGGCACCAGATCCTGCCTGCTACTTAACGGATGATGAGATTGGCTTGACCGAGCAAGATAAGCGCGACATTGAGGCGGGTGTTCCGGTTGGAGCGGATCTCATTGATTCCTGCCCGCACTGCGCTTAACCGTCGTTAAGGGAGAGCATCTGTATGAAAGAGCTGGCATACCGCATTTTGTTTGGTATCGGATTTTGGTACCTGTTTTCGCCCTTTGTGCTCAAGACTGCTGGATCACTCGCAGCCCGAGGACTTGGTGTTTTTCTTGGCACGCTGATTATCATCGTGGCTTATTTTGGCTACAAAAAGCAGGTTGATTGGGCAGGAAAAGTACTGCTTGTCTTTGGTGTTGCCTCAATTGTCTTGGGTGTTGCTGTGGGTCGCATCATGCATGCGGGCGGTACTTTCCACGACATCATTATTGGCATCCTGATTGTGCTCGTGAGCCTTATCGCGCTTCGCTACCCACCAGTTACAAGCGCAAAAGCCGTTCAGGCAACCGCTGAGCCAGAAGACGATAAGACAGAGCTTGCGCCTGCAGTAAACTATGCACAAGTTGCAAGCACTATGAGCTATCGAGAGGTTGCCCGTGCAATTCGCGAGTTGATGCGTGGGCCTCGGTAAGCCTTGCGAGTTTAAGCGGCGGTAACGGAGGTTAAAGCGTCAGCGTTCACGTTGCCAGCAAGGCATGTGAGCTGCGTGCGGCTGGTGGGCTGCCGATTGCCGATAAAATAAGGGATAAGCTATGCATCGTGATCAGTATCAGGCGCCTGTTGGGGTGACGAGGGTTAATACCCGTAAATCTCGACTGCGCCCTCGGCAGATAACAAGTCCGCTCGGCATCGGGCTCGGTCTGGCTGTCGTTGTGCTGGTGGTTGCTGCGGTGATCTATTCCGTTCTCGTGGCAACTAGGACGGTGCCAATTCCGTCGATCCTGCTCATCGGCGACACCCGTGTGGCAGGACAGCTTTTGGCTGGCTCAACCGATTTTCAAAAGGCAAAAGAGGTCGAGGCGTCGCAGTTTAGCGACCCAGAGTCCGAAACTCTTGCGGCGTATCTTTCGTTTCGATCCGATGTCTTGGCTGCACTTGATCCAACGCTTGAGTCCTATCAAAAATTATCAGTTCAAATGATGAAGGATGGTATTCCTCGCCTTCGCGCCATCAAAGATGGGGCACAAGATGCTCAGGCAAAAACACAGGCATCGCGTGCGGCGTTAAGCGAGCTTGCGATCCCCGATGCAATGGGTGAGGATAACACGGCTGCTCTGGACAAGATGCTCAATGCCGCTCAGGAATACTTGAAGTTTGGCGATCAGTACCTCAAAGAGGTGCAGCGAGGAGTCAGTGGCTATCCGGCAAGCTTTGGTGATGCCGCAAACACCGCATCCAATATGACGAGGTATCGTGCGGTGATTTTGTCGCAGTTTAAGAAGGTTGAGGCAAGCTTTGGATGGACTGATCCAGCCGCCGTGGCCGAGACTGAACAAGAGCAAGAACAAAGCGAGTAGAAGAAGGTTAGCCAAGCGTGCAGTTACGGCGCTTATTCCACGGTGGAGTACATCCAGCTGAATATAAGATCACCCAGGGTGATCCCATTGTTGATATGCGACGTGATTTTGATCACGTCGCAATTCCTATGCACATGCACACGGGTATTCCGTGCAAGCCGCTGGTAAGCCGTGGTGACGTGGTTGCATTGGGTCAGGTGATTGGCGAGCCGCTTGGCATTGCGGTCCCGATTCACGCGACCGTCTCAGGCAAAGTCATAAGTGTCAAGCAGGAGTTTTTGGCAACCGGTCAGGTCGATGAGGTTATCACGATTGAAAACGACGGAGCCTATACCCCCGACTCCCAGTATTTCAAGCCGATTGAGACTACAGATCGTCAGAGCTTTTTGACGGCGCTGCGTGCAAGCGGCTTGGTTGGCTTGGGTGGCGCGGGATTTCCGACTTGGCAAAAGTTTCCCTCGATTCCTGATCAACCGCTCGAGATCCTGTTGGTCAACGGCATGGAGTGCGAGCCTTATATCACTTCAGATCATCGTCAGATGCTGGAGCAGACCGAGCTTATCATCGCGGGTGTTGTTCGTGTAGTGCGTGAGCTTGACTTTAAGCAGGCAATCATTGGCGTTGAGGATAACAAGCCCGATGCACTTGAAGCACTGCGTTTAAGCCTGCAGATGTATCTGCAGGATGCCGATGAGCGTTCGGCGCTCGCCGCAGCAAAGGTTGAGGTGCGATCATTTCCAACTCGCTTTCCTCAGGGGGCTGCCAAAGTCTTTGTGAAGGCAGCGACTGGGCGAGAGGTGCCTGCTTTTGGCCGTACGACCGCTGTGGGTGTGCAGGTCATCAACGTGACAACCTGCCTAAAGCTCGAAGCGTACTTTTCACAAGGCGAGCCACTGATAGACAAGGTTATCACTCTGACTGGAGATGCCGTAGCAGGTGCTGGTAACTATCGAGTGCCGATTGGTGCCAAGGTTAGCGATCTTATCGAGAAAACCGGAGGGTATCTGACAGACCCTGCCAAGCTCTTGATGGGTGGCCCCATGAACGGTATCGCGCTTTCGAGTGATGATGTCTCGATCGTCAAGCAGAATAATGCGATCCTAGCGCTCAGCGATAAGCTCGCAAAAAACCATGAGGAACTGCCCTGTATTCGCTGCGGCAAGTGCGTGAAGGCGTGTCCGATGCGCTTGATGCCACTCATGCTCGATCGGGCTGCTCGTGAGCAGAATTTTGAGGAGCTTGACACCTGCGGGGTCATGAACTGTATTGAATGCGGTGCCTGCTCGTTTGTCTGCCCGTCAAAACGTTATCTCGTGCAATCGATCAAGGTAGGTAAATCCTTCTATCGCATCGAGTCAAACCGACTCAAGACCCAGCAGCGCACGAGTACGGGCGTAACGCGAGGAGGTCGAGCATAACCATGGTTGGCCTGCAGCTTCGCCTCTCGACATCCCCGCATATTACTGATCCCAAGAGCTCGACCTCGCGTATCATGATGCTCGTAGTGATCGCGCTCATGCCAACGGTGATTGCTTCGGCGTTTATTTTTGGACTTAAAGCGCTTATGATCTGGGCGTTATGCGTCATGGTTTGTGTGGCGTCTGAGCATTTGTTTTGCCTGGCGATCAAACGCCCGTCAACGATTGGGGATGGATCGGCGGTGGTGACCGGGCTGCTGTTTGCCACGATGCTGCCTGTCGACATTTCGCTCTATGCACTGATTTTGGGCTGCGTTGCTGCGATTGTGTTGGTCAAGATGGTCTTTGGCGGTATCGGCTTTAACTTTGCCAACCCCGCAGTTGCCGCCCGCATCATGATGGTGGTAGCGTTTCCTGCGGAGTTTGCCGTCTATGGTGTGCGCTCGGTTTTTGCGGGAGATACCAAGCTCGATCCGTGGTCGATCTCGGGTATGATCGACACCACAAGCGGCGCCACTCCGATTGCACTGGCAAAGGCAGGTACACCAGTCGATTACCTTACGCTCTTTTTGGGCACTCACGCAGGCTGCATTGGTGAGACTTGTGTGGCGACTCTTTTGCTCGGTGCGGTCTTTTTGTTGGTCATGGGGGTTATTGATTTCTGGATCCCTGTGAGTTTTATGGGCGCGGTGATGATCTTCACCGCAATTGCTGGACATGATCCGCTCTTTGAGCTCTTGTCGGGAGGACTTGTGGTCGGCGCCTGTTTTATGGCAACCGATTACACGACATCCCCGATTACTGCCAAGGGCAAGCTCATCTTTGGCTTAGGCTGCGGACTGATTACCAGTGTGGTTAGGATCGCAGGATTTTCGATCGAGGCAGTCGCGTTTTCGATCCTGTTTATGAATCTGCTCACCCCGTTCATTGATCGCGTGTGCCTGACCAAGCCAGTGGGAGGGGTGAAGCGCTTTGGCTCAGAATAGCTCGCAGCAGAGTGCGCAGGGTAGCTCGCAAGACACCGTGCAGGGTGCTTTACAAAAAACCTCACCTCAAAACAGTCAGCCCAAGTCATTTATCCCAAAGATTGACCTCACTCAAGCGGGGGGCTTATGGCCAACGGCGCTCTTTGTCATGATTGCATTGGTCTTTGGTTTAATCTTGGGCATCGTTAATCATTTTTCGGCACCGCGTATCCAGGCGGTGCAAGAGCATGAGGCTTTTGTTTCGCGCCAGGCAATCTTTCCTGAGGCCGATGACTTTAGACCCATCGACAAGGCAAGTCTTGATCCAGCGCTTGCAAGTGCTGATGAGTTGTTGGATGTCTATGAAGCGTTGCAAGATCAAAAGCCCATTGGTATCGTAGTGCAAGCTGCTTATCGTGGATATGCCGGTGCGGTGCCTGCCATGGTCGGGGTGAATCGAGCAGGGGATGTCCAAGGCATCATCGTGCTCGACAACAAAGAGACCCCGGGGCTTGGCACTAAGGTTTCTGACGATAGTTTTTTGGATCAATTTATCGGAGCATCAGCCGATCATTCGTTTGCAGTCAAGCAAGCAGGTCCAGATGAGCAATTAATTGCTGCTGTGACGGGCGCGACATTTTCGAGTAAGGCAATTACTCTGGATGTCAACTGTGCACGGGCGGTCTATCAGGATCTAAATAACCAAGGTCGCTGGTAGTTTGGTATGGTCGCAGCCATTGTTGCGATCGTATTGCAGCTCCCATGTAGCCCATGACAACCCGCCGCAGCCGTTGCAACCACTGCGATCTTCGTGCGACAAACGATCCTGTCGCGCGTATCGAATGTAGATGATGCAAGATGCAAGATAGTCAAAACTCGCCTCTGCCGCTGTTGCTTCGCGGCGTCATAAAAGAAAACCCAGTTCTCGTGCTGCTCTTGGGCCTTTGTCCATTTTTGGCGACGACGACTTCGGTTATCAACGGTCTTGGCATTGGGCTTGCGACGGTTTTTGTGTTAACGCTCGTGAACGTGACCGTCTCGATACTGCGTGCCATCATTCCATCCAAGATGCGCATTCCGTTTTACGTGGTTGTTATTGCCGGTTGTGTGACGATCACCCAGCTTTTAATCAAGGCATATTTTCCAACGATCGACAAAGCGCTCGGTATTTTTATTCCGCTCATTGCAGTTAACTGCATTGTACTCGGTCGTATTGAGGCGTTTGCTTCGCGTGCCCGCGTGAGTGATGCGCTGTTTGATGCGCTCGGCATGGGTTCGGGTTTTACGCTTGCTTGCCTTGCTATGGGTGCTATCCGAGAAGTGCTGGGCGCTGGTACCTTCATTGGCTACGCCGTACCGTGGTTTTATGAGCATCCCATCTTGCTCTTCGTGATGCCAACCGGTGGTTTTTTGGTCTACGCATTTTTGATTCTGGCGATGACCACTTTGGTTCGCAGAATTGAACGTATCAAAACCAAGCGTGAAGCAGGTGAGCCGATCTTTGCCTGGGGACAAGCATTTGAGGTGTCTGCCGAGCAGGGCGCGGCTCTAGCTGAGATGCGTGCGCTTATGAGCCAGGTGAAAAATGCCTGCTCCTCGTGTGCTAAGGTCAGTTCGTGCAACATGCAGCAATATCGTGAGCTCTTAAAGCCAGAGGTGCTCAAAGCGCGTGATCTCATCTTTGGGTTTGGCGCTCAGTATCGCAAGGTTCGTGAGCTTGGCGCTTGCCCCGAAGAAAAGCGGGCACAGGAGATTCGTGCGGCTGCAATGGCTGCGGCTGCCTCGCACGGCTCACGTCAGCGAGCGACTGGCGAGCGTCTGGTGTCGCCTCAGGGAGGTGGCTTGTCGTGAGCGTACTTTTAGTCATCCTCTTTAATGCTATTTTTGTACAAAACGTAGTACTCACGCAGTTTTTGGGCATCTGCTCTTTTTTAGGCGTCTCAACTCAGACCAGTTCAGCCAAGGGTATGGGTCTTGCGGTCATCGCGGTCATGTGCGGTGCCACGGCAATTACCTGGCCAATTGAGCAGTTCATGCTGATGCCGCTGGGCTTGGGGTATCTGCGCATCGTACTTTTTGCGCTTGTGATTGCCTGTTTGG
>JAEZXW010000051.1 GCA_023419515.1 Actinomycetes bacterium
AGTCAAGCCCTACCATGACAACCTTCCACGGCAGGTTAAAGACGATGCGTGCTGCCTCAGGGTCATTTTTAATATTGAACTCAGCGCAAGCAGACCAATTTCCAACGTGGTAGCCACCGCCCATAAGCACGACTTCCTTGACACGCTCGACGATACGAGGCTCCTTGCGAGCAGCAAGCGCGATATTGGTGAGAGGACCCGTTGGTACGAGGGTTACCGCGCCAGGCTCATGCTCCATGATCGTATCGATAATCAGATCAACGCCATGACGAGGGTCAAGCTCAAACGCAGGCGTTGGAAGCTCAACGCCATCCAATCCAGACTCACCGTGACATGAAGGCGCCACCTCGATCTCACGCAGGATAGGACCAGCGCAACCAGCAGCAAAAGGCACATCGCGAATACCAGCAACCGTTGCCAGCGACAGCGCATTGCGCGTCACCTTCTCGAGCGTTTGGTTTCCGCCGACTGTGCTTACGCCCAACAATTCGATGTTAGGATTACCAGCTGCGAGCAGGATTGCCACCGCATCATCGTGTCCTGGATCGCAGTCAAGAATGATCTTATGTGCCATCATCAGCCTTTCTCTATTGTGAAGAACATCACAACGTAAGTAATTCAATTGTACTTGTTTTTGAGTGCTGACGCAGCAGCTAAAAGGTTGCAACGAAGTCAAAAATGTCTACAAGTTCATGCGACAAAACACTCAAGCTATCACGTCACTCGAGGGCAATTTTTATAATTCATCATATATAATCAAGCCGATATTGGTATCCAGTAAGGAGGATATGAAGTGTCTACTTCCTTCGAGAGCAAAAGCTCGCAGGGACAAAGTTCTGTGGTGCTGCTCATGGCAGCGTTGCTGGCAGCGATTTTTGCTTTCCAGCTCAATGCTTCAATGCTCTCACCTGCACTTGCAACCATGGCTCGCGAGCTTGCGGTTGCTGACAGCGAAATCGGCTTGACCCAAACGGCATTCTTTGCAGCCGCAGCTCTCTTCTCGCTCTTCTTGCCGCGCTGGGCAGACTTGATCGGACGCAAGAAGCTGCTTACGGCAATGCTTGCTCTTACAGGTATCGGCTGCGTGATCTCTGCACTTGCTACCAACGTCCACATCCTCGGCCTTGGTCGCGTTGTCCAAGGCGTCGCAGGCCCTGTCGTTCCGATGTGCTTGATCATGCTGCACAACGAGATTCGTGACCCTAAGCGCTACGCAAAGCTGATGGCAATCTTGACCTCAGTCAACGGTGGTATCGCTGGTGTTGACGCTCTTGCCGGTGGTTTTCTCGCTGGTAACTTTGGTTTTAGGTCGGTCTTTTGGACAATGGCGATTGTCTGCGCACTCGGCGCACTTGCCATCGCAACCTGCACGAGGGAGTCACGCGCAAGCGAAAAGGTGCCGATGGACTGGAAAGGCGTTGTGCCACTCGTCATCGTGCTTGCCTGTCTCTACTTTGCGTTTAACGAGGCTGGCAAACTCGCTGCTGCAAGCTGGCCGCTCATCATCGCACTCGTGGTTATCGCTGTGATTGCGTTTGTCATCTTCTGGAAAACCGAGGAGTGCGTTAAACACCCGCTCGTCACCACCACCTACATGAAGCAACGTCGCACCTGGGGCTTGCTGCTCACGACCTTGCTCACCATGACAGGCGTCTTTGCCGTGATGAACGGATTGGTTCCCAACCTTGCGCAAGATAATGGTGCTGGCCTTGGCTTGAGTGCCGACATTGTCTCCTGGCTCACACTCACCCCATACGCCATCGCTGGACTGGTCATGGGTCCGGTTTCCGGTCAGCTCGCGGCTAAGTTTGGCTTTAAACCAACGCTGCAGGCAGGCCTCATTTTGACCATCATTGGTCTTGCGGCTCTTGCCTTCATAGCTCCTCACCTGAACAAGATGAGTATTCTTGGTATCTCGATCTTCATTGGTATCACCTACGCTGGTATGTGCAACATCATGCTCAATGGTCTGGGCATCGTGCTCTCCCCAGCGGATAACCAGGGTTACCTACCTGGCATGAACGCAGGTGCGTTCAACCTCGGTGCTGGCCTTTCATTTGCAATCCTTTTTGCCGTCTTAAGCGCAGTTGAGACAAGCTTTACTACGATCGCTGGCTATCAGTGGGCAATCATCGCAGGTGCCATCCTCATGCTCTTGGCGCTATTGAGCTCCTGCCTGATCCCCAAGCCTGAAAGCATTACTGAATAACGATATTTACATCGATACTTGTGAGTGAGTACCAGCGCGTATTCGCTCACAAGTATCTCGCCTCAGCAAATATCTCGCTGAGGGCAGGCGAAACAACAGGCAAAAGAAAGCCTCCCATCTCACGGACATAATTGATGTCCAAGCGATAGGAGGCTTTTTACTACGAGTTTATCGCTGATTGCAAATTGGCTGAGTGATTCCGGCAATATTGCTGAAAAGCTATCCCGAGGTAAGCTCACTCATCTCACAAATCAAATCGCAATGCACGCGATGCTAGACGCGGGTAACGTAGCGACCGTCGCGGGTATCAACCTTGATCACGTCACCGATATTGATGAACATCGGCACCTGAACCTCAGCGCCCGTCTCGATCGTTGCAGGCTTGCTACCACCCTGAACGGTATCACCCTTAAAACCTGGCTCGGTCTCAGTAACCTCAGCCTCGACGAACATCGGAGGCACCACGCCAATGATGTCACCATCAGCATACTGGAACTGAACCGTGTCGTTTTCCTTGAGCCACTTAGCGTTATCCCCGATCATTTGAGCACCGAGTTCGTGCTGCTCATAGGTGTCATTGTCCATAAAATAGAACGCCGTACCATCGTTGTAGAGATACTGCATGTCTTTGAGCTCCATGCGCAGATCCTCGAGCTTCTCACCTGCGCGGAAGGTCATGTCGTTCACGCGACCGGTGAGGACATCCTTGATCTTGGTGCGCACAAAAGCACCGCCCTTACCGGGCTTGACGTGCTGAAACTCAACGAGGGTATACATCTTACCATCGATCTTGAGGCCCATGCCATTCTTGAAATCAGCAGTACTGATGGTTCCCATGTTTATCCTTATCGATTGTCCGTGTAAAACTATGGTTTCTTAACAACGCCCTAGTATAGCGAGGGAGCTTAAGATCAAGCAAGGGCGCACTACAAAACCAAAAGTTCCTTGGGCGAGCGCGCGAAACTGGCAAAACCATCTTCAGTCACCACACCGGTGTCCTCAATACGCACACCGCAGTCTCCCGGCAGATAGATTCCGGGCTCATCGGTCACCACGTGACCTGGCGCAAGCAAATTATCGGCTAGACGGCTTAAGACCGGTAGCTCGTGTACTTCAATACCAACGCCATGGCCAAGACCGTGACCAAAGGCACCCTTAAATCCTGCGTTGTCGATCAAATCCTGCGCGATGGCATGGACATCCTTACCTGACACGCCAGGCTTGATCGCCGCAAATGCAGCAAGGTGTGCCTCGAGCACAGTGCTGTAGACGTGGCGATGCGCCTCGCTTGGCTCGCCCACTGCGATAGTGCGGGTCATGTCAGAGCAATAATCGTTGTAGCGGACACCAAAGTCGATGGTCACCAAATCACCCTTGCAAATTTTGCGGTCAGTTGGGTGAGCGTGAGGGTTTGCACCATTGGGACCAGATGCCATGATCGTCTCAAACGAAACGCCCTCAGCGCCAAGTTCCATCATCTTGTTGTCGAGCTCTCGCTGCATCTCTTTCTCGGTACGACCCACATCAAAGCGCTCACAGAGATAGGTAAATGCCTCATCGGCGATGTCTTGGGCATCTTGCAGCGCCTTAATTTCGTCAGCATCTTTGATCGCACGCATCCAGGCAAGCGCGTCATGCATAAGCGGATGAGCAAGTGCGAGCGATTCATCTTCTGCTGCACGCTTAATCTGCTGGAAGCTCTTGAGTGAGAGCGAATCCTCAAGAGCAACCACGCGAGCGTGAGTTTCTTGAGCGCGCTTGATGATCCAAGCGGGGTGCGAGATAAAGTCCTGATCAAGCTCCCAGCCGCTGTTCTCACCAAGCTTTTCTTGGAAGGCGTTAAAGTAACGGGTATCGGTATGCAAAAAGAGGCGATCCTCGGTGATAAATACCGTGTGAGCGCGCTCAGTATCAAAGACGCGGTTCACACCTGTGAGCCAGCGCAAATCTGGCACGTTTGAGAGCACGACGGCATCGTAACCGCGCCTCTTCATCATCTCACGTACTTGGCACAAACGCTGTTCAATCATGATGTCCTCCAATGGTGTATTTGTGCTGTCTCGGATGAGAAACAATCAGCAGAGCGGGTTGTTAGGCTGGGCTGGAGTTGAGGTGTGTGGCGGTATCCGAGCTAACATCTTGCTCGGAGCCAGAGTTTGCGCTCGAAGGCTCATCCGAGGGATCAACACACATACTCGAGGACCTAACACCCTCACTCGAGCGCTCGTCTTCCCCATCCTCATCACGCGCTTCATCGATCTGCGCGCGCTTTTCTGCCACCTCAGGATCTTGGCTTGGCGCTAAAAGCTGCTGACGAGAGGCGGCATAGGCATTCAGATGCGGCATGATCTCATCAGGTGCTAGGCCTACCACCTCGTATTCTTGAATGTCTGACATAAGTGCAAAGTACAAGCGCTTAGTGCGTCGTGGTCTCGTGTAGCGCAGGGCATCCAGGAGCGCTTGTGGCGTGACCGAAACACCAGGAATCGTGCAGCCCATCGCTTCGAGCAAAGCAAAAAGCCCCAAGGCGTGCTCGGTGGGAAGCCCAGCAAACTCGACACTTAAGAGCGACTCAAAGCGCAAGCCCTCTGCCAAAAGCTGGCCTTTGGTCAAGACCCCCTTGCCGCAGGCGCGCTCAAGCGCACGTGCAAAAGTCACACCGACATCGAGCTTGGAAAGTCGCAGGTCTTCTTTTTGAGCGCGAGCTTCATCAACTCGCTTAACCTCTCGTGCACGTGAGTCAACCACGCGCACGAGCGCCTCAACTAGCGTGGATTCAAACGAAGGCTCCATACGCTTGACTGTGATGAACTGATCGGCATTGCGCTCAAGATAGGCGTAGTCTGAACGCGAGGTTGCAAATGAGCTTTGGGCAAAAACCGCCAGCGCATGCTCAAAACTATCACGGGCGGCCACATCAATCGCCTGCGGATAGGCTGGATCAGGAATCTCTTTTGGCAGGTGATCGAGGTCAAAGGTAACCAAACGTGGCGCCTTATCGGCGCCCAAAAAGCCCACGCTCCCAGGAAGATCAAGCTCAGCCGTACTGTCTGTGATCGTAAGAATCGCATCAAGGGTTGTCGGCACAGCGGCAAAGTTCATCCCACCCGCAAATGTTGCCGCAATAAAGCGACCAATAGCGATGACATCTTCGCCACCCACTGCTACCACGCAGTCGCGATCTTTGAGATCGGCCTGTGCCATACGATCGGCAACTGTCATGGCATACTCACAGCTACGATAGGCTCTGCCGCTTGGTACCTGAAAATCATCGACGATAAAACCAGCACTCAAGAGCTCCTCAACCACCTGCAAGCCAGCCGTTGCCCCAAAGGCAGCATCAGTAATCACCGCAGCATGACGGGCATGACCAAGGGTATCTTTAAGATGCTCGCCAAAACCTTTAAGGGTTTGAGTGCCCAGGCGTACATCGTACGGTTCGATATGCGGACGAGAAACACGAATCTTGCGAGTACTCACAGTCGATTTGCCTCCCAGAGTTTTTCTGCAGCTAAGTAAGCAACCTCATCGAGGGTTTTGTTTTTGATGTCGAGGATCATATCGGCAGCCGCCTCATACATGATCGTACGTCGAGTCAACAACTCCTCGTTTGCCCTGCGATCACGCTTTAAGAGCGGTCGATCCTCAAAGTTTGTGATGTGCGAGAGCGCCCCGTCGAGGTCAATGTCAAGATACACCACATAACCCATGGCGCGCATGAGGTTCACGCAGTCGGCACGCTCAACGATGCCACCACCACAAGAGACAAAAGCACTTTTCTTATCGAGCAGCTTAGTGAGAGCGCCGTATTCATAGCGGCGAAACTGCGCCTCGCCCTGCTGGCCAAAGATTTCGGGGATTGAAAGGCCAGCAATGCGCTTTGCGAGGGCATCAGTGTCAAAGACGTCGCGCTTAAACATCTCGCTCAGCTTGCGAGCGACTGACGACTTACCTGCTCCCATAAAGCCGATAAAAAAGATGTGGTCGCGATAAAGCTCGTGATCATAATCAGGACAGCCTCGTATGCCGCCGCGCTCGTGATCCATAATTACAATGCCTGACCCAATATGACGATAAGAACCCCTCCTACAATAGAGGGTGCAAACGCAAATGTCTGGTCTAATTTTGCTTTTCTCACAAATGACACGGCGCACGCGGTGATAAGCCCCAAAAGTGCAGTGCAGACAAGAGTTTCAAAGATATTTATGCCCAAATAGAGGGCACAGGCTGCAATGAGCTTGATGTCACCTGCTCCGATACCGACTGACGCGTGGGCGCCTGCTCCGATACCGACCAACGTGCGCTTGCTCGTCTCGATGTCAGCCGGCGCGCATTCAATCGCCTCGACCCCTCGCCGCACACGACAAATCATCGCATACAACCCATTACTCGCAAGCAAGATAGCCACCGCACCAAGAGCACACGCCGCATTAAGACACAAGCGCTCAAGCGGCAGTGCAGAACAAGCCAGCACCACGAGTGCGATCACCGCAAGCGGGTGAATGATCCTCGTTTTAAGATCATAGAGCGCAATAACAATAAGGATAAGCAAAAAGATAGTGTTAGCGATCAGACTCCCCATGATGATCTGTATTCCCTTCAGGCCGCATGTACCCCATAAACCACGCCTCAATCGGGCGCAACGCTAGGGTGTGAACAAGGTCTTTCTTTGCCTGAGGGAGCACCATCATACCGCGAAGCCCAGCGAGTTTAGCGCCCAACATATCAGTAAACAGCTGATCACCAACAACAATTGTTTGCGCACGGGTAAGTTTGCGTTGAGTTCTCAGTAAGATGAAGGCAATTGGTAGCGGTTTTGCCGAGCGCGAGATAAACACCGCACCAATCTCTCGTGCAATAGGTCGCACATTCTTTGCCCAGTTATTGGACACCAGCGCGATCTCAATCCCTTTCGCTTGTAGCTCGGTAATCCATTGACGCGCATCGTCGCGCAAAGCTCCCGTATCACGAGGAACAATAGTGTTATCCATGTCGAGCAGCACGAGACGCACGCCCTCATCCGCCAGCTGAGCAGGATCGAGGTCGGCAACCGTTTGCACGTATCGATCTGGTCGTAACAGCGCCATCTTAACTTGCCAACTTAGCGATTCTTGAGGTTCCAGTAATCGGCCTTGTCACTCGTAAACTGCGAATAGTCATCGGTGAAGCTATGTGTGCCGTCACCCTTAGCGACATAAAACAGATACGAGGTACTTTCAGGATTTGCCGCAGCCTCAAGCGAAGAAAGCGACGGCGAGCAGATCGGTCCTGGAGGTAAGCCCTTGGTTTGATAGGTGTTGTACGGGGAGTCGATCTTGAGATCCTCAAGCGTCACGTGATCAACCGAACCCGAGCCCATCGCATAGACCACACTTGCGCAAAGCTGCAGGTTCATTCCCTTATCGAGACGGTTGTAAATGACAGAGGCAATGGTTGGACGCTCTTCGGTTGCAGCGCTTTCGCGCTCAATCAGCGAAGCGATTATGATCAAATCACGCTCGCTCAAACCGCGCGAAGTGACCGCCTCATAGGTCAGATTCTTAGTTTCTTTCTCATACTGCTTGAGCATGGTTTCGATGATTTGATCAGCTGTCATATTGGGCGCGATGGGGTAGGTTTTTGGGAAGAGATATCCCTCGAGTGAATCATCGTAGGCATCAGCCAAAAATGGGAACTGATCGACCCACCTACTCGCCTTTGCCGCCGCCAAAAAATCCTCAGCCGAAATGCCGCCTTCGGTTGCCTTTTCGACAATAGCGGCAGTCTGGGCAACGGTCTTGCCTTCAGGAACGGTGACCTTCGCTGTTTGAGCACCGGCGACAAACTGGCCGATTAGGTCTGCCAGATCGGTGGTAGGCTCAACCGTGTAGACGCCGGGCTTAAGATCATTGACAACGTCCATCTGCTTGACGAGGTTCAAAAAAATAGCTTCATCGGTGATAAGGCGTGCCTCTGCCAGCTGATGAGCAACCTTGTGCCAGTTATCGCCCGATTCAACCGTAATCGTCGCCGGTTCGCTCGCAAGCTCTTGAGAAATCGTCGTTGCCTCATGGGAGAAAAACACCGAAGTCAGGCGAGAAACCGCAAACAAAATACCGCAGACCAGTACGATGAGCACCACGAAAAGGATGATCAAGTTTTTACGTGAGAGCTTTTGAGGCTTTGTTGCCCCACTACCACGAGCCGCGCGAGCAGCCTGGCTCAAATCACTTGAAGCTGATGGGATCATCTTTTGAACACGGGTAGATCCAGATTGCTGCACCTGAGTACCCGAGACACCGAGCGTGCACTGAGCGCCTTGTGAGCCAGGCGTATCCGCCGATTGAGGCCTAGGAGCTGGCGCGTCATTTGGGTCATCCTTAAAGCGTGTACCACGGCGAGGCGGATTGGTGCCGTGTGATACTGGATGCTGGTTGTACTGCTGATCGCTCATGCATCTATCCCATCAATTCGTCGCAAGACTCATGCGAACCCTGCGCATCGATCCATGACTGCAAAAATAATGATGCTGCAACCATGTCTACTTTTCCACGCATCTTACGCTCATCGAGCCCCTGCTTGCGAAGAATCATCTTTGCTTCGCGCGATGACAAGCGCTCATCCCACTCAACACAAGGGAGCTGGGTTTTTGCTGCGATGCGTGCAATACGCTCGCGCGTAAGCGCGGTTTGACTCGAATCCTCACCTGAAAGCGATAGCGGCAGACCGCAAACCAAAAGTTCTGGCTCATGATCTTCCAAAATGACTCGAAACGTCCGCGCGCAATCGAGCACCTCTTGGGTGGGCAGCACGCACACAGGCATCGCAATCTTATGCCCTAAATCTCCGGTCGCAATACCCGTACGAACATCACCAATATCAAGCGCAAGTACTCGCTTCACGAGTGCAAACCCTCTGAGTCTTACACGACATACATGGCACGAGCCTGAGCAAGTGCCTCGTCAATACCTTCGGGCTTACTGCCGCCAGCTTGCGCCATCTGAGGCTTGCCGCCACCACCGCCATTGATCGCAGGAGCAATCGCTTTGATGACGTTACCCGCATGAAAACCATGAGACACTGCGGTCTTGGATCCAGCTGCCATGAGGATTGGTGAGCCCTTGGCGCTGATGGTAGCGATAACTGCTGCAACGCTTTGATCTACCTGCTTGAGCTGATCAAAAATTTCACGCAGGTCACCAGCCTCACACTCAGGCACCTGAGCGACAACAAGGGTGTAGGGCTCCTTTTGAACGGCAGCCGCCAAAAGATCACCTGCAAGACCAGCGCCGGAACCAACGCCCTCACGCTTCAGGCGCGTAATCTCAGCCTTGGCTGCACGCTCCTTGTCTTGAACCTGCTCGATCTTTTTAATAAGATCCTCCGGCTTTGCCTTGAGCAGCGCGGCAGCCTCGCGAACGATATGATCGCGGCTGTCAAGATAAGCAAGAGCATCAAAGCTGGTGAGCGCCTCAATACGCCTGACATTTGCGCCAACCGATGAAATCGAGGTGATCTTAAACAAACCAATCTCGCTCGTCTGGCGCACGTGAGTACCGCCGCAAAGCTCACGTGAAATACCCTCGATCTCGAGCACGCGGACACGCTCACCGTACTTCTCACCAAAGAGCGCCATGACACCTTGCGCCTTGGCTTCATCAAGGCTTGTCTCGTAGTGAGAAACGGGGTGATTTTCCATGACTGCCTGATTCACAAGACGCTCAACCTCAGCGATCTCGGCAGGACTTAAGTTCTCAAAATGTGTGAAGTCAAAACGCAGGCGATTATCAGCCACATACGAGCCAGCCTGCGTGACATGATCACCAAGCACCGCGCGCAGCGCATCGTGCAACAGGTGGGTTGCCGTGTGGTTGCGCCTGATGCGCTCGCGCCTTGGTGCGTTGATAGAGGCGTGTACCGCTTGACCTGCCTCAACGCTGCCCGATATCACGCGGGCATGGGAAACAACGAGGGTCTTTTCCTCGATGCGAGTGTCGAGAATCTCAAGCTCAGCAATTGCGCTGCCCGTCTCATCAAACACAGTCATCGTGCCCGTATCGCCGATCTGGCCACCACGCTCACCGTAGAACGGGGTCACGTCAAGAAGTATGTCGACCTCGGCACCGGCACTCGCCTGCTCAACCTCTTGACCATCGATCACGAGCGCCAGGATATGAGAGTTGGTCTCGTTCTCGGCATCGCCAACAAACTTGGTCGCCTTATACTGATCGACCAGCGACACCCAAGCGGTGTTATAGGTCGACCACGAGACATCCTTCACTTGCGCACGCGCACGCTCGCGCTGCTCATGCATGCATACCTCAAAGCCATCGCGATCAACGCTGACCTGGTGTTCTTGAGCAAGCTCTTCAGTCAGCTCAAATGGAAAACCATAGGTGTCATGCAGGGTAAATGCTGTCTTGCCATCAAGTGTGGCACCCACCTCGAGCTTTTGCAGCGCCTCTTCTAGATAGAGGGTGCCTGTTTTGAGGGTTTCGAGAAAACGAGTCTCTTCAGCGCTGATGATGCCGTCAATGAGCGTACGACGCTCAACAATTTCCGGATAGACATCACCCATTTTTTCGACGATGACATCAACCATACGCGACAAAAATGCACCTTCAATACCAAGCAAATAACCATGACGCGCCGCGCGTCTCAAAAGGCGACGCAAGACATAACCACGGCCTTCGTTTGACGGCAAGATACCATCGCCCACCATAAAGGTAACCGCACGGGCGTGATCGGCGATGATGCGCATGGAAATACTGTCTTGTTCGCGCTTACCAAACGTCTTGCCCGAAATCTCCTCAACGCGCCCAATCAACGCAGCAAGGATGTCGGTCTCGTAGTTCGAGTGAACTTGCTGCATGATGGCAGCCATGCGCTCAAGACCCATGCCGGTATCGATATTTTTCTGTGGTAGATCAACGAGGGTGCCATCCTCCTGGCGATCATACTGGGTAAAGACGAGGTTCCAAAACTCAAGGAAACGATCGCAATCACAGCCTGGTGCGCAGTGCTCAGGATCATCACAAGGCACCGCATCGGGACCCTGGTCAAAGTAGATCTCAGAACACGGACCACATGGACCGGTCGGGCCTGCCGCCCAAAAGTTATCGTCTTCACCCAGGCGAACGATACGATCGGGTGAAACGCCAAGGTCACGCCAGATCTCAAACGCCTCGTCATCATCCTCAAAGATGGAGAAATACAAACGATCAAGCGGGAGTTTAAGGTGCTCAAGCACAAACTCAAACGCCCAGGCACAGGCTTGTGCCTTGGAATACCCGCCAAAGCTAAAATTGCCGAGCATCTCAAAGAATGAAAGATGCCTGCCGTCTAAGCCAATGACATCGATATCGGTGGTGCGCACGCACTTTTGACAGGTAGCCGCACCAATCTCTTTCATCTTTGCTTTACCAAGGAAGTATTGTTTGAACTGAACCATGCCGGCTGAAGTCAGCAAAAGCGATGGATCATCAGGGATCAACGAGGATGAAGCAACGCGCTTGCAGCCCTTTTCCTCAAAGAATGAAAGATACGCCTCACGAATCTCCGCACTCGTGCGAGGCATGCGCTTGATGTCACCCATCGTGTTAATTCTCCTTGCGATCCTGGTCAGCCTGATTTGACTTCTGGGACTTATCGTCGAGCGAGAGAGCCTCTTGGATCCCCTCTTTGACCTCGAACAACTCCTCTTTAATTTCCTCTTTGATCTCTTCTTTGCGAGCCTCTTTTTTGCTCTCCTCTTTCTCCTTTTGCGCGCGCTTCATGAGGTTACTCGCGCTAAATGAGAATCGACTGTCCTGCTTATCCTGGCTGGTATCAGCATAGGCAGCTGCGTAATAGCGAGAACCACCCGTCGCATCAAGCGCAGGAATTGGATTACCATCAGGGGTGTTAAACGGCTTTCCTTCAAACAGTGCGCCATCTTCGTTGATAAGTTGCCTTCCGGTATTGCGCTCAAAGTAGTAAACAAAGACACCCTTGACTGCAGCGATTGCGGGCACCGCAAAGATCATGCCGAGCACGCCGCCCAAAGCGCCACCAGCGGCGAGACCGATGATAACAAGCGCAGGATGAATCGAGACCGCCTGCTTCATAACAAGCGGGCTCACGAAGGTATCGGTGAGCTGCTGGGCAAGGATGGTGACTACGATTGAGAGCACTGCTGCCAAGGGGTTCACAAACAGACCCATCAGCGCAGCAATCGCACCGCCCGTCCAAGGACCAATAAATGGGATGATATTCAAAAGACCGGTGATCAAACCAAGCAACCCTGCATACGGGATACCGATGATCCAAAAACCAAGACCTGCCAAAACACCGGTGCAGGTGGACGAGATGATCAAGCCTTTGAGATAGCCTCCCAATGCTCGCGAGCACACCGAGGTCATGATCTCAAACTCCTCAGCACGCTTAGGGCCAACCATGACGATGATCTCGCGCTTGAACTTAGGGAGATCCATGGTGAGCCAAAACGCAACCACGAGCGCCATGAACGAAACAGCCAGGCCACCCACAAACGAAGAGCCAGCACTCACGATGCCGCCGCCTGCTTGGTTCACAATCGCCATGGCGGCATTGCCAACCGAGTTTGCGATCTTGCGGATTGCATCTTGTACCTCGGCGTTATTCACCACGATCTGACCGTACTGTGAATAGAGCGAGTTCACCCAAATCTGCGTTTGTACCACGTAGTTGGGAATGTTGTTCACGAGGCTCGTAAGTTGCTCGACGATGAGCGGCATAAACAACGCAAAGACGAGCGAAATAAGCGCAAGGCCAATCAGAAATGCAATGAGCGTGCCAAGGACACGCGGGATCTTTTTCTCCTCGAGAAAATCAACGACTGGTGAGGCGATAAAACAGATCATCGCTGCCGTGATAATGACGCTAACCGCCTCGCTGATCTTACCAAGCGCAAAAAAGATTCCAGCAATGACAATAACAGCGCCGATAATCCCCCACGCCCTGAAGAAAAAGAAGCGGGCATGATCGAGCTTAGCAGCCTCAACCGGTTCAATCTTGCGAGCCTTACCAGGCTTGGTAAATCGAGAAATGAGCGTCTGGTCTACCTTGGATGGCATTCTGCGTTCACTCCTTAGCTAGTGCTTCAAAATATCGGCAGTATCAAGCTTACCGGCGGGGTCAATTTTTTCTTGCATGCGCTTGAGCGTTCTTCTGAGCAGACGTGATACCTGCACCTGAGAAATGCCCATGCGCTCAGCGATCTCAATCTGTGTCAGACCTTGCAAGAATCGAAGCTCGATGACTTCTTGTTCTTTGGGCGTAAAGCTTGAAAGCGTGCGGGCGATAAGCATGCGGTCATCCGAGGTATCAAGACGCTGGTCACGCTCGCCATATCGATCAAGCAGCGAGGGAGCATCATCGTCACCCGAGCTGTCACTGTCAAGCGACACGCTTGAGTATGCCTCACCCGACTCCATCGCCTCCAAAACCTCGTCGACTGTCACCTCGAGATACTGGGCGAGCTCGTCGATGGTTGGCGTACGCTGAAGCTCTTGGGTGAGGGCATCGGTTGCCTTGGTGACCTTTGCCGAAAGCTCCTGCAGTCGGCGTGGCACCCTAACTGACCAACCCTTATCACGAAAATGTCGCTTAATCTCACCGAGGATTGTCGGCGTGGCGTAGGTCGTAAACTCAAGCCCACGCGACAGATCAAAGCGATCGATTGCCTTGATCAAGCCAATCGTGCCCACCTGAATGAGGTCTTCGATGGGCTCGCCACGGTTTTTGAACTTGTAGGCCAAAAAGCGCACGAGGTTCATATGTGAGGTGATAAGAAGCTCGCGGGCTTCTTCATCCCCTTGCTCGTGATAGCGCTTGAAAAGCTCCCTTGTGCGGCGCTTGTCCCAAATGAGCTTGCGGCGCACAGGAGCTACCTGTTCTGCTGAGTCTTGTTGCTCGCCATCGTCATTGTCGGCCGAAAGCGCCTCATCCTCATCAAAGTGAAAAGCATCATCGGCTTCATCTGAGCGATCGAGTGCATCGCGATCAAAGTCATCACCCATGACGCCATCGTCCATCTCATCGACGTCGACGTAGTGCATGCCCTGATCGAGCGTTTGTTCTGCTGATGCCCGCTCATTCCCATGAGGGTCATGAGACAGGGGCTGCTGGTTTGCCACTAGGCGTCACGCCCTTCGCGATGCTTCTTAATTCTGATGGCATTTTGGTTGGTCTGGGCGAGATCGATCTCATCGCAAGTCGCCTCAAGAATGAGAATGGCATACATGTGCGACTCATCCTCTTGCAGAGCATCAACACGCTTGGCGGCGTGAGTCAAGTGAAAATCGAGGGTCAGCGCCTCATCATCGATCTGCGCGCTCACCGTAACTTCATCGGCTTTTACCAGCGAGAGTGTCATGACAAAAGCCTCTTGGGCGGCAAGACGAATATCCTCAAGCTGCTCAACGTCCATCTTCATAACACCGGCAATGTTTGCAGCAAACATGCGAACACAACGCGCAAAATCGGGGTGCGCAGGAACAGTAAGCTCGGCTGTTTTGTGACACAACGCTTGTTCTGACATAACCTCTCCTCAAATTAAGTTAAGAGCTCATTATAGTTTGAAAACACGAGGATTTCTCAATCTTGCAACAAATACAAAGACGCGCAAAAGCTGGTTCACAAGAATCAGTTTTGCGCGTCTGCATACCGTGTGTGATTAAGGCTTTATGATCACTTTGGGACGAATCGTCTCAGGATAAAAGCGGATCGTCTCGGACGATGATTACTCCTTTGAGCCCGTTGGTGCCGACTGGCTAAAGTAACCAGTGTCAACCTCGGTCGTACGAGGCTGAACCGTATAGTAGCCATCTTGCGTGCCCTGCTGTGGGCGGGCAACTGGAGCTTGTGTTTGTGCCGTACCCGATGAAGCCGAAGTCTCGGTAACGCCAAAATGTTCCTTGACCTTGTCAAGAATACCGTTAGCGGTCTTGGTGGCGTTAACCGAAATGCTTGACAGTGAACTTGATGCATGAGCGGCGGTGTCGGTGATCTTAGAAAGATCGGCGATGATCTGATCAACGCGCAACAGATCGAGACTCAATGCATCCACTGCGGTGCCAACCTTGTTGACCAGACCAGGAACCTCACGCAGCGTTGGCTGGAGGTTGTTGATGGTGGTCTTGAGCTCGCCAATGACTGGCTTAATCTCATCAACCGTTGAAGTCACCGTCACGGTCAAATCATTGACCGTATTGTTTGCACTCTCAATTACCTTATTGACTTCATCGAGGGTTTTACGCGTCTTTTTAATGGTGAGCGCCAACTCGGCAACAGCCCATGCACCTGCAATAACAAGAGCAATCAGAGCAATAGTCAATACGTTCTCCATAAGATGTAACCCTCCAAAAATATGACGTAAGGTATGCCTTGAATCATACCCGAATCAAGGGATCTTTTGCAGTCAGTGATAAAACTTTATAGTCTTTAATTTTTATAATATAAATAGTTTTTATAATAATTGCGTGGCGGGATTAGAAAGCGTGCTGGGTAACGGTAGTTGTATAGCAACACGTTTGCGGCGGGCTTGACGCAACGTTGAGTAATAATGAGCGCATGGCAGCAACGCCCAATACGCAATCGGCACATTGCCCCCCCACTCGCTAGTTATCGAGACGCTCAGTGCGATATCCTTCCCAGCCTCGATCGGTCGGCTCATAAAAGCTACCGCGCTCGATCCCATCAGGTAAATATCGCTGCTCAACCATGGCATCGGGGTACGAATGCGGATACTTATATGGCTCGTAGTCCTGAGACCCGGGTCGATGACGATCTCTCAATGCTTGCGGTACCGGCAAAGCCCCATGACTTTTGAGATGAGCACGTGCTCGATTGAGGGCTTGATAACTTGCGTTTGATTTGGGCGCCAGCGCCATGTAGACAGCTGCCTGCGACAGATTGATTGCACACTCAGGATAGCCGATCACGCTCGCTGCATGAAAAGCAGCGCTTGCAACCGAGATTGCCTGCGGGTCAGCGTTGCCGATGTCTTCAGAAGCAAAGATAAAGATACGTCGCGCAATAAATTTGGGATCTTCTCCCCCCGCTACCATGCGCGCAAGCCAATAG
>JAEZXW010000009.1 GCA_023419515.1 Actinomycetes bacterium
GATGATTCACCCCGGTGATGCCAAGGATCGCATGATCAATGCCGTACATTTGCTCAAGGAACTCGATGCAGCCCTGCCAAGTAACGAGCGCCCTGAACACACCAAGGGTCGAGAGGGCTTTTATCACCTCCTCAACATGAGCGCGAATGTTTCTGAGGGCAGTGCCGAGTACATCATCCGCGATCATGACAACACCTGCTTTGATGAGCGCAAGGCACGTATGCTTGCTGCAGCTGCTGCTATCAATGAGCGTCTGGCTGATCGCCCTAATCCTACGGGCAAACCTTGGATCAGCGTTGAGATTCGCGATGAGTATCGCAACATGCGTGAGGTGGTTGAACAACACCCTGAGCTCATCGTCCATGCTGAAGAGGCATTTAGAGCAATCGGGGTCGAGCCTGTCAGCCTGCCGATTCGTGGTGGCACCGATGGCGCCCAGCTTTCGCTGCGTGGTCTTGCCTGTCCTAACCTCTCAACAGGTGGCATGAACTTCCACAGCGTCCAAGAATGGATTGCGGTAAGCTCACTCGAGCGTATGGTTGACATGCTCACTGAGCTCGTGCAGCTCTTTGCTCGCAAGTAACACGTGAGCACTATTGGTTCTGCGGTCGCACAAATAATATGACAGTTTTTAATGTAGTAATTCCTGAGCCGCTCTTTGGGCGGCTCATTTTATGCGCAACAGCGCTCATACGCTTTGTTATCCGCGGGTAGTTTGAAAACCAGAAAACTCTTGATCGAGGCGCTGGGCAATACTGACTCGTCGCCCAGCTCGCTCGATATTCTCAATAATGATGGAGGTCTGGTAGAGCTCGCTCAGGCGCTCTTCGGTCACGAGCTTTTCTACCGATCCATGCTCACAGCGGCCATCTGCCCCCACCATAATCACGCTGCCACCCAGCATCAGCGCCTGCTCGGGGGAATGTGTTGTCATCACCACACCAAAGCCAGCCTTGTTAAGGGTCTCAATGATACTCATCACGCGCATCTGATTGGCGGCATCAAGCGCGCTTGTCGGTTCGTCAAACATAATGAGACCCGCATGCTGTACAAGCAACCGAGCAATCGAAACCATCTGCAGCTCTCCACCCGAAAGCGCGCGAATTGAGATCGCAGCATAAGGATCAAGCTGTGTAAGCTCAAGCACCGATTCAACGATTTGATAATCACGCTTTGATGGGCGTTCGATCAGCCCGAGATGCGAGGCGCGTCCCAAGAGCAAGTATTCAAAGACCGTATAGTCATAAGTACTCGACGCCATCTGAGGCACGTAGGCAATTCGCCTCGCTACTCGCTTGGCGCTCAGCGAAAAGATCTCCTCACCATCGAGCAATACCTTACCAGCCACCGGCCTGATCAGCCCTGCCATGCAATTCATGAGGGTAGATTTACCCGCGCCGTTTGGTCCTAAAATGCAAACCAACTCACCAGGACTGATCGTAAGTGAAACATCCTTGAAAATGTCTCGCCCGCCCTTGTGATAGCGATGTGTGAGGCCCATCAGCTCAAGACTGGCTGCGTGCTCTGGCGGATAGATAGTGTCCGAGAAAATCGTTGGACTCATTCGCGCACCCCACTCCGCTGCTTAATGAGTACCCAGGCAAAAAGCGGGGTTCCCACAAAACCGGTGAGGATGCTGAGTGGGATTTCTCCTCCTGAAAGAGTGCGCGCAAGGGTATCGATAATGAGCATAAAGAGCGCTCCTGCGATAAGCGACAGCGGCATCACCTTAGCGTTATCGGCGCCACACACAAGGCGCACTAAGTGCGGGATCACAAGACCAATCCACCCGATAGTGCCCGCCAAGCAAACAGCGCATGCGGTGATAAGCGTCGCAAAGATGATAAGCAACCCTCGTTCGAGTTTGACGTGAGCGCCTAATGAACGAGCCTCAGCATCGTTGAGCGAAAGTAGATTGATACGCCACGATAGAGCGATAAGTCCCGTGGCACAGATCAAAGCAAGCGGCAAGAGGTAGATGACGTCTGACCACTGCGTCGAAGAAAGAGAGCCGAGCATCCAGTAGGTGATCTCAGGAAGCTGGGTCTCTGGATCGGCAACGTACTTCATAAGGCCGATAAGCGCGTTGAAAAACCCTGCAGTGATGATGCCCGAAAGCACGAGCATCAAAACATTGTTGCGCCTTGCAAGGGCTGGAATCGTGAGCGTAAGTCCAACCGCCAGTATTCCGCCTGCAAAGGCAAACGCCTGCATCAAGACAGCACCAAGCCCAAACACAATCGCTGTTGCTGCGCCAACGCACGCGCCACTAGAAACACCAAGAATGTCCGGAGCCACCAGGGGGTTACGAAAGACCCCTTGATAGGCAGCACCCGCAAGTGAAAGCGCTCCACCCACAACGATTGCCGCAACCACACGCGGGAATCGAAGTTCAAGGACAACTGCCTCCTGCGAGGCCGTCCATGTTTGGGTGATCGGCATCACTTTGGATGCGAAAATACGCACGACATCCATCGGGCTGATTGCTAAACGCCCTGCACAAAACGCCAACAAGATGCATCCAAAAAGCAGGATGCATCCCGTCAGCAACAAGAAGATAAAACGTGAATGAGTCGGTCGCGCGCTCGGCGTGGATGAAGTCAAGCTCGTGCACCAATCAGATGGATGGGATCGTTAGATTGCAGGGTCGCTCACATCAATATGCAAAGTCGTCAGAGCCAGCTGCAAGGCCTGCTGAAACGTACGCGGCCTGACATAAAGACAAGCACCTGCAGCAGGCAACCGCTGGAAATTTTTTACGCCTCAGGCTTTTGCTTGACGATCAAGACGTCGCACGAAGCCTGGTGAACGAGGTAGTTTGAAACACTTCCCACCAGTGCATACTGCACACGCGAAAGACCGCGATCACCGCAAACCACAAGATCGGGCTCGATCGGTAAGATCATGTCCTCAAGAATCGTCTGGCGCACTGAGCCATACTTCACGATAGGCTCAACACGTTCGACACCAGCATTACGAGCCTCGGTCACAAGGCCGCTCAACTGCTCTTTTGCATAATCAATGACCTCGGTCACAAGATCTGCATCGTAGGTCGACGCAAGGTCGTACTTGGACATGTCAACAACCTGACCAAGGTACAGCGCCGCATCATTTGCTCGTGCAATTTCGAGCGCACGGTGAAAAATACCGACCTGCGCCTCGGTGCCATCCAATGCAACAAATACCTTGTTATAGCGCTTCATGATCGCCTCAGGCTCCCTTCGAGCATGACAGTAAATCTTGTCTCTAGTATACCTCTTGCACCTAAAGTCTTGAGCGATGAAACCGCGCCCGGACAGCCGCGCCCGAGCACCGCACTTGCCCCATACAAAACGAGCCGAGAAGCGCTCAGTCTTCTCGGCTCATTATAAATCGCATCAGTGATGAGACCCAAACGCTCTTAAACGAGCATAAGTCTCAATATCACTCATCGACAGGGCTTAGTAGCCACCCTTGAACTCATCGTGGCTGATACGTCCCCAGAATACACGGTAGACGATCACGTGATAAGCAAGAACCAATGGCACGCCAATCACCGCGATGATAGTCATAGCGATCAGGGCATTATCGCTTGAAGCAAATGGAGCGGCAGCCATGATCGAAACGCCTGAGTTTGCAGCAACCAATGGGGTCAATGCAGGATCACCAGCAGGAACGATCGCTGGGAAGAGCGATACGCAGGTCATCGCAATGAGCATTGCTACAAAGACAGAACCAGCAACGAATGACAGGCCGTCCTTCTTCTGGTTAGCCAGAACAATAGCGGCAATCAGGCCAACGAGGGCAAGCGCGCCAAAGACGTAACGCAAGACTGCAGGAACGCCCTCGACAAAGCCACCAGCCTGAACCAGCGCTGGGCGAGCAAAGATCCAGAAGACCACCGAAGCCACGATAGCAAGAACGAGGCAAGCGATCTGAGAAACCTTGCGGACAGCAACAGCACGGTCATGCAGCGCGCCGTGGTGAACCTTAGCAGCAAGCCAGCCCGAACCCTGCAAGAGCGCCATTGCCAAAGCAAGCACGCCGCAGATCAGTGGGAAGACACCCAAAAGCTGGACAAAGCGTGCTGGGAACTCACCAGCAACGTCGCCGTTTGGCAGCAATGGAACCGTTTGGAGAAGGTTGCCCATTGCTGCACCCATCAGGATTGGTGGGATGGCTGAACCCAGGAAGAAAGCGATATCCCAGAAGCCATGCCACGTGCCAGAGCGGGCAAAGTGGATTGCGGTTGCACGCAGGATGAGCGCGAACAACACGAGCATGATTGCCAAGTAGAAACCTGAGAAGGTCGTTGCATAAGCTGGCGGAAATGCAGCGAAGGTTGCGCCACCAGTCGTGAGCAGCCACACCTCGTTACCATCCCAGAAAGGGCCGACAACGTTACGCATGACTTGCTTCTCCTCCTCGGTCTTACCGAGGAACGGATAGAGGGCGCCGACACCGAGATCAAAACCGTCGAGTACGTAATACGCGACCATGCAGACCGCGATCAGCAAGAACCAAATGATCTGCCAGATATTAGGAGCAGCAACTTCGATCACGATTACTCACCACCCTTGCTATCAGCAGTCTCATCCTCAACAACTGGGCCGGTCTTGATATAACCAAGAACAGCGCGCAACCAGGTGATGAAGACAATGAGGTACAGGACAAAGAAGATCGCAATGGTGATCAGGATCTCACCAGCAGAGAGCGAGAAGCTGATTGCGTCTTTAACCTTAAGGATGTCCTGAACGATCCAAGGCTGGCGACCAACCTCAGCCGTTGCCCAACCCATCTGGATAGCGATGAATGGGAAGATCGGCGAGATCATGAAAAGCATGGAAACCCACTTTGGCAGGTTTGCCTTCTCGTTCATCTTGAGACGCTTGAATGATGCCCAAGCAGCGAGGATCACGATCAGAACGATTGGTGCATACATGGCAACCATCAGGTGGTATGCCTGAAAGACGAAGTTCACAGGAAGCTCTGCGACGTCCTCTTCTGGAAATGCGTCAAGACCCTTGACGGAGTGATTGAAGTCCTGAGCGATGAGGTATGAGGTACCTCCCTCAAAACCGAGACCCTTCACTTCCTTAGCTTGGGTATCAACGTAACCAAAGAGCCAGAGCGCTGCTGGGCCATCTTCGTACTGACCCTCCATTGCTGCGAGTTTCATTGGCTGATGCTCAGCAACAACAACTGCCTGATAGTGAGCGCTTGGGAGCATGATGATCGTCGTCACGATAGCAACCAGAGTTGCGATACGAACCGTGCTCTTGGCGAAGTGCTCATCGCGACCCTTATAGAGGTAGTAACCACTGATAGCAAGGGCGACGAAGGCACCGAGAATCAAGAGTGCATCAACCGTGTGCAGATAACGAGCTGCAGTTGATGGGTTAAATGCAGCCGCGAAGAAGTCAGTCAGTACCGCCTTCTTGCCATAAGCCGAGTCCACAATCTCATAGCCGGCTGGAGTCTGCATCCAGGAGTTAGCAATCAAGATCCACAGTGCAGACAAACATGAGCCGAACCAAACCAGCCATGCCGACACCATATAGAACTTGCGCGACACGCGCTCGCGGCCAAAGATCAGCACTCCCAAAAATACTGACTCCAAGAAGAATGCAAACAATGCCTCAGCTGCAAGCGGAGCACCAAAGATGTCACCCATGAAGCGAGAATACTCAGCCCAGTTTGCGCCAAAGGCAAACTCCATGGTGATGCCCGTTGCGACACCAACAGCAAACGTTGCAGTAAAGATCTTGAGCCACATCTTAGTAGCTGCACGATCCTTTGGATTTCCCGTCTTATAGTAGCGCGTCTCTGCGAGCGCCATAATAAGACCGAGACCGATGGAGAGTGGAACAAACAGGAAGTGGTAAATGACCGTAAACGCAAACTGGAAGCGCGACAAAGCCACCACATCTGTAAAGAAATCCACGACTCTCCCTCCCCTCTGTTCATAGCGAACACATCGTATAGGCGCCTGGACTTATTACCTCACGCCCGAGCGATTTGCAATCTTGTGTCGTGACCTCGCAAGACCGCATCACGCTAATTGATATTGTTTTAGTATCATATCAACATATCTTCATGTTTTCTACACGTTTTGCCAAAAGATCGGCTGGCGATCTTTTTTCGTAACGCTCGACACTAGACGGCTTTTCCTTCAGCAAAAGCACGGCCAAAATCTAATAACGCATCACGCGCCTCGCAAGTGGGCGCTTCTGCATAGACACGCAGCAGAGGCTCGGTGCCACTAGCGCGCATAAGAAGCCAAGAATCATCCTCAAACTCAAGGCGCAAGCCGTCCTCGTGATCAATAACACACGGCACCTTGCCAAGCACCTCTTGAGGTGCATAGGTCGGCAGCGCTGCACGAACCTCGGCAATGCGCTCTTCAGAAAGCGCAAGATCGTGGCGGTGATAGTAAAGCGGGCCGACCGCCTCTTGCAGCTCAGCCACAAGTTCTTTGAGACCCTTGCCACGATCTGCCATAAGTTCACAGAGCATGAGGTCGCAATACAGGCCATCGCGCTCCATGACGTGCGCGGGAATACCGATGCCGCCGGACTCCTCACCACCAAGCAAGACGTCGCCCTCGAGCATCTCTTGATAGATCCACTTAAAGCCGACGGGACGCACCGTAAAATCAAGGCCAAAACGCTCAGCCTGGCGCTGCACGAGCTTGGAGTAGCTCTTGGTCACCACAACACGGCTGCCTGTCACACCCTTTTTGCTGAGGTGGTCGATGAGCAAGCACAGGATGTGGTGCGGAGAGACAAACTTACCGTCTTCATCAACTGCGCCAATGCGATCGGCGTCACCGTCGTTGACCAGGCCTGCACGAGCACCAAGCTCACGAACGACGGCTGAACACTCATCCGTCCACGGACGAATAGGCTCAGGATGAAGCCCGTTAAAGTCACTCACATCCTCGTTGTGGATCTCTTTAACATCAAGACCAAGCGAGGCGAAAAGCTCATTCATATAACCACGTGAGGCGCCATACATAGGATCATGAACGATCTTCAAGCCAGCCTGAGCGATGAGATCAGCATCGACGTCATCGGCAAGACATGAAAGATATGGCTTGACGAGATCGCGCTTTTCGATGGCGTATTCCTGCGCAAGCTGGGGGGCATGATCAGGCAAAATCTCCTCAATCTTATTGGTAAAAGCAGCTGGAGAAGCACCGCCATCTTGCATCCTGACCTTAATGCCGAGGTAATCTCCGGGATTATGGCTCGCCGTGAGCATCAGGCCGCCGACTGCCTCAGGATCATTGCCAACCGTCCAGCACAGACACGGTGTTGGGCAATAACGCTCTGCCAAAACCACATGCATGCCGTGAGCCGCTACATGCTGAGCTGCCGTGAGCGCAAAACTCGCTGCATCACGCCGAGTGTCATAGCCAATGTAGATCGTCTTGCCAAAATGTTCCTTGGCAACCAGGCTGCCGTAAGCATCGGCAACGCGTCCCACGTTTTCGTGCGTAAATGCATCATCAAAGCGAGAGCGCCATCCATCAGTACCAAAATGAATCTCAGCTGGCATCTCAACCATCCTATCTCGTGCACGTGAGCGTACATTTTGTGCGAATACGTCCTAAATATTGTAGGCATTTATCACGGCAGGTGGTACCGTAACGCAAGAGAAATTAAGGAGTTGCAATTAATGAGTATCGACCTTGCCGACCAACCTCAATCATCTGAGTTAGGCACCCTCAAAGCGCATGTACATCCCGTTATTTTGGCGGGTGGTGCGGGGCGTCGCTTATGGCCGCTTTCACGCACGCGCTTTCCTAAACAATTTTTAGAGCTTGTCGATCACACCAGCTTGCTGGTTGCAACCATAAATCACGCACGCAGCTTGTTTGCTCAGCTTTTTACTGACGAGCAGGATGTGCAAACCCAGACATCCACTGAGCCTCCTGTTATCTTGCAGATTCAGACAACCTCTGACCTCATCACTCAGGTCAAAGCTCATTTGCTTTCGCATGACGCCCTTACCAATGACTGCGAACTACACGCTGAGCCAGTTCAGCGAAACACCGCGTTTGCGCTGGCATTCGCGAGTCTTAAGGCGCTTGAGAACGACGAGGATGCCCTCATGGTTTTTCTGCCTTCAGACTATATCTTTGATGGCGAGGCAGAAGAGGCGCTCATTGAGCCAATGAGTGATGCGCTTTTTGCTGCTCATCAGGGCTATCTTGTCTCGCTGGCAAGCAAGCCAATCACCGCTTCGACCCAGTACTCATATATTAGTGCGGGAAATGGTCTTTTTAATGCCGATGGCGTCTACGAGATGAGCGGGCTCGTGTTGAACCCTGACACCACCCAAGCACGCGAGCTCATTGATGAAGGCGCCTTGTGGCAAAGCGAAATCATTATTGGTAAGGCTCGTAGCTTTCTCAATGCCATCGCCACAGCTCACGAGAACGGCACACTCATTATCGAAGCAGCTCAGCAAGGGCTTGCCGGAGGGCATCTTGCAGCTCGTGATGTGCCTGAACTGAACTTTTTGGCTGACATCTTTGCACATGTCCCGCAGGCTGCAGTCGCGCCGATCAATCACGAGCTCAATGACTTAAGAAGCTTTGCCGGTCTTGACGATTACCTCGAGCCAGACTGGGAAAACAATCGCTTTGCGGCTAACGTCGTGGACTTAGCGACATCAGACACGACCGTGCTCGCACAGGATAACCGCCTCATCTGCACTGTCGGACTTGAGGATCTTTTGGTGATCGATACGCCTGATGCACTGCTCTTAGCCGATAAAACCGCTCTTTCCCACCTCGATGACCTCGTGCACGAAGTCGAGCAAACCAATCCGCGCCTACTCGATATTGCAAGCCACGAAACCCACGCCTGGGGTGGCTGGCAGACAATTAGCACCGAGGGGCAAACCTGGGTGCGCCGCGTGACGATCAACCCAGGTAAATCAACGCTTGCCAAAGTCTTAAGCGGCAGAACCAAGCACTGGACGGTCATCCAGGGCAGCGCTACCCTCATGCTCGATGGCACCAAGCAGGTGGCTGCCGTGGGCGAAACCCTAAGCGCTGGGGCTGGCCAAGAATACCAGCTTGTCAATCACTCAACCGATACCTCAGCACTCTTGATTGAAGTCTCGACGCCTTGCGAGGACGAGGAATAGCCGGCGCTTATCTCGACTTTAGGCTGCCCTACTCTAAGGCTCACCTGTACTCGAGACTCCCCTCACTCAAGCATCCGCTGACTCACACCGCGTGTAAATACCTCCTGTTTACAACGGCGTTATGTTCATCACCAATTGACAAGGTCAGCGCCTGTGTTAAATTGCGTTGCACAGAACAGATTTATTTTGTCCTGCTTTATATTCTAATTTTCATAAAATTCCTATAAATATTAATGATCTAAAACACCGTTATATAACAGTGTTTTTACCGTTTAGCGCAGCCTCTTCCTGTTACCATCAAGAACACAATGCATGAATTTAGAAACTAGAGGGTTGCTACCAATCATGCATCCCACACGATGAACACACACCAACCACGGAGGCATCATGCTCGAAAGAGCGTCGCTTTCAACCATCTTGCTCGCCCTTGCCCTTGTTGTTTTGGGGATCACATCACTTTTTGTCGGCGCGTTTGACGTCAACATCACGGGCATCTTGAGCGGCAACGTCGAAGAGATCGAAATTATGCTCGCCTCGCGCCTGCCGCGACTACTCGCTATCCTCTGCACCGGCATGGGCATGAGCGTGGCAGGGCTCATCATGCAACAGCTTTGTATGAACAAGTTTGTTTCACCCACCACGGGTGCTACCATCTCATCTGCTCAGCTTGGTATCCTCTTGGCACTCATTTTTGTGCCAAGCTCAACCCTCTGGTCACGCGCGGCATTTGCCTTTGTCTGCGCCATTGCAGGAACCTGGCTCTTTGTTTGGTTTATCCAGCGCATGCAGTTTAAAGATGTTGTCATGGTCCCGCTCGTAGGCATCATGTTTGGATATGTCATCGGCGGCATCACAAGCTTTCTTGCCTTTCAATACGAGATGAACCAGGCACTGGCTACTTGGCTCGTTGGCCACTTTTCGCTCGTCGTGAAGGGCAAGTACGAGCTGGTCTATCTCGCGCTGCCACTTGTGGTACTCGCATTTGTCTACGCCCATCACTTCAACATCGCAGGCATGGGCAAGGACTTTTCCCAAAACCTCGGCGTGAACTACAAGCTCGTCTTGTTTGGCGGACTGACGATCGCTGCAATGATCACCGCCTCAGTTGTTGTTGTGGTCGGTTCGATCTCATACATCGGGCTTATCGTCCCCAACATCGTCTCACTCTTTAAGGGTGACAAAATCCGTGGCACCCTCGTTGATACGGCGCTCTTTGGCGCCCTATTTGTGTTGGTCTGCGACATGATTGCCCGCGTGGTGATCTATCCATACGAGCTTCCCATCGAACTTATCGTAGGCATCATCGGCTCGATCACATTCATCGGGCTACTGCTCTATCGACTCAAGAACGATCGCAAGGCAGTCAAACTCCATTTTGGGTTTGGCAAGCGTAAGCCGCAGCAGCAAAGTACCAGCCTAAAGGAGGCAATCCATGAGTGAAGCCGTATTGACCCGCCGCGCGTGGCTCACCGGCACCTACGCCTTCGATAAAACGCGGGCGTACAAAACTCCGGCGTACTACAAAAATCTACGCAACCTCATTTTGTTGAGCCTCGCGCTGGTCGCTGCTGCAGTGCTCTACCTGGTCATCGGCCAGAACTTTGCCAACACTAAGCTCGTGCACTATGCCTTGAGCCTGCGCATCCCCAAGCTCACTGTCATGCTACTGGCTGCCTTTGCTATCGGTGGTGCCACCATCGTCTTTCAGTCGATCATCAAAAACCAGATCGTCACCCCCTGTTTATTGGGCATGAACTCCCTCTATACGCTCGTGCATACCCTGGTCTACTTTGTGCTCGGATCAGGATCGGTTCTCGTCATCAACCCTAACCTTGCCTTTGGGCTTGACCTCATCGTCATGTCGGTCGTGGCAACCATCATCTACAGCTACCTCTTTAAGCGCACCAACTATAACGTCCTTTATGTTTTACTCATTGGTACGGTATTGACGGGATTTTTTGGGTCGATCCAGTCTACGCTTATCCGCGTTATGGATCCCAATGAATACGATGCGCTGCTTGCCACCCTTGTGGCGTCATTTTCAAACGTTAACTCGCAAATCATTGCGATGGTCGTCATCTTACTCGGCGCCATCACTCTGGTGTTGAGCCGGGACCTTGCCTTGCTCGATGTCATCACGCTTGGTAAGGAACAAGCGATCAACCTCGGCGTTGACTACGACCGTGTTGTCCAGCGACTTTTGCTCGGCACCGTACTCGCCATCGCAACAGCAACCGCGATGGTTGGCCCCATTTCATTTTTGGGACTCATCATCGCCAACCTCTCACGCCAGTTCTTAAAGACCTATAAGCACAGCCTGCTCATCATCGGATCGGCGCTTTTTGGCATGGTCGTTTTGGTGGGAGGTCAACTCATCGTTGAGCACGGTTTTAACTACGCCATCCCCGTTTCGGTCTTTGTGACGGTCGGCGGCGGTTTGTACTTCCTCTACATGCTGTTACGGTCAACCTCGACCAAGGCGCGGTCGTGAGCGAGCCGCCTCGCATGACACCAGAGCGGCGATAACTCCCGACGCATCTCGACAGCATCCCAGCGACACTCCTGACTCACCCACTCCAAGGATACGCCATGAAACTCACCAACCTCACCAAGCGATACGGACAAAAGACGGTTGTCGCAGACGTCAACCTTGAGATCCCCAAGGGCAAGGTCACGAGCTTTATCGGTCCCAACGGCGCGGGCAAGTCGACTGTCATGGGCATGATTTCTCGCCTGATTGCCGCCGATACGGGTGAGGTTGAGATCTCCGGCAAACGCCTGGCTGAGTGGAAGAGTAAAGAGCTCGCCAAGCATCTTGCCATCCTCACCCAGACCAACAATGTACAGATGAAACTCACCGTTCGCGAGCTCGTGAGCTTTGGTCGCTTTCCCTACTCGGGCTCACACCTGAATGCCGAGGATGTCGAGATCGTTGATCGTGCCATCGCCTACATGGAGCTCGAGCCGTTTGAACATTCATTCATCGATGAGCTTTCGGGTGGTCAGCGCCAGCGTGCCTACATCTCGATGGTGATCGCCCAGGACACCGAGTACGTTCTCCTGGACGAGCCCACCAACAACCTCGACATCTACCACGCAAGCAACATGATGAAGATGGCTCGCAAGCTTTGCGATGAGCTCGGCAAAACGGTGATTATGGTCTTACACGAGATCAATTACGCCGCGTTTTACTCAGACTACATCTGTGCCTTCAAGGATGGCCAGGTTCACACCTTTGGCCCGGTTAACGAGGTGATTCAGCCAGCTGTTCTCAAAGACATCTACGGCGTCGATTTTGAAGTCTTAACCGTCAACGATCGACCGCTTTCACTCTATTACTAGGTAACAACCGGACGATGAGAGAAAGGAACACACGATGAAAAAACTTTTCGTCCTTGGTTTTGCGCTATCACTGGCGCTTGCAGCATTTTTGATAACGGGCTGCACGAATCAGCAGAGCCAGCAAACCGAAAGCAATGCGCCTGCTGATGAGCCAAAGACCGTCACCATCAAGAGCTACAACGCCCAGAAGGAGATCGTTGATGTTGAGGTGCCATTTAAGCCTCAGCGCGTCGCTATTCTTGATCTTCCTTCGCTCGATATCATTGATGCACTGGGTCAAGGCGAGACGGTCGTTGCTTCTGCTGACACCAAGATTCCGTATCTCAGCAAGTACATGAACGATAAGGTCGCCAAGGTTGGCACCATCAAGGAGCCAAACCTTGAGGCACTTATGGCAGCTGAGCCAGACATCATCTTCATCGGTGGTCGTCTTGCCAAGCAGTATGACGAGCTTGCCAAGATCGCTCCTGTTGTATTCTTGGGTGTCGACACAAAAAAGGGTGTTGTTGAGTCCACTAAGGAGAACGCCCACACCATCGCAACTATCTTTGGCGTAAGTGATACCGTTGATCCTAAGTTCGATGAGTACACCAAGCGCCTTGAGGCAATTGCCGCCAAAACGAATGGCGCAACCATGCTCACCTCACTCGTAACCAGCGGTTCAATGAACATCCTTGGTGCTGACGGCCGCCTGTCGCTCATCTCTACCTCATGCGGTATGAAAAACATCGCCACTGAAGAGGTCACCGCAACCCACGGCAACGAAAGCTCATTCGAGAACGTTTTGAAGCTCAACCCTGAGTGGATTTTTGTCCTTGACCGCGATGCTGCGATCAACAAGGAGGGCGCTCAGCTTGCCCAAGACATCCTGAACAACGATGTCATGAACAAGACCGCAGCTGCTCAGAACAAGAAGATCGTCTACCTCGAGAATCCAGCTGTTTGGTACACCGCTGAGGGTGGTGTCCAGGCACTCGACATCATGATTTCTGATGTGGAGAAGGGCATCGCTCAAGCTCAGTAAATCTCTGTGCCAGCAGCATGTGACGCAGAGCGCACTGCGCGATAACGTTTGAAGCCATTGCTCATGAGGGGCAGCATCTCGTCAAGAGATGCTGCCCCTCACTCATGTTGCACATTATGACTCGTTGCGTTTTATGATTCCCAGCGATTATGTGCTCGCTAAAGCTTCGTTTAACACTCGCTTGGTTCGCCCTTTGACTCGCCCTTTAGCTTGCCCTCGTTTTCCTTCTCGCGCTGAGCCTCTTGCTCGTGGTGCAACGCCATCAAGCGGCGAGCTTCCTCGCGAGCCTCTTCACGAGCCTGCTCATCACTCATGACCTGCTTGCCCTGCTCGCCAGTAAGCTCTTTCTCGCGCTGCACGTAAGCATCCCACTCGTTATTCAAGAGCGCCTGAGCTGCCTCACCTTCAACCATCTCTCGTTCGAGCAAAACCTCGACCATGAGATCGAGCTGGTCACGATGGGTGCTGATGATCTCATGGGCACGATCGTGTGCCTCACGCATGATGCGGTTCACCTCGCGGTCAATGCGCTCAGCGGTTGCAGGGCTGTAATCCTGACCATTGCCATAATCACGACCCAAAAAGACCTCGTGATTTGCTTCGCCGTACGCCTGAGTCCCCAACTCTTCGCTAAAACCATAGCGCATCACCATGTCGCGCGCCATTTTGGTTGAGCGCTCAAGGTCATTTGAAGCACCCGTCGTAATATCAGAGCAGCAGACCTCCTCAGCAACACGGCCAGCCAAGAACACTGCAAGTTCATCGAGCATCTCGCGCTTGGTCTTGAGATAGCGATCTTCCTCAGGCATCGAAAGCGTATAACCGAGCGCCATACCGCGAGCGATGATACTGATCTTATGGACAGGATCAGCCGCATCAAGCAAATGCCCCACGAGCGCATGGCCGCACTCGTGATAGGCAACCGTAATCTTTTCTTGGTCGGTGACTTTTCGGCTCTTGCGCTCAGGACCTGCGATCACACGCTCCATCGATTCAGTGATCTCGGCCATACCAATGCGATCCTTATCGCGACGCGCCGTCAAAAGCGCTGCCTCATTCATCAGGTTCGCAAGATCTGCCCCTGTAAAGCCTGTGGTAATGCCTGCAATCTTGGCAAAACGAACATCTGACTCGAGCGGTTTGTCCTTGCTATGCACGCGCAAAATCTTTTCGCGGCCAACAACATCCGGTCGGTCAACCGTTACCTGTCGATCAAAACGACCAGGCCGCAAGAGCGCCGGATCCAAAATGTCAGGACGGTTGGTTGCAGCAATCAAGATGACCGCCTCGTGATCTTCAAAGCCATCCATCTCAACCAAGAGCTGGTTTAAGGTCTGCTCACGTTCATCATGACCGCCGCCCAAGCCAGCACCACGCTGGCGACCAACTGCATCGATCTCATCGATAAAGATGATGGCGGGAGCGTTTTCTTTTGCCTGTTGGAATAAGTCACGCACGCGCGAGGCACCCACACCCACGTAGAGCTCAACAAAATCTGAGCCAGAAATGGGATAAAACGGCACGCCCGCCTCACCTGCCACTGCCTTAGCGAGCAGGGTTTTACCGGTGCCTGGAGGACCTACCAAGAGCACGCCGCGCGGAATCTTGGCGCCCAAGCGCTGAAAACGCGCTGGGTCAACGAGGAACTCCTTGATCTCCTCAATCTCCTCGACCGCCTCATCCACGCCAGCAACATCGCTGAACTTCACTTGGGGACGATCTTCCTGAGCAAGCTTGCCCTTGGTCTTGGCAAACTTCATGCCGCGACCGGTCATGTCCTGGGTCTTGCGCATGAAGTACACAAAGACACCCACGATGAGCAAGATCGGCACAAAGGTCATGAAAAGGTTCGTGAGAATCTCGTTATTACGCACGTCAACCGTGTATTTAATCGAAGAATGCTCACGCATGAGCTCAGACAGCGCATCGTTGCCGACATGCGTCGAGGTAAACTTGACGAGCGCTTCCTCGTTGTCGATCTGCGACTTTTCCTTCCAGTACAAGCCATCGAGCTTGTGGTTGGAAGCATGATAGGTCACCTCAGCAACACGACCCTCCTCAACCGCGGAAATAAACTCGCTAGTTGGGATCTCATTTTGCTGGAGACGACCTTGGTTAACCTGATACACCACCACACAGACCAAGGTTGCGATGATCAAAATAATGAGCAGGCTTTTGCGCGAAAAAACCGGTCTTGGCATCTGTGGGGTCTTGCCACCCTGCTGAGACGTCATGCCTGCCTGCCTGTGGTGCGGGCTGCCCTCTTGCGAGCCGCGAGCGCCAGGAGCACCAAAAGCGCCGGGCTTCTCGGCATCCTTAGTGCCACCCTGCTGATCTGCTTCCCCAAGTGGCTCGCCATGGGCGCCTTGTACTGGCTGATCGTTTTCGCGCGGGTCAAATCCTTCAGGTGCCTCAGGTTTTTGAGACATCAGTTTTAGCTGCATCATTCAAACTCCAAAATATGCAATTATGTCAAGGCTTGCCGTGCCCTACTCAGTGCCACCGTAAACCACTGGCTTGAGAACGCCGATATAAGGCAGGTTGCGATATTGTTCGGCATAATCAAGGCCGTAGCCCACCACGAACTCGTCGGGACAGACAAAGCCGGTGTATTTCAAATCGATCTGAGTCTTTTGTTTACCCTCTTTAAGCAAGAGCGTTGCAATCTCAAGACTCTTTGGCTTGCGGCTCGACAAATTGCGCATGAGATACTTGAGCGTCAAACCAGAATCGAGGATATCCTCAACGATTAAGACGTGACGATTTGCGATATCGGTATCGAGATCCTTGATGATCCGAACAACGCCCGAGCTTTGCGCGGCATTGCCGTAACTTGAGACTGCCATGAAGTCGACCTCAACCTCACCCTCAATCGCACGCAGCAAATCGGCGGTAAAGACTACCGCTCCGCGCAGTACAGCAACTAAAAGCAGGTTTTCGCCTGCATAATCCTCGCTGATCTGTTTACCAAGTTCAGCAATCCGCTGGTTAATTTCTTCTTGCGAAAACAACACGGTTGAAAGATCGGGATGCACGGCAGACTCCTTTATCACTGATATACGGTGAGACTCACGACTAATAATAAACGGTTTGAGCGCATGTTTTTGCTGCGACCGT
>JAEZXW010000019.1 GCA_023419515.1 Actinomycetes bacterium
CTTTGGTAATGGTCTTGCTAGGATCTTTTGGATCAGGATAGCTCACGGTAATGGTGTCGTTTTCTTTAAATGGAAGTGGTTGATCTGCTCCCTTGGTGATTTTAAGAGTAGTAGTAACTTTTCCACCGTCACGACCAGAGGTAGAACTTGCCTGAGCACTTGGGGTTGGCGTTTGCTTGGCACTCGTAACTTCACTAATAGGAAGGGTGATAGTAGTGAGATCTTTGAAGGTAACGGTTACTTCGCCCTTGGCGTCGTCAAAACGTACCGTCTCAACATTGCCTTCATAGCCAGGGAATCCACGAAGTGTTTCTTCAATAGTACCCTTCTCGGTTGGGTTAGGTGTTTCACCTTCAATAGTAATAGGCTGATCAAAGCGTCCCTCATATTTCTTATTCATTGGCACGCGGTCAATGCGCTCAGAAAGCTCTGGATCAGTATGTGCAGGACGTCCATCAAAGCCGTCGGATTTTGAAGTAATGATGATTTGCTGATTTTCTACAAACTGCTTGTAGAGAGACTCATCAATATCGGTAAGTTCAAGCTCTGGTTTTGAGCCATCACCAACAAGTTTCCACTCATTACCAAACTTGTTAACTCCATTATCGGGAAGCTTCTGGGCAACTTTTCCTACCGTGATGGTGTAGTTACCATGCTCGTCTGCTACAGCTGTACCAATTTCAATTGCCTGACCAAACTCAGGTGCAAGGTACTCTCCTACATTCTCAGCAGGAATTCCTTTCATATCTGGCTTCAGCAAGTAGGCATGAACTGTTTGGAATGGCTGAGTTTTACCCTTAATGGTCTCGCCCTTGAAGCTGGAGTATTTATCTTCGCTCATTGTTGGCTGAGGAACAAGCGGATCGGTTCCATTAAAGATGCTTGGAAGACCTTTTTCTGAACGATCGATAAAGCGCTTGTACCCACCAGCTGCATTGAACTCTGCGCCGTCCTTTTTACCATCACAGTCTGAGTCGGGGTTATTAGGGTTGGTGCCAAAGCCATTCTCAAATACGTTAGGAAGGCCGTCTTGGTCGGAATCAACGTCAAGACCAGTGTGCTCAATATAGTAGGTGCGCATACCTACAGCAATTTCATTGCCTTCATAGGTCTTTGCAATACCTGATACGAAGGTAGTTGTTCTATCAGCTTCAGGCTTTTGACCATTAATGACCGTATTGGTTTCTTTGTAGATAGCAAGTGGGGTACGCTTAGTGCTGAACTCAACGGTAAAGACAGGAACAGAAGACCTGTTATCTGCGTTGAGGTGGAAGCGATAAAGCTCACCAGCGCTTACAACCTTGCTCATATCCTTCATGCCATCCACGAAATTGGACATCTCAAAACCGTGAACGTGTGCAGCGGAGACATTATTTCTTCCCCAGTCGGTCCAAAGACGCCACTCTGCAGATCCATCGTTAGGACTTGCCGGTGTGTTTGGATCGGAAAGGTCTTGGAAATATACCTCGTCGATTGAGCGTGAACTATTTAACAAAAACTCATCGAGTGCAATCTTATAGTTGGGCAAGCTACCCGGGTTATTAGTGATCTGAGTACGTGGAGCAATCGTAGCATCGTGCTTTGCACCCTCGCGAATTTTTAGATCTTTTGCATTTTCCTCGAGGTGAAGCTTAATATCGCCTACAACCTTAAGGTCTTTAGAAAGCATAAATCCAAACCATGCAGAACCGTTGTCGGTAGAACCGTCACGAATCTGGGTCTCATTGAAGACCATGCGCCACTTAGTAATGCCCTCTTCATTTTCAGGCTGAACAATCTCAACAGCCACACCAGCATGCTCATCAGAAATAGCAGTACTTGGCTTGTTTACAAAGTCTTTACTGCGCTGGAAATCGGTCTTCCACTCAGTAATAGGCTTAAGATCGTTGACAACCTGACGATTTACAGGCTCGCAAACCGAATTATCAACAGTACTTGTGCGGGTAATTTGAGCTGAATCAGTGGTGGTTGCAAACTTAGGACCACCATCCCACATGTCAGAAGCAACCTTGACAGTCAGCATGTCATTGGGGCGATACCAAATCTCGCTCTCATCAACATCAACATACTCTGCGCCAATATTGTCGACGCTTGTGCCGGTTGCCGCGTACATATTATTAAAAGCATTGCGGTCATCGCTCATTTTGAGCTTTTTACCAACTTCAATGGTATAGCTTCCATCTTTGCCAGAGATCGTCTGACCAATGATGCGCTCTTTACCATTATCAGCCTGAGCAACCAAGGTTACCGTGCGATATGGAGCAGTCGTACCAGTAATCTGCTCACCTTTTTGAGCCTTGAGCTGATTGCCCTCATCAGTCTTGACATTTACCTTGCCAACTGATGGATCGGTGCCCTCATACTCAAGATATTTTGCCCAATACTCAATACTATTGCGCTCAGTTGGATACCTAAAGCCATGACCATCGCGACCAAATTCTGCCCCATCATGAATGCCATCGCCATCAGTATCAGCAGCATTTTTATTGGTGCCCAGTGCATCTTCAAAAAGATCAGGCAAACCATCTTGATCGGTGTCAACATCTGGGTTTGGATGATCGTAGTGAAACGTATTCATGCCCAAGTACAAATCGCGCTCATATGACTTAAAGCCACCGCTTACAAAAGTTGAGCGCACATCATACTTATCGCGAGGAAGATCGAGATCCGTAATCATCCAAAGCTTCATAGGATTGCGCTTTGTCTTGAATGTTACCTCTACCTTATGAGGAACATTTTCTGACCCAGAGCTGTGTCGTATGCGATAAAGATGACCAACGCTGTTAATAAAAGACATCTGGCTTTTTGCGCCATCAATGAGGGATGCCTCGATATGGCCATAATTTTGATCCCAGATAACCTTTTTAACCTCAGCAGGCTTTTCGCTCACATTCCAATAAACCCACTCAGAAAGTCGCGAGTGACCAGCGCTATTATCCTGAGAGTCATCCACGGTGTTAGGCAGCATACCAGCACCATCAAGCAAGGTTGTCTCAGGAATAATGTTTCGGATAGAAACACCTGAACCCTCGCGCTCATCTTCTTTTAACGCAGGGCTGATCTTTACGTTAAAGTCACCGATAACATCAAGATCTTTTGAAAGCATGATGTTGTAGTAGTTCTTCTCAGTGTATTGAGTGCGATCTTTGCCACCTCTAACGTCATTCTCGTTAAAGGTGATTTTCCACTCAGCAACACCATTTGCATCTTCTGGAGTCAAAAGCTCAGTTTTAACCACTGAGCCGATATCAAATCCATGACCAACAGATTCAGGCACGCCGGTGATTTTATCGTTTTTAAACTGCTCTTTAGTCAAAGGAGTAAAGTTCTTTGCCAACTGTGGATGAGCAACCGTAACACCGGTATCCTCTACTGGCGCGTCAGCACTGAGGGCATAAATACCAGATTCAGGTTGGGCTGCAAGTGGTTCTGGATAAGCCTTTGGCGCAAAACCAGCAAGTGAAAGACCAGCTACCAAAACCAATGGAGTTCCCAACAATGGCGTGAGATACTTGGGTTTCATACTTCTCCATGATCCTCGATTGATTTATAAGCTTAATTATTATCGAGAAATCATTTTTTTGATGCAAGAAGCCCCCCCCCCGCGTTTTATGCACGATTCACAATATCTGCACTATTAAAATAGCCTTAACCAGCGGTTTTTGCATATGCAAATTAACTTGCAATAAAATATAAAAATTCATGAAACCTTTATATTAATAATAGTTAATGAGGTGAACTAATTCACTACCGATTTATGTCTTGCAAATGTCAAACAATTTGAGAATTTCTTGACGTCAAAATCTGATAAAAACTCATGCTTGACAAGGCTTGTAAACCTTCTGTATGATGCACAAGCACTTAAAGAGATGGCCCGTTCGTCTAGCGGCCTAGGACACCGCCCTCTCAAGGCGGAGATCACGGGTTCGAATCCCGTACGGGCTGCCATCTTTCTTCTTTTTTCTTCCCAGCAATTCACATAATCAATGCTCATTTGTTGTTTTGCTGCGCTCTTGTGGGACAAACAAAACCTGTATCGCTTAAAAATGGCTACACTGGATAATTCTTGCACCACGAACTTAAGGGAGCGAATCTATGGCAAACGACATCCGTATCACCCCTGACGTCATCCAGGCATTTGAAACTGATTTTTATGCTGACCCAGCTAATCTTCTTGCACGCAATGCGGCGACCTCAATGGGTGTTATCAAAGCCGCACGAAATCCTGAACCTTTTACCCAGCTTCATCACACGTTTTCAATACAACTTAAACAAGGCAAGGTCTGTAACCAAAAGCGTTCAGGTCGCTGCTGGATGTTTGCTGCTGTCAATGTCATGCGCTCGCAAATTATCAAGGACCTTAACCTTGAGACGTTTGAGCTTTCACAGACATTTACTATGTTTTATGACAAGCTCGAAAAAGCAAACTGGTTCTACGAGTCAATCATTGCAACTGCTGACAAGAGCCTTGACTCGCGCCTTGTCTCGTGGCTTTTAACTGATCCACTTTCTGATGCAGGCCAGTGGGACATGCTTGTTAATATCATTGATAAATATGGCATTGTTCCAAAAGAATCTATGCCTGAGACAGCAAACTCATCTGATAGCCACGATATGAATCGCTATCTCACCAAGCTTTTGCGCCAGCATGCTATGGTGTTGCGTGAAGCGCTTTCTGACGGCATCAAACCAGATGCGCTCGCAAAACTTAAAGAGAGCATGCTCGCTGAGGTTCACCGTATTTTGACAATTTGCCTTGGCACTCCTCCCCAAACGTTCACGTTTGAAGTACGCACCAAGGATGACAAATTCATCCGCGACTGCGACATCACACCACTTGAGTTCTATCGTAAGTATGTTAAACATCCCCTCAACCAAAGCCTGTCACTTGTTAATGCGCCTACCAAGACAAAGCCATTTAATAAGACACTCACCGTCTCATATCTTGGTAATGTCGTTGAGGGTCGTCCTGTAACCTATCTCAACGTCGAGATTAATCAGATGAAAAAAGCTGATATCAAGCAGCTTAAGGATGGTCGTCCTGTTTGGTTTGGCTGTGATGTTGCGCAGGATATGATTCGTGATGAAGGCCTTTTGGATACACGTGCTCTTGATATGGATAACCTTTTTGAAGTTGGCTTTTATCAAGAAAAAGGCGAACGCTTGGACTACGGCGAATCACTTATGACACACGCAATGACCTTCCAAGGTGTCAATCTTGATGACAACGGTAGGCCTCTCAGCTGGCGTGTTGAGAATTCTTGGGGCGATAAATCTTGCGAGAAGGGCTACTACGTCATGAGCGATGAGTGGTTTGATGAGTACGTCTTTCAGGTGGTTATCGACAAGAAGTTCCTGACGAAAAAGCAGCTTGAGCTCTTTGAGAAAAAGCCGATCGTTTTAAAGCCTTGGGATCCGATGGGCTCACTCGCTTAACGCAATCGCTCGCTTAAACGCGCGTGAACCTGCAAGAAGCATTCGTCACCACATGCACGACCACCGAAGGAAACATCACGATGACAAATTCTCTCAATTCGCTAAGCCTGAGCTCGCTTGATTCGTTTAGGGCGCAGACCGAGGGCGATCGCACCTACACCCTCGCTCGCAATGCTGTCACAACAAGCGGCATCCTAAAAGCCGCGTGGAACAGCGATGCTGTGGCTCGCTACCACGACACCTACTCGGTTGACCTTAAGCCCACCAAGGTCACCGATCAAAAGCAGACAGGACGCTGCTGGCTTTTTGCTGCACACAACATCATCCGCAAGGAGTTCATCGATGTTTTTAACCTCGAGAACCTCGAGCTCTCTGCCGCATACGGCATGTTTTATGACAAGCTTGAAAAGTCGAACCTCTTTTTGGAGGCGATGATTGCCCTCGCTGATCGTCCGCTTGATGATCGAGAGCTGCACCTGCTTTTGGATATGCCCATCCCTGATGGCGGTCACTTTGCCATGGCAGCAAGTCTCATCAAAAAATACGGCGTTGTGCCAAGCAATATCATGCCTGAGACGGCAAGTTCGACCAACTCGCGTGAGCTCAACGACGTCTTAGGCCTTGCCTTAAGACGAGGCGGCCTTACTCTGCGTCAAGCCGCGCAGCGAGGTGAAACGCCAAGCGCATTACAAGCGCTCAAGGATCAAACACTTGCTGACATCTATCGTATCTTATGTATCAGCCTTGGCGAGCCTCCCTGCCACTTTACATTTGAGGTGCGCGATAAAGACGATAAGTTCATTCGCAAGAGCAACATCACGCCTCAGGAGTTTTATGCACTCGCCAATATTGACCTCGATGATTATATCGGGCTCGTCAATATTCCTAAGGAGTCTCACCCGTTCAACACGGTCTTTGAACTTTCCCCTTGGATTGGCAATATCGTTGGTGAGCCGATTCGTTTTTTGAACGTCGAACTCGATACGTTTGTCGACGCAACAACCGCACAGCTAAAAGGCGGCAAGCCCATCTGGTTTGCCTGCGACGTGGGCAAACACTTTAGGCGCGAGCAAGGCCTGCTCTCCCTTGAGACCAGCGATTATGAACAGCTTTTTGGCGTTAAGCTTGCGCTTGATAAGAGCACCGAGCTCAGTCTTCGTGAGCAAGTTCCTAACCACGCGATGACCCTCCAGGGCGTTAACCTTGACGATGACGGCAAACCACTTGCGTGGAAGGTCGAAAACTCCTGGGGAGATAAGACCGGCAAGGATGGCTACCTCATCATCACGCACGACTGGTTTGAGCACTATACCACCGAAGTAATTATCAAGCGTGCCTATCTGCCACAAGAGCTCATTGATCTTTATGACCAGAGTACGCCGCGCGTAGTGCCAATGTGGGACATCCTAGCGTAAAGAAGCCACTTGAGCGGCAGCCCTCGATCTGCGAGCTTTGAGCCTTGGCGCTCAACCTTCAACTCTCGATTAATTTTTCGCACAAAAGAACGCTCCCTTGTCTTCATCGCCATTTAAAACGTGAGACAAGGGAGCATTTTTCTGGCCGTGAAATGACGGTGCCGTTCAGTCTAGCGGTCACTCTTGGTGACGATGCAATCAGCACCGCCGCTCTACGACGTCGCCAAGAGCAAGACGGTCGCCCTGCAATAGCGACATCGCCTTAAAGCAACTACTTCGTCTTGGCCTCTTGTTCAGCAATGCGCTTCTTGTTGAGCAGCAAGTGACCAACAAAACCAATGATTAGCGCAAACAAAACACCGAGGTTTGCATACGCCCACGGACCATCCTTGCCACCGATCAGCGGCAAGAAATAGCCCTGCCACTCAAGCCAGCTTGCGTTGAAGTTAACGACAAAGCCCCAGCCAACCACGGTACCAACCACCAAAATAGCGATAGTCGTCCAGTTGACCGAGCCATACACACCCTCGGGCGTAAACAAGCTCTCGACATCGTAATCACGCTTGCGCATAAGCGCCTCAGCAATCATGATGCCAGCCCAGCATGCAATAACCGTACCGAGCGTGATCAAGAAGCCCTGGAATGGAGTCAAGAAGTCTGACGAGAAGAAAACGACAGCAATTGTGCCGAGCGTCATGATGGTGGCGTCGATCGCGGTTGCAACGTGGCGCTTCGCGGGAAGACCAGTTGCAAGCAGTGAAAGACCTGATGAATAAAGATCGAGGATGATACCGCCAACCAGACCAAGGATCGCAACGATCGCAAATGGCACGAGGAACCACACCGGCAAGATGGTAACCAGCGCGCCGATTGGGTCGAGGTTGATCGACTCACCAAGCTCAGCATTTGAGCCCACCAAGAACAAACCAAAGACAACGAGGATGACGCAGGGCAGTGATGCCGAGAACGTCGTCCAGAAGGTCACGCCACCAGCGCTTGCCGAACGAGGCAGATAACGAGAGTAGTCGGCTGCACAGTTAACCCAACCCAGACCAAAGCCGGTTGCAACCATGACAAGAGCGCCGATGCAGGCTGCCAGCGTGCCCGAGGGCATTGCCATAACAGCAGCAAAATTGATCTGAGGAAGAACCAGTACGAGATAAATGATGGTCAATACTGCGGTAATCCAGGTGATCCAGGTCTGCACCTTCATGATGGTGTCAAAGCCCAAAATACCAGCGCTCGCAGCAAGTGCGATAACAATGACAAACCCGATCACGTGCGCCATCGTCTCATTATGAAAACCGAGCGACGCCATCACTGTTGCGGTTGCCAATGTTGCAGTCACGCAAAGAACAGTCTCCCAGCCAACGGTCAGGATCCACGAGATCGCAGCAGTCACGCGGTTGCCGTTAAAACCAAACGCAGCACGCGAAAGCGCAAGCGTCGGCGCAGAACCGCGTTTACCTAGCGTTGCAATGACGCCGCACAAAAAGAACGAGAACGCAACGCCGATGACAGAAACGATAACCGCCTGCCAGAACGAAATACCAAACCCGAGCACCCAAGCGCCCCACGACAGGCCGAGAACCGAGATATTTGCCGCAAACCACGGCATAAACAAGTCAGAAGGCTTGCCTTTACGCTCGGACTCAGGAATAACATCGAGACCTGCATTCTCAATGCGTCCGACACCAGATTGAATCTCAGCTGATTCAATCTGCTCCACATTACTCATGTGGCTCCTCCTTTTGAATAAAACCGCACGGATCAGCAGCGCGGTTCCTTCCAGACATACACGCCTGAATTCTCCCACATTTTTTTGTCTTAAGATGCGACAATATGAGCGATCTGTGAGTGAAAGGTGTACTGTGACAACCCACGACGATATGGCAATCACCGTTGATGCCCACGAAGAAACTTTTGTCCGCATCGCTGGCGTTCTTTACGGCCAAGCATACGGCGACGCATTTGGTATGCCCTCTGAGCTGCTGCGCCGCGATCAAATTAAGCCGATGTTTGGAACGATTGATTCGCTGCTGGCTGGACACCCCAAAAATCCCGCTTCCTGCATGTTTGAGGCGGGCGAGTTTACCGATGATACCCAGCAGGCACTCGCCATTTTGCACGCCGTGATCGAATGTGATGGCAAGATCGATGCAAACTGTATTGCTAAACACATCCTCACCTGGGCTGACGAGAGGAAGGTCTGGGATCAAAATATCTTAGGCCCTTCTTCCAAAGCGGCGCTGACTGCTCTTCGCGCCGGTACGCCGATCAGTGAGCTTGAAAACCAAGGAACCACCAACGGTGCCGCCATGCGCTCGGCAGTTCTGGGCTGCATCCTGAGTGCCCCTCTCTTGATTGACGGTGAGATCGATGCTGACTCACAACTTGCCTTTATTGAGCAGGTGTATGAGGCGTGCTCACCCACCCATAAAAGTGATGTCGCTGTTGCCGGCGCAGTCATGATCGCCTGTTTTATCGCCTGTGTCTTGGACGGCATGCAGGCAAATACTGCTCTTTCGGTCGCTTGCGAAACTTCCGAGCGCGCGCAAAATCACTACGCCTCGACCCTCAGCCCGCTGGTAGCGACCCGCGTACTGTGGGCGATCAACCTTCTTGCCATGAGCCATCGCGCTCATGGCGAACGCCTTCAGGCACTGAGAGAGAACCTTGGGAGTGAGGGCGAAGAATTCGAGCGAGCCCTTGCCACGCTTGAAGAAGATTATCATTTTGAAATCTGTGAGCTTACCTACACGCTCATTGGTGCTGATATGGAGACCATCCACACCGTGCCAGCTGCCTTTGCGCTCGCAGAGGCAAGCAACTGGAATCCGAGCACCTGCGCTCGATTGGCTGCCAACCTCGGTGGTGACACCGACACCATCGGCGCGATCGCTTGCGCGCTTTGCGGCGCCATCCGCGGGGTGAACGCCATCAATAGTGATGAGCGCGCCCTAATCGACAGTGCCAACGGCTGTGACTTGTTCGCCGATGCTCGCATTTTGACTGAGCTGCGCGAACGAGTCCTTGGATAGTTTCAGGAGCCAAAAATGAGCGCATCCATGACCACCTATACCCCACGCGACCTCCTACGAGACCTGCGTGCCTATCAAACTGAGACAGCTGAAACTCAAATGGCAGATGGCGTCACTTACGGCCAGAATCACAGCAAAACCCGCGGTCAGGCAATCATCATTGGTGGTGCTATCATCGACATGGTGATGACGGTAAGCCGCTTACCGCACTCAGGTGATGACGTGCTAGCGACACCTGTTGAGACCCAAGTCGGCGGCTGTGCGCTCAATGCCGCGCGCACGATTCACGCGCTGGGGCAAAACCTCGTTCCCGCCATTCCTGTAGGTGTTGGCACTTGGTCTGGCGCGGTCGAAGCGGCAATCAATGAGATGGGCTATGAAGTGCTCATCCGCAATCCGCACTGTGATAATGCGTGGTGCCTCGCCCTTGTTGAGCCAAGCAAGGAGCGTACCTTTATCAGCACCGAAGGACCTGAGGTAATCTGGGATCGTGAGACGCTCGATCTTATCAGCGTAAGCTCAGATGACATCGTCTATCTTTCTGGCTACGAACTGTTGAGTCAGGCGCACCCTATCCTCTTTGAGTGGATGCGCGATAAACTCAACGACAACGAGCCTCCTCGCTTGGTGCTCGATATTGGTCCGCGTATCCTCGATGCCCCGCTTGAGCTTTGGCTTGAGCTCTTAACACCACGCACCATTCTCACCATCAACGAGGACGAATTCACGCATGCCGATAACGTGCTGAGGGCAATTGATGGGCACGGCCTTGATGAGCTGTGTGAAAAGCGCGGTGCCACCCTCTTGCATCGCCAGGGCTCACACGGGACGATCGTCTCAGTCCCTCATACGAGCGACGGTCGCACAACCAGCACGAAGACACAAGTCAAGCGTGTCAATGTGACGCTTTGCGACACCATCGGCGCAGGCGATACCCACACAGGCGGCGTCATTGCGGGCTTGTTGATGGGGATGTCTGAGGTAGAAGCTACCGCACTCGGAAACACTGCAGCAGGGCTGGTCTGCACTCAACCAGGGGTGTCATACATCCCAACCCTGTGCGACATCGTCGAATTTCTCGGCGTTTAAATCCGAGCAGATCGCAGCGCCTGCTTGAGCAGACGCGCTGCCACCACCTGCACTACCAGACTTTAAGCCTGAGCATTCGCGGCAGCCTGTGCGCCCGCCACACGACCAAAGGTCATGCAGTCAGCAATCGCATTGCCGCCCAAGCGGTTTGATCCGTGAATACCGCCAGTACACTCACCGCAGGCAAAGAGGTTCTTAATGATCTCGCCCGACTCGCTGAGCGCATGGCAGTTAACATCGATTTTGATACCGCCCATGGTGTGGTGCACCGTTGGCACCTTTTGGTTGGCATACCACGGACCTTCGAGCAGCTGCTGATCCTTGCTGTTATCCGCCTTAAAACCAAACTCATCAGTTGCCTTGCCCGCCACTACATCGTTATAGGCATCAATTGCTGCTTGGATGTTCTCGGCATTCATGCCTGTCTTTTCGGCAAGCTCCTGGATGGTTTCGCCCTTGACGATCTTGTTGAGCGCAAGCATATTTTCGATGGTAGCACCGTTGGCATCAGGCTCAGTCTCGGATGGATAGCGAACCTTGTTGACGAGGATCCAGTAGGTTGAGCCAGGCTGAGCAAAGATCGCATTGCAAAGCTCATCACGCTTAGCTCCCTCACTCACAAAACGCTTGCCTTCGGCGTTCAAGAAAAGTCGGTTGCGACCCGAGGTGCGAATGTCTTCCATGAGTCCTGTCTTGGGCGTGCCGCATGGGTGAAGCTGGATATCGGACAAGCCAACGAGTGCAGCTCCCGCCTGCTTGGCAAGCGCCAGTCCCTCGCCTTGAGCACATGGCTGAATATTGGTGCAACCAATGCTCTCGTCGAGCTTAACGTGGCTCCACACACCGGTATTGACCTCTTGGCGATAGGCAATATTGGCACCAAAGCCACCCGTTGAAATGATCACCGACTTTGCGCTCACCGTGACCTCTTGCTCACCTCTAAAGAGCGCCTTGACTCCCGTCACTGCTCCGTCGGTGACGATAAGTTCCTTGGCCTGCATGTCGTTGAGAATCTCGATTTGATCGGCATGATCGGTGATGAACTGATGAAACGCCCTAATATAGGTGTTGCCCGATGGGGTCTTAGGATAGTGGCTGCGCTCACCCATCGAGCCAGTCGCTGAACCAACCTCATCCTTGAACTCGACGCCGAGTGACTCCATCCATTCCACCGACTCAAGCGCGTGCGAGGTGAGATAATCCACAAGCTCAGGCGTGCCCTCATTATGGCCACCCTCGATAGTTGCCTGATAGAAGGTCTCAACCGAATCCGTAATGCCTTGAGCTTCCTGACGCTTGGGGTCAACCGCATTAAGCGCGCCTTCTGAGACGTTTGTCGAGCCGCCGATGATGCCGCACTTCTCGAGCACAAGCACACGAGCCCCCGCCTGCACTGCGCTAATCGCTGCCGCCAAACCAGAGCCGCCACCGCCGATCACGCAGACATCAGTCTCGTATGAGGAGCTCACCTGCGGGGTGATCCCTGGGTTTTTCTGCATGACTTCAACGGCATTTGCCTGCTTGGCACACTCTTGCATCGCAGCCAAAAACGCCATCGAAGAAATCGTGGCACCGGTCACCGTATCGAGGTTGAGCGATTGAGTCTCGATCATCTGATGCGTAAGGTGATCGATTGCCCACGCGCCAACACCAATGGTCTCGAGGTTTTTGGTCACCTCGATCTGGTCGAGATGCTCGGGGCTAAATGTTGCCTTGAGCACGAGTGGCGCATTGTGTCCCGTTGACTGCGCTTCAAAACTGCCCGCTGTAATGCCCTGCGATCCACCAGCCGACCCCGATGAACCACCGCAGCCGACTAACTCCAACGCACTCGTGCCAAAAGCAAGGCCGGCGACAGCCACCGCTCCCGCTTTGACAAACTGACGACGCTCCATGTGAGTCTCCCTTCCGACGTGCTTTGTAACTCACAGGTTTTTCATAGTAAAAAGCTTCCCACCAAATTGGTAGGAAGCTTTGCCGTCGTTTTTATTGCTTTGTTAACCAAGCTCAAAACGATTGGAATGCGACGCAATATGTCAAGACAAATCAGAGATTATTTTGGTGTATCTGGGATCTAAATCCTCCTCATACACAGCGTTAGGTGCTCATAACTTTGGAGGTACTCGGCGATCCTAGCTGCAGTACTCACAACCTTACTGGTGACGCAGGGACTCAACCGGGTCAAGCTTTGCCGCGCGACGCGCTGGTCCATAACCAAAAATCACGCCGATGAAAGCAGAAACGCCAAAGGCCAGCACCATGATACCTGGGGTCATCGCAGGTGTAAACGAAAGCGATGGAACAAACAGACCCAAGACCCAGGCAATCAGGTACGCCGAGAGGTAACCAGAGATGAGTCCGACCACACCGCCGATCAAACAGAGCGCAATCGACTCACCGATGAACTGATTGGTGATGTCACGAGGCCGAGCGCCAACCGACTTTCTCAAACCGATCTCACGGATGCGCTCCTGGACGTTGGTCAACATCATGTTCATAATACCGATACCACCAACGAGCAGCGAGATACCAGCAACGCTGCTCATAATCGCCGAGAACACGCCAGTGACTGACTCAACCATCTTGACAGCTTCTCCGGAGGTCGTTCCGCTAAAGCCGTTTTTACTCTCTGTCTGGAACGGATTGCCGCCTTCCGCTGCACCACCAGTCGCCTCCGTGCCTTGATCTTCAATCTCTTCCTTTGCCGATGGATAACGCAGGCTCATGACGTTGACAATCTCATCGCGAAGCTCTTCGGGTGAATGCCCGGGCTTTGCCAACGCAATAAAGTTCTGGAAGGTATCGCTACCCACAACGCGATACTGAGCGGTGTTAAATGGCAAGAAGATAACGCCTGTCGAAAGGCCGAGACTCTGCTGTTTTTTCTGAAGGATACCAACGATCTGGTAATCGGATCCGTTGATTGAAATGTTTTTGCCGAGCGAGTCAGCAGACGTTGATCCAAAGAGTTCCTTGTTCACATCTGCCGAAATGATCACAACCTGACGCATGTAAGTCGAGTCATCATCGACAAAATAGCGACCTGCACCGAGCTTTCCAAACGCTTGGACATTTGCGATATAGCCAGGAGTTGCGCCAACGACCTGGGCGTTCATCGACTTGGTTGTCGTACTGATGTCGGCAAACGAATAGACCGAGGCATCCACCGATTCAACGCCGTCAACCGTCTCTTTGACAAAGTCGAGATCCTCTAATGTGAGCGGCTGGATCGATGATCTCATCGAAACCAGACGCGCCTGATCAGCACCGATCTCGCTCAACAAGCTCTGCTGCATACCGGCAATCAGTGAGGTCATTGTCACGACGGCCGAAATGCCGATGACGATACCGAGGATGGTCAGCGCACTGCGACCCTTGTTTGCCTTGAGCGCAGTGCTGATTTCGTACAAAAGATCACGAAAACTCATCGGGATACCCCCTCGAGTTTGGCGGTGAGTGACGAGAGCGCCTCGGCTGATTTGCGTAGCGCATCTTCTTGTGGCCCTTGGTAGAGCTTGCCGTCCTTGATCTGCAAGGCACGATCAGCATGCAGAGCGACGTCGATGTCGTGAGTAATCAGTACGATGGTCGACCCTTGGTCGCGCAGGCGCCGAAAGGTATCGAGCACCATCTCTCCCGTGGTTGAGTCGAGGTTACCCGTCGGCTCATCAGCAAGAATCAGCGCAGGATCGTTCACGAGCGCTCGCGCAATAGCAACGCGCTGCATCTGACCACCCGAAATCTCATTTGATTTGTGGTCATAGAGCTCTGGCCCGATGCCTGCCATCGTGAGTGCTCGAGCTGCCCGTTCTTCTCGCTCAGCCAACGGAACTTTGGCGTAGACAAGCGGCAGCATCACGTTGCGTAAAACGGTCGCGCGAGGCAAGAGGTTAAAGCTCTGAAACACAAAGCCGAGGCGATGCGAGCGAACCTCAGCGAGCTCTTCATCGGTGTAGAGCGCCACATCAATTCCCTCGAGAAAATACTGGCCATAGGTCGGGGTATCAAGGCAGCCCAGGAGGTTCATGAGCGTTGACTTACCCGAGCCAGATGGACCCATGATCGCAACAAACTCACCGCGCTTGACCTGGAGCGAGACTCCTTTCAGTGCGTGGAACTCGCCTGCCGCACTCTCATAGATCCTATGAAGGTTTCGTCCATCGATAACGATGTCTGTTTTGGTATTCATAAAAGATCAGCTCTTATCGATATTCAGGCAAGCTGCTAAGAGCCGCTTGGCAGGGCGACGAGATCACCCTCGTGCAGGTCACCCTCGACAACCGTCGTGCTGGAGTTTTGGGTGATGACCTTGACTGGCACAGGCTCGCGCTGCTCAAGACCACGCTCATCGTAGGTCACGCGATCAACCATCATCTGGCCGTTGCCATCATCATAAGGAGCGACGAGCGGCACCATGAGGACGTTCTCTCGCTTATCGAGCGTCAACGTGCAGCGAGCGCTCATACCGATCTTAAGACGCGGGTCAGGATTGTCGATCACCACGCGAACAACGTAGTGAACGATGCCGCCGCCCGAATCACTGCCGCCACCGCCGCCAAAGGCGCGGGCAAGATCAGCACCACCCTCGCTGCCTGCAGGAACAGCCGACACAGACTTAACCGTACCGGTTGCGGTGAGATCAGGAATCGCGTCAAAGGTGATGCGTGCTTCAACTCCCTCCTCGATACCGAGGACATCAATCTCGTTGACCTGCATGTCAACGGTCATCTGACTCACGTTTGCAATCTGCATAGGAGCTTTACCCTGCTGAGCCAAGGTTGCGAGGTTGGTTCCCACCTCAACGTTGCTGGAGAGCACCTGACCTGCGATTGGTGCCTTGATGACAAGACCGTCAAGGGCTTCTTTTGCCTCGTTGTATGTCTCTTGCGCAGTCTCAACACCCAGCTGAGCCGACTCAATGCCCTGCTTTGCTGCCTCAATTGCCTGATCAGCGCTTACCGCGTCAAAGGCAAACTGGCTCTCATCAAAATCTGGTACCGTCATGCCTGAGACGTCCTGACCAGCTCTCAGCGCTGCGTTGTACTGATCTACCAGCTTGTTGTGCTCACGTGCTGCTTTGTTTCGAGCGTCGCGAGCAGCCTTGGCGCCCTGAGACTTTGCCTCAACAGCGGCGTTGTACTGCTGCTGTGCTTGCCCTAAGCCCTGCTTTGCCTGCTTAAGCCCAAGCTCCGCCTGCTTGACGGCGCGCTCAGCCTCGGGTGAGTCAACGGTAAAAAGCTCTTGGCCTTCCTCGACCGTGTCACCAGATGCCACCTTGACGCTCGTCACCTTGCCAGCCGGAACATCAACAGAAATCGTCTGGCTTTCAAATGGAGCGAGTGAACCAGAGCTCGAAATCTCACGCAAAAACTCACCGCGCGTAACCTCTTGGGTTGGCGCATTATTGGCACGCTGGTTTGAGAGCATCTGGCTGATGACACTGATACCAACAATCAAGCCAATAACAACCAAGATACCAACAACGATGCCGACCTTGATCATGCGAGATTTACGGCGCTTTTTGCGCTTTTCTTCGAGTGCCGCCATCGCTTGACCCATCTGAGGCGGCAGATCGTCCTGACCGCCGTTACCAGCTGCGCGTCGATCGCCTGAGCTTATCACCGGCAGCGTCTCAATCTTATTGAGTACAGTCGTGCTTTCTTGCTCCTCAAAGCCCTGTGGTGCCAAAGGAGGCTTGTTTGAGCTTTCACGATGCGACATTTCTCTCAACCTTTCTAGTTGACCAGATCCAGCCTAAGCAGCCATCTCTTAACTTTGCTATACAAAATACTATTTAATACATAGTATGACAACATTGAATCGGTGAATTTTCGCTTGCCCTGATAACCACAACGCTTAAAGGGCGCTCTGCTGGGTAGGCTACAAGCTTGTGCAAGATGTATTACAAAGCTTAGCTACATCACGCAAAGCTTGACCGTATAGCAAAAGTTTGAAAGCAAACGATGCGCGACTAACGGCGTGCCCATCAGAAAGGACATCGCATGGAATCTTTAGCCGCATTGACAACGAGCACAACTCCGAGCCTGATCCTCGTTTTCCTTGCAGGACTGCTCTCGTTTTTCTCCCCTTGTATTATTCCGGTGTTACCACTCTATATGAGTTATCTGGCCACCGGCGCCAAGACAACCACCGAGGAAAACGACACCGTTTATGAGCGTCGTCATGTCTTTATCCACACGATTTGCTTTGTGATTGGTATCTCGGCGGCGTTTTTTATGCTCGCGTTTGCCTTTAGCGCACTCGGCAGCTTCCTGGCGCCCTGGCGAGCCCATATCACTCGCGCAAGCGCAATCATCATCATTGTCTTTGGTCTCCTCATGTTTTTGGGAACCACCATGGGAACCGAGCGTCGCTTTAAGATGCCTGAGTTTAAGACGATGAACCCCGCGATCGCGTTTTTGATGGGCTTTCTCTTTAGCTTTGCCTGGACACCCTGTGTAGGACCTGTGCTTACCTCGGTACTCTTGCTCGTTGCCAACAGCGAAACGAGCGGCTCGGGCGCGCTCTTTATGGGCATCTATACCCTCGGCTTTATCCTGCCGTTTTTGGTGATTGGTCACTTTACGACGCCAGCGCTTGCCTGGCTTGCCAAGCGTCGCAATCTGCTGACCATCACTACCCGTGTTGCGGCCGGTATTTTGATCGTGCTCGGTATTGCAATGTTCACAGGCTGGCTCAACACCGCAACCTCATACCTCTCGCGCATCACCCCTGGTCAGGGCATTGAAGCCCAGCTGGAGCAGCAAACGAAGAACTCACAGAATGAGGGTGCAGATAATCAAGCAGCAACAAACGCCGATAAGCAGGCACAGGCTGGGACGGACGCCGGTGCTAAAAAAGATACTCCCCGCGTAGCAGCTCCTGACTTTACCCTTATCGATCAAAACGGTGTCGAGCACAAACTTTCTGATTACCGAGGTAAGACGGTGTTTTTGAACTTCTGGGCAACCTGGTGTCCGCCCTGCCAGGCTGAGATGCCCGACATTCAAAAGCTCTACGAGAACTACGGCTTGAATCAAAACGATGTTGTCGTACTTGGCGTTGCTAACCCGACCGTAAGCGGTGGCCCTCGCCAAAACGATGAGAGCCCCGAGATGGTTGCTGGGTTTTTGAAGGCAAACCAGTATAGCTTCCCCGTCGTGATGGATACGACCGGTAAGACCCTGGCAGACTACCGCATCCAAAGCTTCCCGACGACATACCTGATTGATCCTGAGGGCAACATCTTTGGCTATGTGCCTGGTGCTATTTCGTACAACATCATGCAAGACGCCGTTGAAAAAGCAAAAGCTTCAAGAGCTGATTAACTGCGACTTTGGAGCGATCGGTTCGCGGCTGCGTAACGAAGTCTAGGCGGCTTAAGAGCCAAGCGCCTCAAGGTCTACCCTGACAACCTACAGCCTGATGTCCTACCCCGCCTGGTTGAAGTAGATATAGACGCCGCCAACAATCACCATAACAAGCGCAAGCGCAATAAAGATCTTTTGCTTGAGCGGCATGGGCTCAATATCTTCGATCGAAAACTTTTCTTCGAGATCTGCATCAATCTCAGGGGCGGGAGCTGCTGATGGATGCTTGCTACTTGCATGAGGATCTTCAGGTGCCTGAGCTGACTCTGGCACCGCCTGAGATGCCGCGCTCATATCACCGCTAAGCTGGTTAATCAGCGCCTGTTCTCGCTCTTGCTGCTGAGCGAGTAACTCCTCAAGCTCACGGGCATGAGCCTCTTTAAGCCGATCGAACTCCTCTTGGCTGCGCTTGCGCTCAAGCACCGCTTTAAGCTCGGCGCGCTCCTCATCAGAAAGCTCATTGACTAATTCATCCAAAGAGGGTGACTGTCCCATGCTTGTAACTCCTGGCGTCAGGTGGCTTTTGGCGTTTACAGGCATAAGCCACGAGTAAGATAGCACGCACGTCTTCTCGTGCGCATTGGTTTCTTACTGTACACTAAGCCTTCCAAACTTGTCTCTTGCAATGCTCTTGAACGGACATCATGCAAAACTCTCGATCTTATCGGCGCACACCCTCCCGTCGACCATTACGCAGACGACTGACCAATGTCATCATCACAATGATCGGCGCAATTTGTGCACTTGCGCTCGGGCAAGCTGTCGGCGGACCTCAAGCGCTTGACACCTTAAAATCAACGCTCTTCGATGGGCTGCTTGCCCAGCATAGTCCCCAGCGAGCGAACAGTTCATCTCGTGAACTTGCCGAGACTATCACCCAAGACTTACGCCAAGGTAAAGTGCTTGAAGCTCAGATCCTCTCATATGCCGATGGAGACACGGTTCATCTACAGTTTGCAGGTGATGCCACCGACATCAAATGTCGCCTGATTGGTATCGATACCCCTGAGAAAAAATCCCAGCCCGATCTCGCACAGGCAGCAACCACTCATCTTCAAGAGCTCACGAGCGCAAAGACCGTCTGGGTAAGCAGTGATCAGGAGCTCTTTGATAAGTACGGACGGCTGTTGATTTACCTTTGGACAAGCGAGCCTCGCAACACAGGTGATCTTGACCTCCTCATTAACTATCACATGGTGAACGATGGTTTTGCTGAGGCGTTGGCGGTCAAACCAAACACCGCGCATCGCAAAGAGCTTGAAGCGGCTGAGCGTTCAGCGGTGCAAGGCAACCGTGGTCTGTGGGAACAAGGTGATTTCTCGAAGCGTCAGCGCTACTCATGATTGGCGCCGCAGCACTCCATCGCTCGCGCTACAACACAAACTCCCAGTAACAAATCGCGCCGAGCACAATAAGGATGTTCGTCAGTGCCATCATACGCAAAACCTGCAAGGGGCGCTTGCGCGCTATCGCCTTAGACTTCATCGCCTGCACCACACGCACTAAGAGCAAAGCTCCAATGATCGCGAGTGCTCCAAGCGCAAACTTTAGCAGCAGCATAAAGAGCGACAGCGCCTGCGTCGTTGCCGTCATTGTATCAAGCAGGATCGTGATATAGACCGTCAGGCTCACCGCTGCCACAATCAAGAAGTAACTCAGATATGTGAGCTGATCAGTTACCCTCATCCTTAAATGAGCCCGCATGCCCTGAGCGTGCTGCAAGCTCTTTTGTGAAGACATCGCCTCTTCGAGTGCATCAAGCGACATCGGTTCACCCAGCTTTTCACTGCGATGCATCTGTGGACTCGCGCTCAGTGAAAACAGCGTTGACCTCGGATCATCAAAGATGCGCTCAAATCGCTCTTTGGCACGTTTGATCCTGATCAGGCGAATGATTGGCGTAAGCACTAAGGCGATCAGCGAATAGATCGCCGCAAAGATCGAAAGTACCATAAGGCATTGTTCAGAAAACTCCTGTGAAGCGGGGACAAAGGGCGCATCGTAACCGCCGTGACTTAAGACCTTGCCATAGCGCGGATGATCGCGAAACACGAGCGTTGCCTCAGGTGCGTACTGAGCTGGATCGCGATAGACCTGAGGCGCCACACGGACAAGCTTGCGCCCGTCGTACCACAAATCCCCATCCTTACTCGTGATATTCACGCGATGCAAAAAGCTCAAGATAGCACCCAGACCATGATGAGGCACCGTCGTAAGCTGGTAGCGACCTTCCCAGTGCGCAGGGTCAATCTCAGGCTCGGTTTGATCAGCCTCAAGTGAAGCCGAACCAAAGACCAGCTCAGGAATACCCTCAATGACCTGATGGTTTTGGTGCGAGTTGGTCATGACCACGAGCATGAGATCATCCACAGGACTATAGGTGACCGAGGCACCCATCGCGAGGGTTGACGCCTGCTTATACCAGACCGGCTCATCGTTTGTTGCCAAGCCAAAGTCGACGGCGCGAAATCCGTGGGAGTAATAAGAGTCATGGGTTTCGTCGATCTCTTTAACAAAAAGCTTATCGATGGTTGCCTGGTTATGAAACAGCTGATCATACCCGTTTCCACTGAGAGCTCGTAAGAAGTGCGCGAGATCTACGATAGTGCCCACGCATCCGTGTGCCGGATAATGTCGAAAAAGCACGCGGGTCTGCGTTAAACGAACGCCCTCGGGGTCATAGCCGATTACACCATCACGACCTTGAGTCACAAGCGTCGCGCGGGCAAGCTGACGCTCATACACCAAATCGCTCGATGGCTTGGACTGATTTGCACGATCGGCAGGCATACCTTCGCTCACAACCGTGTGATACATATTAAGGCGCTCAAAGATGTTCTTCTGCACGTATTCGTCATACGGTACGCCTGATACCTGCTCGATGATATAGGCAGCAAGCGTGACAGCATACTCATCAAAGACCACCAAGTCACCTGGCAGATAAATCTGGTCTGCCTGAGCACGATCAAGGATCTCACGCACGGGGCGATAGCTGAATGAGGCAGCGTTGTTACCCTGAGGCAGCAAGGTGGTCACGCGGTCAGTGGCGGCCATGTCAAAACCCGCCTTGCCCGTCATCAGATCACGAAACGTAATCACGCGATCAAAGGTTAAAGGCAGCGTCATGTCGTTGGGTAGGTAGGTCTTGATGTCGCGATCAAGCTCAAGTTTTCCCTGCTCTTCAAGCTGCAAGGCACTTGCCCAGACCAAGAGATCCGAAAGGCCTCCCCACTCAAAGATGGTATCTGCACTAATCCTACGATCAGCTCGGGCATCCTCAAAACCGCGGTAGAGCTCAAAGAGGGTCGATCCTTCTGAGAGCGCGATCACTGCCACGCCCGCCGGATCAGTCTGGTGCAGCGTCAGGTACGAGGAGATTTGATCATTGAGTTGATCGGGCTCGACGAGAGTTTTTGCAGCTGCTGCGCTCGGCAACACCATGCTTGCTACCAGCGAGCAGATTACCAGCCACGCCAGCACGCCGCGCAAAGCTGCGCCCGCGCGCCGTATCAACTGCCCTGCACCCACCAGACGTCCTCTCACCTACTGATTCAGCATGCGCTGGAGCGATTCATTGATCAGCTTGGGGTTTGCCTGACCCTTGGATTCCTTCATGCACTGACCCACCAAAAAGCCGATGACCTTTTGGTTGCCATCGCGATACTGCTGCACCTGATCAGGACAACGTTCCAAAACCGCAGCAACAATGGTGTCAATGGCGCCGGCGTCACTCACCTGCTCCATGCCGTGCTCTGCCACAATCTGGCGTGGTGAGTCTCCCGTCTTTGCCATGAGCGCAAAGACTTCCTTGCCTTGCTTGGAGCTAATCGTATCTTCACAAAGCAGCACGACAAGCTCACCAAGGCGCTCGGCATTGATGAGAGCATCAGCAGCATAAGGCTCTTCCACCGTCTTAGCATAGGCGGCAAAATCGTTATTGATAAGATTGGCAAGCTTTTGCGCAAGCGCACCAGCATCTGCCTGTTTCTCTTGCGCCACTGACGCGAGCGCGTGCTCAAAGAACGCCGCAACATCAACGCTTTCTGCAAGCTGAGAAGCATCGGCAAAGCTTAAATCCCAGGTCTTTTGATAGCGATCACGCTTTTGTGCTGGAAGTTCAGGCAAACGATCACGAATGCCTTCGATAAACTCATCGGTCAAGCGATAAGGCGCCAGGTCTGGCTCAGGGAACAAGCGGTAGTCGTCAGCCGTCTCTTTGGTACGCATGACGATGGTGCGCTTTTGCGAGGGCTCCCAGTGGCGGGTCTCTTGAGCAACCGTGCCGCCCGACTCGAGCACCTCAGCCTGACGACAAATCTCATAAGCAAGGCCGTCGTGCAAATTCTTGAACGAGTTCATGTTCTTGAGCTCGGTCTTGGTACCAAAGCCCTGTTCACCGCGACGCCTGAGCGACACATTGCCGTCGCAGCGCATCGAGCCAGACTCCATCGAGCAATCAGAAATCCCGAGCGTCAAAAAGAGGGTACGCAGCGTTTCCATAAAACGACGGGCTTCCTCGGGCGTACGCAGGTCTGGCTCAGTTACCAGCTCAATGAGCGGCATACCGCAGCGGTTGTAATCGACGAGTGAATACTGGGCGCCCGTGATGCGGCCGGCCTCGCCGCCCTTATGCACGAGCTTACCGGCGTCTTCTTCCATGTGAATGCGTGTGATGCCGATGCGCGAGACATAGAAATCCTGGTTGGTATCGGCGCGATCAACACGCTCTTTGACCCCCGCACCCTGGATGGTCACGTCAAGATGTCCGCGCATACAAAACGCAAGTGGCCCTTGGGTGATCTGAAAATTCTTTGACATATCGGGATAAAAATAGTTCTTCCGATAAAAGAGGGTCTCTTTTTCAATGTCGCAGTTGGTTGCCAAGCCGGCGAGGATGATCGACTCGATTGCCTGCTTATTTGGGACAGGCAGTGCACCAGGCATACCGAGGCAAACCGGGCACACGTTGGTGTTTGGCGGGTCATCATGCGAGAGCTTGCACGAGCAAAACATCTTGCTCTCAAGAGTGGTTAGTTCAGTATGAATCTCAAGTCCAATGACTGCTTCCCAGTCTTGGAGTACTTCTTCGAGTGACTTCATGCGCGTCTCCAACTAGTTGTGGTGGGCATGTGCCGTTGAAAGTGAGCCGTATTCCTGCTCGAGCAAAGCAGCAATCTGCAGGAGGCGAACATCGCCAAATTCAGGTCCAACCAGCTGAGCGCCGACGGGCAGGCTGCTTTCATCGCCCAGACCAACAGGAACATTCACGCCGCAGTTACCAGCAATGTTGATCGAGACCGTAAACATGTCAGACAGATACATCTGCGTGGGGTCTGAAATCTCACCAAAGGCAAATGCTGTACGAGGTGAGGTTGGCAGCAAAATAGCGTCAACCTGCTCAAACGCGCGCTCGTAATCTTGGGTAATCAACGTCCTGACCTGCTGGGAGGGATAGTAGTACTTCTCATACACACCGCTTGAAAGCAGGTAAGCACCAAGCATGATGCGGCGTTTAACCTCAGCACCAAAGCCAGTGTTTCGTGAGGCTTCTTGCTGAGCACCGAGTGACGGTTGATTCGGCTCGCACAAACCAAAGCGCACCGAGTCAAAGCGCGAGAGATTAGAAAATGCCTCAGAAGGACCGATGATATAGTACGCGCTCATCGCCGCCTGAGAATGCGGCAGTTCAACTTCAACGAGGGTAGCTCCTGCCTGCTCAAGACGGTTGGCTGCCTCCTGAATGCGGGTCTTAACCTCATCGGTCAAGCCCTTGGCTTCCATGAGCTCAGGGATGATGCCGATCTTGACATTACGTGGATCGAGCGGGGTCTTGAGCGCCTCAACAAAACCGTGCACACGGTCTTGGCTCGTGCAATCACGCGGATCGACACCGCCGGCCGTCAGTGCGTCCATAGCAAGAGCAACATCTGCGACCGTGTGGCCAAACGGACCCACCTGATCGAGTGATGAACCAAAGGCAACCACACCAAAGCGCGAAACCACGCCATAACTTGGTTTAAGCGCCACGCATCCGCAGAAGGCTCCTGGCTGCCTGATCGAGCCGCCAGTGTCGCTGCCGAGCGTGAGATACGCCGTGCCATCGGCAATAGCGGCTGCCGAGCCACCAGAAGAACCACCTGGTACACGAGTGTGATCCCAGGGGTTGGTCGTCTTGCCAAAAGCAGAGGTCTCAGTTGATGAACCAAAGGCAAACTCATCCATGTTGAGCTTACCGAGACAAATTGCATCCTGATCGATCATGCGTTGCACGCAGGTGGCGTTAAAGACGCTTTCGTAGTTTTCGAGCATGCGAGAACCACAGGTCGTGCGCGTACCAATCAAGTGCATATTATCCTTGAAGGCAACAGGTACGCCCGCCAACACGCCGAGTTCATCCGCCTTACCAGCGGCCACCAACGCATCGATACGATCTGCCGTCTCAAAAGCCATCTCACGCGTCAACTCGAGGTAAGCATGGGTGTTTTGCTCGCGAGCTTCGATCGCCTCATAGACATCCTGTGTGACCTCGCGAGCAGAAAGCTCGCCAGATTTGACGAGTGTGGCAACCTTAATGGCCGAAAGCTTATCTGATAAAAACTGCGCCATCATCAACCTCGCTATTCACCAAGAATGGGCGGCACAACAAAGCAACGATCCTCGACGCGCGGGGCATTTTGGATCGCAACCTCGAGGGGCAAAGACTCCCCGACCTTATCCTCACGCATGACGTTGGCAAGGTCTGCCGTGGGGTGAAAGGTTGGCGCAACATCATCTAGATCAAAGTGCAAAACAGGCTCAAGCGTCTCAATCACCGCATTGAGATAGTCGGTCATGGGTTCGATCTCCTCGGACCCCAGACCTATGCGAGCATAACGAGCAAGACCCTGAACATCGTCATGTGAAAGCATGAATGCAAACTCCATCGAACTGCCAATAAGTAAGCAGCTATTTTATCGCATTTACACGGTCCATGCCGTCTGCGACGATCAGGAATTCGTGTGAGCAAGATGATTGGCGATCTGATCAGAATCAGCGCGATGATCAGAGATGCTGATGCGCTCAGAACCGCTGTATTCAAAGTAGCGCGCCTGACCCGCTTGGGTAAGCGAAATGAGCTGAGTCGAGATGCTGCGCTCGAGCAATCCTTGGGCAATCAACGCATGAACGACCCGCTGAACCTTTCGAGAACTCCAGCCGAGGTGCTCACACAGCAGCTTGGTATCAAGCTCGATTGAAGCGCTTGACCCAAACTCGTGGTTACCCACGTGAATAAGAAGAGATCGCTGATAAAGTTCTTGGCGAAGTCTCTTGCGATTGAGCACAAATGCAACGACGCCGCGCGGGCCGCAAAGTGCTGCGATTACCACGAGCGCACCGCCGATCACAGAAGCCATTCCGCTCATTGAGACATCGAGGGAAAGCGCAAGATAATAGCTACTCACGCTCATCGCAATCGCGCTCAAAAGCGCTGCGGCAATCATGTGTGACAGGCGCGTAGTGAGTAAAAATCCTACCGCTGCTGGGCAAGCGAAAAAGGCAACGACCAGCACCGAGCCCACCGTATCAAAAGAGACAACCGCCGTGAACGAAACAAGGGTCATAAGGGCGTAGTAAAGCAGGCTTGAGCCAAAGCCAGCAACTGCGGCAAAGACCGGATCAAACGATCCCAGTTTAAGCTCCTTGTAAAACAGGGCGACAAAGCACACGTTGGCAACAAACATGACCGACAGGCTCACAAGCGATAGCGGCAGTGAATACCCAAAGACATCGATGCGGCGAAGCGGCGCAAAGAGCACTTCACCCATGAGCACGATATCGACATCGAGGTGAGCATTGCGGGCATATTTACTGATAAGCAGCACCGCGAGGGCAAAAAGCAACGGAAACACGAGACCAATCGAGGCATCACTTTTAACGAGCTTGGTTTTCATGATGAGCTCAATCGCCCAAACCGTTCCCACGCCAATGGCTGCAGCTGCCACCACCAAAAGTGGTGAACTTAAGTCATGCACGATAAAAAACGCGAGCACGATACCGAGCAAGACGGTGTGGCTCATGGCATCTGCCGTCATGGTAAGCCCGCGAAGCACCAGAAAGACACCGAGCAAAGCGCAGGTCATCGATGCGAGCACCAGGATGATTAAGACCTCGCTTAGCATGGAGCCTCACCTGCCTGAGTGGCGCCAGAGTTACTAGAACTCGAGGCTATCGAGCTGGGAGAAGCGCCATTTTTGGAAGCTGTCATTCGCTGCAAAACTTGGGCGACGATACCCCTTGGACCAATCACGAGCGAGACAAGCGCAATCAGGCTCATGACGATAATGATGCAAGGACCAGTCGCTAAGCCGTCGAGAAGCGTGGCAATCATTACGCCGGCGAGCGCGCCAACTACCGCGATACATGCTGCAATCACGAGCATTCGACCAAAACGCGATGTCCACTGCAGAGCAGCAACGGCGGGAGCGATCAGCATCGACGAGATAAGAATGGCGCCGACGATCTTTAATCCTACTGCGATCAGCATGAGGGTGCACATCAGCACGATGACGTTCATAATCCCACGCTTCAGGCCAATAACCTCAGCAAAGACTGGATCAAACAGATGGACTTTAAGCTCCTTGTAAAAGATTATGACAAGGCCACATGAAATAAAGGCGACCACGGCGATGATAATGACATCACGCTCGAGCATGTAGCTCGCCTGACCAAAGATATAGCTTTGCAAGCCCGCTTGGCTCGATTTGCTAAAGGCGGAGTTCCCGGCAATCCAGCTTTTAAGCACGACACCAAGGCCAAAAAGGGTTGCGAGCGCGATGCCCATGGCCGCATCGAGTGGGATCTTGGTATAGTCCTTAGCGATTTGAATCCAGGCAAAGCCGATAAACCCTGTCATTGCTGCACCAATGACGAGCAAGAATGGATCGCGCGTCTGAAAGAGCATAAAAGCGAGCACCACGCCAGGAAATGCGGCATGCCCCATCGCATCCCCGATGAGACTTTGGCCTTTAAGCACGCTGAGCGACCCGACCAATGCACAGGCAAAGGCAAGCAGGCTCGCACCGATTGCTACAATCCCAAAAACGGGTGTAGCAAGCAATTCAACATTGAGCTCCATTACACCCCCAGCCTTCCTGCATGAATGCCAAAGGTCTTCTCGATGTTTTCTGTCGTGAACGCATCTTCGATTGTGCCTGCCGCGACCAAACGGCGATTAAACAGGCAGACATGGTCAAAGTAGCGCGGCACCGTTGCCAGGTCGTGATGAACCACGACCACTGTTTTGCCCTGCTTGGCAAAATCTTGCAGGGTGCTCATGATGAGTTCCTCGGTCTTTTTATCGACTCCAGCAAGTGGCTCATCGAGCAAAAAGAGATCCGCCTGTGACGCTAGGGCGCGAGCCAAAAAGACGCGTTGGCGCTGACCGCCCGAAAGCTCAGAAATCTGTCGATTGGCAAAATCGATCATGCCCATGGTTTCGAGCGCCCAACGAGCAATCTCTTTGTCGTGAGCATTCACCCGCTTGATCCAGCCCTTGTGCAC